>JAHBVI010000001.1 GCA_019637635.1 Anaerolineae bacterium
AGGTCAGGCTGGTGCGGTTGCCCACCGGGTCATAGCCGTAACCGAGGTGACGGCCGAAGGCATCGGTCACATCCGTCACCCGGTTAAGCGGGTCAACCTGCCACGTGGTCGTCCCCAGCCAATCGTCCATCTGGATGCGGTTGTTGTTTTCGTCGTAGAGATAGGTGACGCCGGTTCCATCCAGTTCATAGCTGATGGTGTGCAGTTGGTTGTCCGGGTAATAGGTGTACTCCGTGCGGTAGCCATTGGCGTCAATCCGCGCCGTGCGATTGCCCACCGGATCATACTCATAATGCCACTCGTTGAAATCAGCATCCACCTCCAGTATCATCCGGTTGAGTCCATCATAGGTGAAGTGCGTTTCATGCTCATTGGCATCCACGATAGTCAGCAGATTGCCCACTTCGTCGTAAACGTAATGGGTATCCACATTCACGTCGGCGCTTTCCGGCTGGCCCGGCTGGTCATTCTGGTTGACGGTGATCAGGCGGTAGAGCGGATCATAATCGTAGCGGGTGGCAATGCCGTCCGCCTCAATAAGATGGGTCTGGTTACCCAGGGGATCATACCGGTAGGTGGTCGTCTCCTCTTCGGCGTTGGTCACGCTTTCCAACCGATCCAGCACGTCATAGGTGTAGGTGGTGATGTGGCCGTTGCCGTCTGTCCAGGTGAGCAGGTTGCCATTGGGGTCATAGCTGTAGCTGTCGGTATGTCCTTCGGCATCGGTACTGGACTTTAGGCGATACACTTTGTCATAGGTGTAACAATTGTTCGCATGGTCATTGGCATCAATCTGACACTGCACCTTGCCCATGGCATCATACGTCGTTTCCCACTCGCCCCCCATCGCATCCACCATTAACTCGACACGGTTCATGCCATCGTAAGTGAAGGTAGTCGGATAACCCCGCGCATCCGTGATGATAAGCGTATTGCTCAAACGGTCATAGGCAAATTCAACTGAATGGCCTTCGGGATTGGTGATGGCAATCTGGCGGTTGAGGTCGTCCAGGGTGAAGGTGGTGGTATGGCCGTTGGCATCGGTGATCCACACCAGGTTGTTGACCCGGTCGTAACCAAAGCTGGTCTCGCCATTCTCATTGTCAATGGTGAGGATGCGGCGATGGGCGGCATCGTATTGGTGTTCGGTCACATAGCTTTCGGTCTGGCGCGGGTCATACACAAAGCGCAGGTTGCCGGCGTTGTCGTACTCAAACGTTGTGGTGACGTTTTGGTCGTAGGTGGCTGCGCCGCCCTCCACGTAGTTTTGAATGAGATGGCTGAGACGGTCGAGTTCGTCGTATTCATAGCGGGTGATGACATCCAGCGGATCAATCATCTCCTGTAGATTGCCGTTGTGGTCGTAGAAGTATTGCCACAGGTTGTCATCGGCATCGCGCATTGTCTCCAACCGATTCGCGCCGTCGTAGGTGAAGGTGGTGGTGTAACCTCGTGCATTGATAAGCCGCACCATCAACCCGTTGCCATCGTAGATGAAGCGCGTGACTTGTTCTTCCGCATCCTCACTGCGGATTAGTTCGTCACGGTCACTGTACTCGTAGAAGGTTTGGTGGCCCAAGGCATCGGTGAGGATTCGCAAATTAGCGGCGATGTCGTATTGGAATTCGGTGGTGACGTTCGTTTCTTCGTCTACCGGCCCACCAGCCTCATAATTTTCGATGAGCCTGATCAGGCGATTCAAATCGTCATATTCGTATTTGGTGGCAAAATGTTCGGGGCAGGTTGTGCCATCGTATTCGCTGTTGCAAGCGGTCATGAGGATAATGTTGCCAACGCCATCGTATTCGTAGAGGGTGTGGGTGTCTTCGGGGCCGTGTACGGCCGTCAGGTTATACACCGCATCATATTCAAACTCCCATACCCGGCCTTCCGCGTCCTCCATTGCTGCCAGCTTATCCATGTCGTTGTAAGTGTAAACGGTGGTAAAGCCCAGCTGGTTCTGCACCTGGGTCAGCATCTCTGAGGCATCATAGGTGTAGGAAATCACCCCGCCCAGCGGATCAATCTCAAATTCCAGATTGTCATTGGCATCAAAGCGAAAGCCCTGATGATAAGTCAGTGGCCCGTGGATGTCGGTCAGGTTGTCGTTGTCGTCGTAAGTGTAGGTGTACAGATTGCCGTTGCCATCAATCATCTCCACCACACGCCCCAAATCGTCATAAGCAAACGTCACTTCATCCCCGGCCCCATTGCGCGTCAGCGTCAGATCGCCAGTGACGGGATCATATTCATTGATCGTGAGGTTGCCATTGAAATCAACAATGCGCTCCGGCAGGCCGCGTGGGTCATACGTAATGGTGCTGGTGTAACCGAGGGTGTCAGTGATTTCGGTGAGGTTGCCGACTGAATCGTAGTCGTAAAGAGTGGTGCGGAAACGGCCGTCTTCAATCTTCGTTGTCTGGCTGATCACCCGGTTCAGGTTATTGTAGGCCCATGCCTGCTGCCAGCCCAACGGCCCCGTTTCCGTCAGGCGATTGCCCTGGTCGTCAAACGTCCAATGCCATTCCCGCCCTTCCTGGTCACGACGATAGATGCGGTTGAAATCCTCATCATAGTCGAACGCTTCAGAGGTATTATTGGCGTATTCAATCAAAACCAGCCGTTTGTCATCATCATAGTGATAAATGGTGGTGTGGTTGAACATATCGGTAATGGTTACGGTATGGGCATCGTCATCGTAGACAAAAGTCCGCCGCTCATTTTCGCCCACCCACTGTTCAATAACACGCCCTTTGTCATCATAACTCTGTTCGTTTTTGTAATGACCTTTAGGGGTGATGACACCGGTAAGCAGGTAATCGTAGGCTTCGTAGACCTGCCCAGCCACATCAACCAATGTGCCAATATAGCGTTCTTCATATTCGTATTGCCAGGTGTGGTCACGGCCGTTGCTAAAACCAACCAGCTTGTTGCCCTCATAAGCAAACCCAACCTGCCGCCCTTCGGGGGCTGTCAGAGTTTCGATGAAGCCATCGCCGTTATAGGCAATGTTGACCCAACGCCCGGCATCATTCTGAATGCGCGTCAATTGGTCGCCGGTGTAAACAAACTCGATTTCATTGCCATTCCGATCCCGCATGGCAATTAAACGGCCGTCCCCATCAAACTCATACTCCTCCAAAGATTTCTTCTTGAGAATGAAGTTGCTGCCACTTTGCCACAACTGGTCGTGAATATCCGGCGTTTGCGGCGCATAAGTGCCATCGCCATTATCGGTGAAGAGGATTTTACGGCCGTCGGCATAGTTGATCTCCGCTCCTGACAACAACAGATTATTCACCAACCGCATATCCATCTGGTACGGGAAACGCCATCCCTGACCCACAATGCCAATCCGGCTGTCCTGCGAGTTATACGTCAGGACAATCTCAATATCCGATCCCCCCGCCCCGGCCACAGTCAGCGCCTCAACCTGTTCCACCTTATTGCCCGTCCCTGGCACTACCGGATTGCCAATCGGCCGATCCCATCCACAAGGATTAACACAACTCAACCCAAGATGCCTGAAAAACGGCGAACGGCTGTTGGCGCTGATACTGGCTGTATTTCCAGCAGCATCCGTGGCTGTGATAATGAAATTCACGGCCCGGTTTGTGGGAATTTTGGTGATGATGGCACTATACACATCGGCGCCAAACTGGGGCGTTGGGGTAAGTGGGATCGAGAGGGTGCCAATATCATTTGTAAGAGAATAACTGGCAATCGTGCCACTGTTGTCAGTAATTTTTGCCTTAATGCTCAGATTACCCTGCCCATCAGGCCACACTTCTATTAGTTGGATAGTTGGCGGCAAATAGTCGCCAGTGCCACCGCCGCCACCATCACCTTCGCACCCAACTTCTGCCTGGAAGTTGCTCACTACACTGAGTGGGCCATAAGGCTGTTGATGATCATAATACAGACAGGGAGCATAACCTACCAGGTCGTCAGTGGTACTATAAACTACCCGATCCAATATCCAATGAAATGTAATCGTTTCTGTTATTGGTACCGGATTGGGGTATGTGAATTGCAGCGAAGACGGCCCAACTACTTCTTCACGGTACCAGTTAGTGCCATCGCTAAACTCAGCGACTAATATAGCATAAGCCGTTGGCCCAGCAGTGCCAGGGGAAGGATCAACCGAAGCGAGAACACTAAATGTCACGGTTCCATCCCCTAAATTCTCACTGTGTGTAGCTACATTGAGAATCTGAGGATAGTTTAAGTGCGCCTCAGCCACACCGTTTGTAATACCTATAAAGCCATTGTCAAATAAGTTGTAAGGTTGTTCCCGGAAATCATGATAGGCATCTCTGTAAGTATCAGGTGGCCCATTTGGATCAGTATCGCTTGTGGGCATTCCAAGCCAGGAAATGGCAGATGGATAGACATCATAAATATCCGTCGCCAGGAAGTAGGCCATACCCAAACCGGTATTGTAGACGAGCCAGCCATTGTCAAAATGAGCCACCCACGTACCATCTAAAGGCCCGGAGCCTATATAATCACCCAAAGCACCGAGGCCAACCCGGAAACAGGCTTCTTCAAAAGCTGGCTGGATCGAACTGGGAATGGGAGTCCAATCTATATCCCCGCAGTTGGGCAGGAGCAGCAGGGCAAAAAGGGTAAAATGGTCGGTTACAGCTACGGCTACATTAGCTTCTGGCTGCATAGAAGTGGCTAACGGTATCCATAGGGCCTGGGGTGTGTGCCAGTACCCAACAAACCCTCTGCTTTCCTCTACTCCTGAGAAGACCGTCTCAGGATAATGAAGGGTTAACGTCAGGCTTTTCTGAAACTGAGTAACGGGCACCCCCTCTTGAGTTTGCGCCGTTAAATCAAAATAAGCGCCATAAGTTTCCCGGTTTCCTGGCACAGGTGTACCGAGTAATGATTCATAAGCAAAGATAGTTGTTGTGGTGACGGCTCCCGGTGGAATCATCAACTCAAGAACGCCATCCGTCGTGGTCAAAACACCGCCATCGTCAGGTGTAACGGTAATCTGATTGGGGATAGGCTCTGGTTCGGGTGGGGGCGGGGCGCCGGTGGTATTGTGGGCAATGATAGGAAGGTAGATGTAGACGGGAGATTGGAGATTGGTGGTGGCTATGGAGGGTAGCTTGGGGCCATAAACAGGCGGGGAGAGATTTTCAGGAGTAGCAACGGCCGTACCCCCTCCCAACACCTTCTCCATCTTAGCCACAGAGCGCACCACGGCCGCCTCGCCGCCAAAATCGAGGGGTTCATTTTCCCCTTCCGGCTGTGGCAGAGCCGCCAGGTCAGCCGCCTGGGGCTGCCCGGTCTGTAATTGGGCGACAGGGTTGGGAGCAGACGGCGGGTTAACGGCCGTTACCGGCAAATTTACCGCGGGCATGGACACGGCCGTTTGCCCCCCAAACGGTTCCAGCCGGGCCACGCCAGCCAGTCCGGCTGATGACAAAACCTCATGCATCGCCGCTTCGTGGGCATCCGCCGCCAACGCCAGATCAGGCATGGCCGCCTTGTCCGCCATGAGCAAGTCTAAACCAGCTTCCGTAGGGGATAAAATTGCTTCAGCTTGAGATGGTTGGTTGGCAACGGCCGTCGCCACCCCCGCCAACGGCCCCACCAACAAGGTGGCAGCCAATATGATATTCAAGAAATACAACATTCCCGAACCGGCACGTTTCATCAGATTTTCCTCCGTTTTCTACAATGGGCGCAACCGGAACACAAAAAAGAGCCGGCATCGTCAAGCGACGGAGCCGGCTCTACAATGGCAATGGTGTCTGGTGTGGCGCACTACAATAAAAACACATGATCGGTATGAACTTACACTACTACCTGTACTTGTTTTTCATGGGGCCTTGTCTGGCAAAACGTAACCCCATAAAACCTAACACAAACTTGCCGCCACTGTAGTCAACTTAACTTACAAGCTGCCTAAACAGGCGGCGTCAATTATTTGATTGTGTGGTTTATGCGGAGTAGCGGGATGGGTAATGGTAAAAAAATAGGGCGATTTTCAAAATCGCCCTACAAATTTAGCTGTGGGTTGGCCGAAAAGGGCCACGAATTTTCTTGCTGAACCTTCGCGTCCCGCGTGGATCAGGTATTGGTGAGGAGTTTGTCTACGGCCGTAGCCAACTGCGCCAGATTCCGCACCACAAACACCTCGTCGCACACCGGCACATAATCCCACATATCGCTGTCGCCGGTGCCCCACTGCTGCTGGTGTTCCGGGTTCAGCCAGATGAGGCGGCGCGCCCGCCGTTGTAAATCTTTCATCAGGTCAATGCGCGGCGAGTTGTAATTGTTGCGGGCATCACCCAGGACCACGACGGTGGTACGGCCGTCAACCGAATCCAGCCAGTTGTGGTAAAACGTATCCAGGCTGTTGCCAAAATCGGTGGCGTAATAACCGGGTGGAATGTTGTAGAGTACCTGCGTCACCGCCTCCGCCGCCCGCGCCCCCGCCAGCGTCACGCTGATCTCGTGCATGTCTGAATTGAAGGCAAAACTACGCGCCTTGGCCACCTGGTCTTGTAGTTCATAGGTCAGCCGCAGCATAAATTCCGCCACCGAACGCATCGAAGTCGAAACGTCACAAATCAGCACCAGACTGGGCTTGAGCTTATTCTTTTTCCACTTCAACTCCATGGGCACACCGCCATAGCGCAGGTTAGTGCGAATGGTGGATTTAGAGTCAAAACGCCCTTTGGTACCCTTTTTGCGTCGCAGCGCCGCCCGGCTGCGCATTTGGGTGATGAGCCGTGCCACTTCCTTGCGCAGGGCGTTAGCCTCCTCTTCGGTCAGCGATTGCAGCGGTTTGTGCATCAGGTCAGAGCCATGTAGTTCGTCGTTGGGGCGGTTGGCGCGCTGCTCGGCGATTTGCGCCCCCACCTGCTGCGCCACCTGCTGTTCTAATGCTTCCCGGTTGGCTTCCACGATCCCCAACAGCTTTTGAATGGATTCCCAACTCATGCCCATCTTCTGCAACTGCTCCACCAACTGTTGTAGTTGCTCTTCCAGGTGCCCCATGCCCATTTGTTGCAACATGCGCCGCGTCACCCAACGCGCTTCACGGGGGTCATTGGCCCACTGCGCCCCGGCCCGGTTGGCCATCTCTTCTAGCTCTTCTTTGGTGGGGCCATTGCCGCTGGTGAGCCAATCGAGCAGCTGCTGGAAACGGCCGCTCATCCCCGCCAATGCCTGTTGCAACATTTGCTGCTCGTCCGGGCTGAGGTCTTCCGTGGCGTTCATCAAGGGCGGCCCACCGCTGCCAAAATAGAGCGGGAACAGCTCGTCAAACGCCTGAAAATCGTCCTTCTCTTTGATCAGCGTCGCCCGCAGTGACGCCTGGAAAAGTGTTTTATCGCTAACACCCAGGCTCTCCACCGCGTGCAGCGCATCCACCGACTCCGCCAGCGACACGCGCACCCCCGCCGCCCGCAGCCCGCGTATGAATTCGACGACTCGTTTGTCCATCTTTCCTCCGTGAGCCGTAATTCGTATGCCGTAATCCGTATGCCGACGGGTTACGGCTCACGGATTACGGATTACGAATCACCGGTTATACCGTCCCCGCCGGGCCGTATCGCTGCCGCTGCCGCCCATCATGCGGCGGGCTTTTTGCACGTCGGCTTCGTATTTCAGCAGGACGGTGAGGGTGTTGGTGAGCGTTTGTTCGTCAATGTGTTCGGCGTTGAGGGCGACCAATGCCCGCGCCCAATCCAGAGTTTCGCTGATGCTGGGGGTTTTGCGCAAATCCATTTGCCGCAGTTGGTGGACAACGGCGACGGCCTGCTTGGCCAGTTCGGGGCGCAGGTTGGGCACTTTCAAGCGCACAATTTCCAGTTCGGCGTCCTGGGTGGGGTAATCTACATAGAGATAAAGGCAGCGCCGTTTAAGCGCTTCGCTGAGTTCACGGGTGTTGTTGCTGGTGAGCAGCACCATCGGTTGGTGTTTGGCAACAATGGTGCCCAGTTCGGGTACGCTCACCTGAAAATCGCTGAGGACTTCCAGCAAGAAGGCTTCAAATTCCACGTCGGCGCGGTCAATTTCATCTATGAGCAGGACGACGGGGCGGTCAGAAGTGAGGGCGGTGAGCAGGGGGCGGGGGAGCAGGAAGTTTTCGGAGAAAAAGACATCTTCTTCCTGGGCCAGGCGGCTGGCGGCTTCGGCAAGGCTGTTTACATCGCCCAGGATGTTGCGCAGGGTGTCGCGCAGCAGTTGGGTATACAGCATTTGTTTGGCGTATTCCCATTCGTAAAGAGCTTTGCTCTCGTCCAGCCCTTCGTAACATTGCAGGCGAATGAGGGGCATGTCCAGGGCGGCGGCCCAGGATTTGGCGAGTTCGGTCTTGCCCACGCCGGCCGGGCCTTCGGCCAGAACCGGTTTGCACAGGGCGTGCGCCAGGTAAACCACCGTGCCGATTTCGGCGGAGGCGATGTACTGCTGGCGGCCTAACTGCTGTCTGACATCATCTATATTTTTGAACATGATGGTTTCTCCATTTTTAAGTTTCTGATCCGCGAAGAACGCGAAGGGCGCGAAGGATATTTTAACGGCCGTACCCCATTTGTCACCCTAGACCTTCGTTCAGTAAGTTGGGAAGTCGCCAGACCTGTGGTTGATTGTAGAACGGAAAACGGGAAAGGCAAGGGGGGAGGGAGATATTAGGAGATTAGGGGAGTGGGAGATTGAGAATCCCTTAATCTCCCACTCCCCTAATCTCTACACATTGTGGGCCAGGTAAACCACGCTTTCCGTCTGGCGGAAGCCCAGGCTGTGGTAGAGATGGAGGGCCGGTTTATTGTTGGCCCAGACGCCGAGGGTCACGGCCGTGCTCCCCTGTGCTGCTAATTGTGACAAGACCAGGTGGAGGAGGGTACGGCCGAAGCCCTGCCCCTGTTTTTCCGGGATGATGCCAATGGGTTCTAGCTGGACGGTATTGTTTGCCTGTGGCCGCAGCCAGACAAACCCGATGGGGGCGTCCTCTTCCAGCAAAAAGAGCAGGTCTTCGCTATTTTGTACGGTAGCCGCTACCTCGGCCTCGGTGAAGGGCTGGTTCCAGGGTAGCCCGGTGAAGCAAGCGGCGTACAATCGGCAGAAGAGGGGGATGGCGGTGGGGAGTGGGAATGGTTGCAAGTAGCAAGTAGCAGAGCCTGCCCTGAGCTTGCCGAAGGGTGGCAAGTGACCATTGACCATTGACCATTGACCGTTGACCATTGACAATTCCATCATCCGCTCTTCATGTTCGATGAAGAAGTCGTTTTTGCGCAGGAAGTGGGCGGCGGGGGTGCCCAGGTGGGGAACGGGGTAGGAGAGTTGGGTAACGGCCGTACCCGCCAACTCCGTCTTGATGTGGGTGAGCAGGCGTGTGCCATAACCCTGCCGCTGCCGGGCAGGGGCCACAAACCCTTCCAATTCCACCAGGCCAGGCAGTCCGGGCACGGGCAGGCAGGCGGCATAGGCAATAGGGGTATTGTCAACGGTGAGCGTCCAGGCACGGCCGTCCACTCGCAAAATCCCATCCACATGCGCCCCCCAGCTTTGGCGGGTATGGGGCCGGTGGGGGAAGAGGGTGTTATGTACGGCCGTGAGTGCCGCCGCATCCACCTGTTCATAAGGACGAATCATCAATAGCTGTCACCTTTTCTGACCTGACGTACAATGGATTCAGGATTTTGGAGATTACCCTATGAAGGATTAAATTCATAATTCATCCTTCATAATTCATAATTTTGAAGGAGATGGGTTGTTGAAACAATCAAACGCGATGTTGGAAATGTTGGCGCCGGTGGTGGATGGCACGGCCGTGCTGATTGGCTTTTTCTTTCTGGCCGATATGAGCGCCTGGTTTACGGAGCGGCGGGCCACCAATATGGTCGCCCTGACGCTGGTGTATTTTGTCTTTTGTGTGGCTGTGTATCTCATCCGCAAGTTGGAGCCGCAGGTGACGGCGGCGGAAGCGAAGCTGACCATTCCCGAATGGTTGACGGCGCGACCTACCATGACGGTGTTCGCCGTCCTTTTTGGCCTGACACTGGCGGTGCTGCTGTTGAATCAGTTGGGGTATTGGGAATCCATTTTTATTGTGGATGACCGCCGATTGGGGGCGGGAGAGTCTTCGGCGTTTTTTGTGTATGCGCCAGGGGCGTTTATCGCCGCCGCTTTGTTTTATATCCTGGTGCTAAGCGCGCCAACGCGAGAAACGATCCTGGTAAACAGCCGCCGGTATGTGCCACTGGCGCTGGTGGGGCTGGTGGGAGTGAATGGGATGATGGTGTTGCTCACGGCCGTATTCCAATCCCTGCTTCTTCCCTGGTATCTCCTGCTGCCCGCCTTGCTATTACTGTTTGGCCCGCCGCGTGTGTGGTATTTGTGCAAACGGCCGTCATTCCTACCGTTAATCACTTTTTTGTTGATGGTCGTATTCTTGGCCGTGATGTGATCCTGGGGCGATTGAAAAAGGTGGCTCTTTGAGAACACAGGGCGCGGCGGTTGGGTACGGCCGTGAACCACTCCCGCATCGCCCGCCACAAATGTAGGTTGCCCCGCAATCTCCACTCGGTTGGCTCCGGTGCAACACGGTCTTTTCAAAAAGTCCAGTTCTCTTGTTCCATGAATCCTTCCAAATTCAGACAATTGATGCCAAAGTGCTGACAGATATTGGGGACCCTGGATGAGTTTGGTTTGAATAGTTCTTCCGTAACCACACAACCATTTAACGATTTGGCTTTAGCAATGACAAATGGGTCGGCTACCGGCTTCCCTTGTAACTGCTCTTGTTTCCGCACAAGGGATTGAAAATGGGGTATAGCAAATATCTGCGCGACAAAACGTAATTCATCCGGTTCAGGGGAATGAAAAAAGTCGGGATGTTTTTTAGCCCATTCTGCCAGGGCATCTTCTTGTTGACTGATTTCGTTCTTAACCTCCCGTACAGAGATGATAGTTTGGGATTCAACAGCCTGGGCAAACTTCTGCCACAAAGAAGGGAATCGGCTAGGATAGTAGTGCCTGAATAGAGCAATTAAAGTGTTGCTGTCAAAAACGTAAGTCACGCTCCTGCTCCTCTTGGCAAGATCAACGCTTCCATACCGGGCACACTGCTTGTCTTTACCCCCAGATAATCGGCAAGTTGTTCAACAGATATTTTGTTTTGATAGAGACGCCCGAAGACCAACTCCAGATAACGTTCGCCCAAATACGCGCCTTGTGTACGATAATAGTCCCCACCGCTGCCCTGTTTGTCCACCACATTGTTACGCCATTCTTCAACCAACTGTTCGTAGAGTTGCGGAGTCACCAACTTCTTATCAAGCAGACGTCGCAGGATGACTTCCCGGCTGACGCTGTATTGATTTGCCAGGGTGCTTATGGTTGTTTCGTTAATAAGCAACCCACCAATGCGGTGGTCAAAGTCAGCTTCGGGAACCAGAAAGGCAGCCGCAAAACGGTTACAAAGGACTTCGATTTGTTTGTTTCGCCCGCTGAGGCTGTTAATATAACGATCATCCGGTCTATCTATCCCTCCCGTCCCAGATAAAAGGTGAGCCAGTTCGTGAAATAGTGTAAATATCTGTCGTGTGACGGCCGTGCTGTTGTTGACATAGATTAGAGGAAAGTGGTTATCATGTAGACAAAAGCCAGAGACCGCTTCTTCTCTAAACGCATCCTTAAAGACAAAAACGCCACAATTTTCCAGGGCATTACGCCATGTTTTGAATGCTTCGTCGCTGCTCCGCCATTTGAATTGCTCGGCCAGTTCTATGCCTAAGTATTGACGAACAAGATAGGCAAGTTCTTCTACAGGAGTATCAAGGGAAAATTGCAGATCGCGCACAATCTGCCGTCTGGCCGGATTTGCACCCTCATATAGCTCGTAAAGATTGAGTTGCATTGCCTGGGCACGACGTAGGAGAAATCGCAAGCGCGGTGATAGACGCTGTATTTCAGAATCAGGCAAGGTGCGGAAGGCTTGTTGAGGTGTTTCTTCAGCAGGAGGCTGCGGGAAGAAGAAGATGGCAATTGGTCGCTTATATACCTCATACGCCAGCCTTTCAAGCTGCACGTAATCGGGCGCTGCCTCACCACTTTCCCACGCTTTAATGGTTTCAACCGTGATCTTTTTACGGTTTAGTTTCTGCACAACCTCATCAATGGAAAGCCCGGCAGTTGTACGTGCCCACTGTAAAACCATAGGGTTAATTGGACTTGTGTCTGTCATCTTGTTGCTCACCATTGAGTAGTCAATAACGGCATCTTGTGGCTGATTGAGGACATTATGTGTTTCCTCCAGATTTGGCAACGGCCTTACAGCCAGGCTGTTCTCGGTAGCCCTACCTGTTATGGTTATGATACCGGAGGATAGTAGAGGCGTCTAGTGCCGGTTATCAGTAATTCAATTCGTGAATGGATTTGCAAGAGATTGGAAGATCGTCGTGTCACCCCTTCACCTGCTCACTCCCTCACCGCATCACCCAACAGGGCGCGATGGCTAGGCACGGCCGTCAAAAAGCGCTGCCGGTCATCGGGATTATGCAAGGTGGCGGCACGGCCGTGCAAGAACGCCCTGGCCCGCTCTAACACCCAACCGGCACGGCCGTCACCCGCTGCCAGGCAGATGTGGACACAGGTCAGGTAGATGAAGGCCGGGTCTTCCGCGCCGCCCAGCTCTTTGTGCGCCAGGAATTCCAGGATCGGTTCGATGTGGCCCAGGGCGGTGGGCAGTTGATTTCGCCGGCAGGCTACCGCCGCCAACCCCGCCAGGGCATCATTCACCCGCGCCCCTTCGCCCCACTGCCGCCGCAGCGCCAACAGACGCTCGTAAACGGCCGTCGCCTCTTCCAGCCGCCCCAACGTGGTCAACCCATGCCCTTTTACCGTCAGCGCCACCCCTTCGATGTACGGGTCGTGGGCCAGGGCCAGGCTGAGGGCGCGGTTGCTGTTTTGCACGGCCGTCGCCGCCTCCCCCTGATGCCATTGCAGCAGCGCCAGCCCCACCAGCGCCCACCCCTCCTTGCGCGGCGCGGCCTGCGCCTGCATGGCCGCAATCGTTTGCCGGTACGTTTGGGCTGCCGCCGCCAGATCGCCCATCTGGTGCTGCGCCGCTGCCAGATACACCTGCTCCCATTCCCACTGCCGGTCGCCCATGTGGTGGCGAATAGCCACCGCCCGCTCCAGATGGGTGAGCGCCTGGTCATACGCTCCTTCGCTCAGGTATAAATTTCCCAACGCCAGATAACCAGAGGCGATGCGCTGCTGGTCATGCACCTCCTGGGCAATGGTCAAGCCCTGTTGGTAATGGGCAATGGCCTGGGCGATGTCATCCTGGTGATGGTAAATGATAGCCATGTTGTGCAGGGTGCGCCCTTCGCCGGGGCGGTTGGCCGTTTGCTGGTGCAGCGGCAGGGCAGCGGCATAACAGGCCGCGGCGGTGGCAAAATCGCCCAGGTAATAGTGAACCAGACCCAGGTTGGTGTGGGCTTCTGCTTCCAGTTGCTTCAGGCCATGCGTTTGCGCCAGCATCAGGGCGTGGCTGAATTGGTCACGGGCCATCTGGTGTTCGCTTCGATGCCAATGCGCCAGCCCAATTTGCAGATGCGCGGCTACCTGATCGGCCGGGTCTGTTTCGGCGGACATATAACTGAGTGCGGTGTGGGCGGCGATCAGGGCGTCGTCATAGCTGCCCATCCGGTTTTGCAGGCTGCTTAACGCCAGGTGTAGTTTCAGCAGGGCGGCGGGATCGGGCTGGTCGGCCAGCGCCGCGATGCCCTGCTGCATCAGCAGCACGCCCACGGCAAATGGCCCCTGGTAAAGATAGTAGCGGCTGAGTCCGGCAACGGCCGTTGCCAGCAAATCTGCCTGCCGCTGCCGCACCGCCCATTCCCAGGCGGTGTGGATATTTTCCAGTTCGGCCGCCAGTTGTTCCAGGCCGTGCCAGACGTTGGCGCCATCGAGTTCTGCTTCATACGCATGGACGTAGGCGCAAAAGTGGGCGCTGTGGCGCTGCCGGGCCTCTGTTTCCAGCCCGGCGTTTTGTAACGCTTCGGCCGCAAACTGGCGGGCCAGTTCGTGCATGTCATACCGGTGGGCGGTGGGCTGGCGCAGCAGCGATTTGCCAAGAAGAGAACGGAGTACGGCCGTGTTCGCCCCGCTGATGGCTCTGGCTGCGGCGGCGTCAAAGCCGTTGCGACACACGGAAAGCTGGCTGAAAACCTGCTGCTCATGGGCGGGCAGCAGTTCCCAGGAATGATTGAACATGGCCCGGATGCTGCGGTGGCGGGCGGGCAGGTCACGGGCGCGGCTGCTGAGAAAGTCCAGATTTTGCTGAATTTGGGTGGCAATCTGCGCCGGGGAAAAGGCGCGGCTGGCGGCAGCCGCCAGTTCAATGCCCAGTGGCAGCCCATCTACCAACCGGCAAATGGCAATCACGTCGGCCACGTTTTCCGGGCTGAGGGCGAAGTCCGGTTGGGCGCGCTGCGCCTGTTTGATAAAAAGCTGCACGGCGTCATAAGCAAGCGCCGCCTCTAGGGTGGCGTCGCGGTCCGGCCAATCCAATCCGTGTAGTTCTAACACCTGCTCCGTGGGCGCATCCAGCCGTTCTCTGGACGTGACCAGCAGTTGCACGTGGGGGGCGGCGCGCAAAATGTCGGTGAGTACGGCCGTGTGTACCTGCAAATGTTCAAAGTTGTCCAGTACCAGCAGGCATTGTTTGGGGCGTAGAAAATCGAGCAACTGCTGCCGGGGCGGTTGGGCGGTGGCGGGTACACCCAGTAAGCTGTTGAGGGTGGCCTGGAAAAAGTCTGGCAGCGTGCCCGCCAGGGCGAGAAAAAAGACGCCATGTTCGTAATCGCTAGACAGGTCGGCGGCGGCTTGCAGCGCCAGACGGGTTTTTCCCACGCCGCCCAACCCCTGCAGGGTGAGCAGCCGGGTATGGGGCTGGTCGAGTAGTTGGCTGATTTGCACCAGTTCGTGCTGGCGGCCAATGAAGGGGGTGAAGTGGGTGGGGAAGTGGATGGGCTGCGGCGGGGCGTGGCGGATGCGTTGGTAAACGGCCGTTGTTTCTGGCTGTGGCGCTACGCCTAATTCGGCCGCCAAAATTTGCTGGCAGTTGGTGTATTGTGCCAGGGCGGCGCTGCGCTGCCCGCTGCGGGCCAGCAGGCGCATCAGCAGGCGGTGAGAGGCTTCGTGCAGGGGGTCCATGGCCAGCAGGCGGGTGGTGTGCCGAATACCACGAGCGTATTGGCGGTGGTGCAGGGAGTGGGCGGCGAGGGTTTCCAGGGTGGTCACGGCCGTGAGCCGCAGGCGTTCCCGTTCCAGCGCCGCCCATTCGTCAAAAGCATACCCGTCGCGCAAAAAGAACCCGGCCAGAAAATCCCCTTTGTACAGTTCAATGGCGCGTTCAAAGCTGACAGGTCTGTCAGCTTTGGTGTCGGTTAATGCTTCAAACCCGGCCACATCCAGCCAGACGTCGCCGGCCAGGTTGAGGGCGATGGTATGCCGGTCAATGCGCAAAAATTCGTCCAGATGTTGGCGCAGGTCAGACAGGGTTTTGCGCAGGTTGGCCTGCGCCTGGGCCGGGTCGCTGTTATCCCACAGGAAGGCGGCCAGTTCATCCCGCCCAATGGGGCGGGCGTTACAGGCCAGGTAAACCAGCAGCGCCTCTGTTTTGCGCGATTTGAAGGTGGTGAGGGCACGGCCGTACACCTTTACCACCAGCCCACCTAATAGTTCAATGCTTAATGCGGCCATGTTTTAAAATTGAGAGTAGAGATCGGAGATTGGTCAAATCTCCAACGTCCAGGGACCATTTTGAGATCGTTTGCCCGGTATACTACCCATCAGATTATAAACGCCCGCCCCTGGCCGCACGTCAGATTGGGACTAGAGAACTATGCCAGAAGTAAGCAAGGAGACAACGCGGGCCACAGCCCGCTGCCAGGGATGGGAATTCACAATTCATCATTTCCACAAGACAATTTGACCATTTCCCCTGGCTGGTTATACTAGAAAACAAAAGCCCCCGTTCTGGAAGAGACGGTAAGGTTTTCGCTTTCTCGGATTTACCGAACGCAGCAATACGCGCACCATCAACCCAATATGCATCAAACGAATCTTTGCTGGAAATCGTCGTTATTAGTCTGTTCTCACCCAGGATGAACACGGCCGTAGCCGTTGGCTTAGATTAAAGTGGCAGGTGCTACAACCTGCAAGGAGGTGAAGAGTTCCCATACTACCGAAAACAACATGTGATTCATAGTGGCTTCAACGATGGAGATGAGGCCCCCCCCTTGTAAAACCGTTTTTTTGGAGGAGAAACATGAACAAAAAACCCTTTGTTTTGATAATTAGCTCATTATTATTTGCCCTGATGCTAACCGCCTGTGGCGGCAGCACCCAAACCGTGGAAGTTACCCGTGAAGTGGAAGTCACCCGCATTGTGGAAGTGGCAGCGGAAGCCGCCCCCTCACAACCGGTAGCCGTTACTTTTGCCGAGGGCGGCGCTACCCTCAAGCAAGTGCAAGATCGCGGCGTGTTGAAATGTGGGGGCAACCAGAATGTACCCGGCTTCGGCTATCTGGACCCGGCCAGTGGTGATTTTACCGGCTTTGATATTGATTTCTGCCATGCGATTGCTGCGGCCGTTTTAGGTGATGCCAGCAAAATTGAAGTGACCCCCACCACCGGTGACAGTCGCTTTCCCACTCTGCAATCCGGCGAAGTGGATGTGTTGATCCGCAACACTACCTGGACATTCAGCCGGGATACGGCGCTGGGTTTTGATTTCACCCCCACCACCTTCTATGATGGGCAGGGCATGATGGTACGCCGCGACAGCGGCATCGAAACGTTGGAAGACCTGCGCGGCGGTACCGTCTGTGTGCAATCCGGTACCACCACAGAAAAGAACCTGGCTCAATACTTTGATGGTATTGGCGTGCGCATTGAGATTCTGGTGTATGAAGATGCCGTAGCCACCCGCGAGGCGTATGACAGCGGCGCCTGCGATGGTTTCACCACCGACAAGTCTGGTCTGGTTTCCCAGCAAATTTTGCTGGCTGACCCGAACGCCCACCAGATTTTGGTGGAAGATATGTCCCGCGAACCGTTGGGGCCGTTGACCCGGCATGGCGATAATAACTGGAATGATATTGTCTCCTGGGTTGTCTACTGCACCATCAACGCCGAATTCCTGGGCGTGAACCAGGCAAATGTGGACAGTATGCTGGGCGGTGATGACCCGGTGGTGGCCGATTTGTTAGGCGAAACAGGCGATCTGGGCCAAAACTTTGGGCTTGCCAATGATTGGTGTTACCAGGTGATCAAGCAGGTGGGTAACTATGAAGATATCTACATGCGCAACCTGGGTCCCAGCACACCATTTGACCTGCCCCGTGGGCTGAATGCGCTCTATACGGACGGCGGTATTCTGTATCCGATTCCGTACAAGTAACAAGTAACAGTTGAAAACCTGACAGGTCTGAAAAGACCTGTCAGGTTTCATTTGTTTAGGGAGTGGGTATGTCAGAATCAAGCCACCGCCCGCCCTCATCAACGTATACAACCCACGAGCGCATACCGTTTTGGCGCGACGGCCGTGTCCTGGGTGTATTGGCGCAGATCCTCTTTGTCATTGTGGTGGGGTCCGTCATTTACTGGTTCATCAGCAATGTGGCCGCCAACCTGAGCCGCTTAGGTGACTCCCAGTTTGTCTGTCTCTATGGCACCACCGAACAATGGTCATATCGCTGCGCCTTTGACTATTTGTCTTCTGAAGCCCAATTCGACATCTCCGAATCGGTCATCCCCTATCGAACCAGCGATTCTTACTGGCAGGCCATCCGGGTGGGGCTGCTCAACACCGTCAAAGTCTCTTTTATCGGTATTATTTTAGCCACAATTCTGGGTACCCTCACCGGCATCGCCCGCCTCTCTCAAAACTGGTTAGTTCGCAACATTGCCAAAACCTACATAGACATCATTCGCAACACACCCCTGTTGTTGCAGCTCTTTTTTCTCTATTTTGTGGTACTGCTGTTGGAACTGCCGGCGGTGGGTGCGGCGCTGCAACCATTTGGGCTGCCCATTTACATCAGCCAACGGGGCATCAACTTTCCCAAAGTTGTTACCCTTAGCTCTTTTGCCATCTGGTTTGCATTTATTGTCCTGGCCCTGATTCAGGCGCAATTTTTGTGGATGTACCTGGGGGCGCGTGAAGAGAAGACCGGCAAAACCAGCAGCCGGTTGTTTTGGTGCATCTTTTCCTTTTTCGTCGTGGTGGGCCTGGGCTGGCTGGTGGCCAGCAGCACGGCTCACAACGAAGGGTTCCTGGTGGCCAGAGCTGCCCGTGTGCGTGAATTTTCTGACCTGGAATCGCTGATGGAGCGCCGGCTGCGGCTGGATAATATCCGGTTGTTGGATGAGTATGTGGAAAGGGGCCGCCTGAGCGCCGATGATGTGGCGGCATCGGCGCTGCTGGTGTGCAGCGTACAAGATTCACCTTCAGAGGTAAACCTGACGGCGCAATTGCGGGCGGCGGGTATTCCTTACAAGGTGAACCGTTTTGCCCGGCCAGACCAGGCCATTGATGCCTATGCAGAGGAGGCGACGTGTGATGTTTTGGTGGCGCCCAAAGCAACGCTGGCGGCGGAGCGCAATCTTTTGGAAGACAGCGCCAACCATATGATTGTGCCGGTGCGGGAAACGCCGGCCCGTTGGGCTGTTCCGGCGCTGGAAGGGTTCAATTTTGTGGGCGGCAGCCGTATGTCGCTGGAATTTACGGCGCTGCTGGTGGGGTTGGTGGTGTATACGGCCGCGTTTATTGCCGAGATTGTGCGCGCCGGTATCCTCTCGGTGGGCAAGGGGCAAAGCGAAGCGGCGCGGGCGTTGGGCCTCTCGGAAGGGCAGCGGCTGCGGCTGATTGTGCTGCCCCAGGCGCTGCGCGTCATCATTCCGCCGCTCACCAGCCAATGACCTGAACCTGACCAAAAATTCCAGCCTGGCGCTGGCGGTATTATCCCGATTTGTGGCGGGTGATGAGCATTATCGGCAACCAGTCTGGCCGTTCCATTCAACCCATTATTCTGACGGCATTGACCTACCTGACCTTTAGCATCGTCATCTCCTTGTTCCTGAACTGGTACAACAAGCGGATTCAGTTGGTGGAGAGATAATGCGTGATGCGTGATGCGTGACCCCATGTCTCACGCATCACGCATCACGCATCACAAAAAACATGGCTACCACATCCAAACCAAGAACAGTAACACGCCTTCCCCACATTCACTTCAATTGGGGCCAATGGGTGAGTGACCATATTACCCGAAGCTGGCTGCTGGCTTTGTGGCTGCTGCTGCTCACGGTAATTACGGTGCGGTTTACGCTCTCGCGGCTGGAAGCGACGCCGGTGACAACGATTGTGGTGTTGGTGGTCTGGGCGGTCAGCGTGGCGATCACGGTGTATGCGGAGCTGATTCACCGGCACACGGCCGTGACCCTCTGGCTGCGTAACAATCTCTACAACTCCCTCACCAATGTCCAACTAACGCTCATTCTGGCTCTGGCCATTCTGGCCATCATCTTTGGCCTGTTTAACTATGCCGTCACCACCGCCAGCTTCCTGACGGTGCCGACCACCAATCTGCGGGCGGAAGCGGCCCCTGCCATTGGTGACAACTTCTGTTTCCGCATTGGAGCGCAAGATGCGGAAAGCGGCGGGGTGGTGAATGGGGACCCAACCTGTTTCCCGCGCTGGGCGTTTGTGCCCGAACTGTCGGAAACAAACATTAACGAGACGCCATTGGGCGTGGCCGCCGCCGCTTTTTGTTTTGATACACTCAGGGATGATGAGGAAAACGGCCGTACCTGCTTCACCAGCACCGCCGAAAATCCTGCCCTCTATGCCGTCTCCATCCAGTTCAGCGGCGCCAACTGGGGCGCCGTCTGGGCCAACCTGACCAACATGATGGTCTTCCGCTATAACCGCGCTGAATTGTGGCGGGTGTGGTTGTCTGCGGCCTTTGGCCTCCTGTTAGCTCTGGCCAGCTTTGTGGTCTATCGTGATGGCTTCCAGCACAAACGCATCCGCCGTGCCCTCACCTACCTCTGGCTGGCCTCCCCCATCATCTTTTACGTGCTGCTCGCCGGGGTACGACCGGTGACGGTTAATGAGTTCGTCAGCGAAGCCCTGCCCCTGGTGGGCATGGTTGTGCTGGCGGCGCTGCTGTGGTGGGCCAACCGCTACCTCAACCGCACCTACCCACCTGGTATTGGTGAATCAGAATGGGCGCGGCTCGGCCGTATTTTGCTGACCCTCACCGCCGGTATCTTTGCCTTCCTGGCCTTTTTCAGCGTCATCGAACTGATCTTTCTCTTTTTTGGCCTGTTCAAAACAGGCGAGAAGCCGCTCCTTGTGCCGGTGAACCCGGACGTGGACTGGGGCGGGTTTATGCTGACGCTCATCATCACCGCTTTTGCCATTGTTGTTTCCTTTCCGTTGGGTGTATTGCTGGCGCTGGGGCGGCGCAGCACCATTCGCGGCATTCCCAACTGGGTCACATATCCGGTCGCCTTTGCCATTATGATTTGGGGATTGCTCAACAGCACCCCCGAACTGCGTGCGACGGCCCGTAACAACTTTGAACTATTACTGGCTTACTGGCCGTTGGCATTGCCCTTCATCGCCTATGTTTTTCAGCGAGTATGGAAAGGGAACGTGGTCGCCGGTTTTTGCACCCTGTACATTGAATTTATTCGCGGCATCCCCCTCATTACCGTTCTCTTCCTCTCCATTATCCTGTTTCCCATTTTCCTGCCGCCGGGCATGGAATTCTTGAAAACGTGGCGGGTGATGTGGGCCTTTGCCTTCTTCTCGGCAGCGTACATGGCAGAAAATGTGCGCGGTGGTTTGCAGGCCATTCCCAGAGGCCAGTACGAAGCGGCCGATTCACTTGGCCTGGGCACATTTAGCAAGTACCGGTTAATCATTTTGCCGCAAGCCTTACGCGCCGTGATCCCGGCCATTACCGGCCAATACATTGGCCTGTTTAAGGACACGACGTTGGTTGCCATTGTCGGCTTGCTGGATATTTTGGGGGTTGCCAACTCCATCGCTTCCCAACCCCAATGGTTGGGTGTACGCCGCGAAGCATATTTGTTCATCGCCCTCCTCTACTTCGTTGTTTCGGCCATCATCGTTAGCTATTCTGAACGGCTGGAACGGCAAACGGGGTTGGGGGAGCGGTAATCCGTGATCCGTAATCTGTAATCTGTGATCGGACTTCGGATTACGAAAACAAGGAGAAACTATGACCACCTCAAAACCAATCACCACACGGCGGTTATTGGGAGAATACATCATTGAATGTGAGAATGTGCATAAGTGGTATGGCGATTTTCATGCACTGAAGGGGATTGATTTGCAGGTGAAGTCGGGTGAGGTGATTGTGATTATTGGCCCGTCTGGCAGTGGCAAATCTACCTTCATACGCTGCCTGAACCGGCTGGAAGAACACCAGGAAGGGGAGATTGTGGTAGATGGTATTACGCTGAGTTATGATGTGCGTAACATCGCCGAAATCCGGCGCGAAGTGGGCATGGTATTCCAGCAGTTTAATCTGTTTCCTCACCTGACGGTGCTGGAAAATGTGACCTTAGCGCCGATTCATGTGCGCAAATGGTCGCGGGATAGGGCCGAAGAGACGGCGATGAAGTGGCTGCTGCGGGTAGGCATTCCCGAACAGGCCAACAAATATCCGGGGCAGCTTTCCGGGGGGCAGCAGCAGCGGGTGGCCATTGCCCGCACGCTGACGATGGAGCCGAAGATTTTGCTTTTTGATGAACCAACCAGCGCTTTAGACCCGGAAATGATTAAAGAGGTTCTGGATGTGATGCGCGATCTGGCCGGTGGTGGGTATACCATTTTGGCGGTGACGCATGAGATGGGTTTTGCCCGTGAGGTGGCGGATCGCGTCATTTTTATGGATGCGGGGCAGATTGTGGAAGAAAATATCCCCGAAAACTTCTTCAGCAACCCCAAAAACGAACGGACAAAACTTTTCCTCTCTCAGATTTTGCACCATTAAAGAGGTAATGGGGTAATTACGTAATTACCCCATTACCCAATTACTCAATTACCCGTCGCCGGTATGTAGATTTTGAAGGTGGTCGCGCCGTCGGGGCTACGGCCGTGAATCAACCACACCGGACGCGCTGTTTGTACACCGGTTAAGGGGGGTGGGCCGGCAAATGGGGTGTTGGCAGACACGGCCGTGTGGTCATATGCCGGTTCATAGTAGTAAACCAGTTCCATCCGCTCCAACACCATCTCTTGCGCCGTCGCCACCGGGTTGTTGAAAGGGCTGTAGGGGATGACCTGGGCTTTGCTTTCCAACGGAAATTCGGACACATCGCTGGCCTGGGCAATGTAACTGTCGTGGGATGAACTGTGCAGGATGAGGGACGGCAGCCCAGTCTCCGTCTGCCCAGGGTAGACAAGCCCGGTGATGAGTATTTGCGGGCTGGACACGATAGGGTCATTTTCACCGAAGTACACATTCCCCCAGGCGATGAGATAGCGTTGATCGCTGGCATGGTCTACAAAGACGGCCGTTTCCACCCCATCCATCGTCTCCAACTCAATGTGCCCCAGGAAGTTTTGCAGCGCGGCGTCCGGCCAGACGGCCGTGTAGCCCTCCACCGCCAGAGCGATGCCCGGCCATTCCTCAGACGTTTCCAGTATGCCGTCTATCTGCACAAAACGGCCGTGATACTCAGCCAACGCCAATAACGTTTCATCCGCCGCCGTCAACGGCACATTACCGGCGATCAGGCCCTGTTCGTTCAGTAATTGCAACTGCGCCCGGACGTCCTGGCTGCCATCCTTTCTTTCAAAAATGAGGGCATTCAGAGTGCCGGTCAACACCACCGGAGCGCCCACGCCATACGCTTCCACCAGAGCCGCTTCCGGGCTGTCTGGCGACAGGAAAAAGGCGCCGCTGGCTACCATGCCAGCGCCACCGCCGCCAACGGAAATGACACTGCGTTCCACGGTCACACTGCCATCGCTGCCGGTGGTTTCCACCATTTCCTCAACGACCATGGGATCGGCAGCGGTGGGAACCGGGATGGCTTCCACGACGCTGGTCATCATGCTCACCCCGCCCTCGGACATGGGCGCTTCGGAGGCGGGTGGGCGGGTGATATTTTGCCAGGTTAACACCTCGCCTGTTTCCGGGGGCGTTTCGGCGCAAACCTCAATCCGGTCGCCTGCGCTTAAGGCGTCGGGCGCATCGGGCAGGCGGTAGCGGTCGCCCTCGTCTGTGGTCAGCCAGCCGCCGTCCGTTTCCTGGCTGACCGCACCTTTGAGGCAGCTAAACGGGGCATACGAACTATATGACGGGCGGCCTGCCTCCCATTCGGTAATGGTGAGTTCCCATTCGCCGGGGGCGATAACGGCCGTGATCACCCCCCGCACCACCACGTCCCCCATCATCAGATCGGGGTCGGTCAACTCCCTGGCCTTGTCCCCCACCAGATGGTAAATACCCGGCGACAATTGCCCATAGAGGGTGGCGCGTACCTCATCTCCTGCGGCGGCTACCAGCACATTCGGCCAGCCGCGCACTTCTACTTCGTCCCCTATCTGGTGTACCGGCGGCGGTGGGCTAAAACTTTCAAAAGGTGTTGTCGCCGGGTTTGTCATTGATGTTTCCATGGCAAAGGAGGTCAATTCCCCGGCCTGGTAGGCATCATAGGCCGCCTGGGCCGGGATGATGGCGACCATCTCGCCGGGCGTGAACTGGACGCGGGTGAAATTGCCATACCACACACGGCCGTCCGGCCCCACCGTCAGGTTGATGCCCACGCCGCTCATCTGGCCGTTTAAGGCATAACCGGCAGCCGGTTCCAGCAAAACGTAGACGGTGCGCATCGGCCCTTGCCCGGCCGGCCCCCCTTCTACCACCTGGTACCTGTCCGGCAGCAGGTCGTGGGCGGCCAGAAAGTCAATGGCGCTATCGGTCGCTGCCGCAAACGACACAGGCTCCTCGTCCGCTGCTACTTGCGCCATTTCCTGCCCGGAAGAGTAATAGATGCTGCCGGGGCCGTATCCTTGAAAGGCCAGCGATTCGTCATTGCTGCCGATCACCTGCAACATACCCGGCTGGCGCGGGTCGGTAAAGAGTTTGGGGTCAGGAATGCCAAAGTCGGCGGCCCAGGCGACGGCTTCGGCAGCGGTGGTGGGCAGTGGTTCAAATTCAAGCTGGTACAGGGGCAGTTCGGCCGGCGCGGCGGGGAAAGGGTTAGCCGGCGGCGCGGCGCGGTCTGCTACCGGGATGGCGTCGCCGCTGTGAACCGGTTCGGCCTGGGGATTGGCCCACGCCTGCCACAGTTTAGGGCCGCCCCAGGCAATCAAGGCGATCAGGCCGACAACGGCCGTGACCCCCACCACTCTTGGCACAAACCGCAGCACCAGCCAATCGGCCAGGGAGCGCGGCGATTTGGTCTGGCGCGCTTCTGCTTGCAGCCGCCCGGAGAGTTCATGGACAAACTGCGGGCGCGGCTCTACCTGTTCCGCCTGCTGCCGCAGTTGGTCTACCACCTGCCGTGTGGCCGCATCCGGGGCAGCATGGCGCTGCGGGTCATCAATGTAATTGTTTAGTTGGTCTTTCTCATTCATGGCTTATGACCTCACTCGTAATTGGTTTGTTTGTTGTAGGCACTTTAGTGCCTTTGGCAGGCGATAAATCGCCTACTACAAACCGCTCACACACATTTCTCTTTTAACTCGGCAATGGCGCGGGAGACGAGCATTTTGACGGATGCTTCGCTTTTGCGCATGGCCGCGGCCGTTTCGGCCACACTCAGCCCGCCCCAAAAGCGCAGGTAAACGGCCTCGCGCCGGTCTGGGCTGCACGCGCCCAACGTTTGTTGGATGCAATCCCATACGCCCTGGCGGTAAACCTGCTGCTCTAACGAGGGGATATGGGGGTCGGGCAGGGCAACGGCCGTGTCCAACCCCTCTTCCGGTTTACGATACCGCCCCCGGTGGAAGTCGGCGCATTTCCGCCGGGCAATGCCAAACAGCCAGGCGGCAAATGATCCCCGGCCGTTATAGCGGGGCAGCGCCGCCCACGCCGCCAGGAAAATTTGCGCCGTCAGGTCTTCGGCTTCGGTGGGGCAGTTTGTCTGGGCAAAACAGTAGCGGTACACGGCCGTGACATGCCGCCGGTACAACAGATCAAACAGTTGCGTGTCTGTGCGCGCCGCTTTTGCCAGTTGCGCGTCATTAACGTTTTGTAGTTGTTCAACAATCATCAAACCTCCAGATTTAGAACGTTCCACCTTATTTGTCGCTCTACTCACGGAAAGGTAACATCTGCCACACTTTTTCGTGTCATTCCGAGGGTCTTCGAGAGCTTGTCCTGAGCCTGTCGAAGGAAGGAATCCCACCCAATTGTACAGGAGAGAGATTCCTCGCTCCGAAGACTCCGCTCGGAATGACATGCGAGGACAAAAGTATGAACTCGATCCGAGGAGAAACGATATGACAAATCATTGGCAAGAAAACACGGCCGTGCGTTCCGGCCTTGATCTCTTTGCTGCCTGGGTAGATTCACAGCGGGCGTATAAAAATTTACCAGGGCTGGCGGCCGGCGTGGTGGTGGGGCCGGAGTTGGTCTGGGCGCAGGGTTTTGGTTATGCGGACGTGGCCCGGCAAATCCCGGCCACGCCAGACACCATCTACCGCATTGCCAGCATCACCAAGCTGTTCACGGCCGTAGCCATTCTGCAACTGCGCGACCAGGGCAAATTGCAGCTAGATGATCCGGTAGCCAGCCATCTGCCCTGGTTTAACATGCCCGGCCCCACTGCCAACGCGCCGGCGATTACCATTCGCCACCTGCTGACGCACACCGCCGGGCTGCCCCGCGAGGCCGCTTTCCCTTACTGGACGGATGGGCAGTTCCCCACCCTGAGCCAGATTCAAGAGAGTGTGGGGCAGCAGGTAACGGCCGTGCCTCCCGAAACCCGCTTCAAATACTCCAACCTGGGGCTGTCTCTGGCCGGGGCGATTGTCGCGCAGGCTGCCAGCCTGCCTTATGAAGCCTACGTGCAAGAACACATTTTACGGCCGTTGGGCATGAGCAGCACCTTTGTGGAAACCATTGACCCGCACCATGAACGGCTGGCGGTGGGCTACGGCCGTCGCCTGCCCGGCCGCCTGGAACGGGAAATCATGCCCTTCACCGACTGCCAGGGCATTACCCCCGCCGCCAATATGGCCACCACCGTCAGCGACCTGGCCCGTTTTGCCAGCTTCCACCTGGGCGATGGGGCGGTGGGGGGCCATCGCCTGCTGCGCCAGAGTACCCTGCGCGAGATGCAGCGCGTCCATTGGCTGAACCCGGACTGGCAAAGCGGCTATGGTCTGGGTTTCAGCATCACCCGCCAGAAGGACAAAACCTACATCGGGCATGGCGGCGCGGTGTTAGGCTACCGCACGCTCTTGCGCCTGTGCCCGGCGGAGGGTACGGCCGTTGTCGTCCTGACCAATGCCGATGATGGCGATCCGCTGGCTTACGTGGACAAGCTGTTTCAATGGGTTGTGCCGCCCCTGTTGGCGGCACGGCCGTCGGCCACACCTGCCCAACCAGACCTGGCCTGGCAGCAGTACGTGGGCAAATATCGGGACGCCTGGGGCGACATGCAAATCCTTATACAAAACGGCGAATTGCTGGCGCTTGACCCCTCGCAGCCGGACCCGCTGCTGGCGACGATCCGGTTTATACCTGTGGCCGAACACACGTTCCGCATGGAATCCGAGAATGGCTTCCTCTCCCCGGATGAACTGGCGATATTTGAGGTGGATGAAGGGGACGGCCGTGTTACCCGCATCCGCCTGGGCAACACCTACATCGAGCGGATGGCAGGGTGGTAGGGCAGTGCCAGGCACAGGGCACGAAGCTTTGGGCTGCCCAGGACGTTATGCCCTGTGCCTGGCACTTCAACACGGCGTGAGGTACAAGAGTATGAAGGATGAATATGATTTTTCAAGTGGCAAACGCGGGGCGATCTTCTCCAGCAAGGGAAAAACGCGCATAACGATTTATCTTGATGACGCTATTCTGGAAGAGTTTCGTTCCAGAGCGGAGGATGCAGGCACAGGTCACCAGACACTGATAAATGATGCCCTCAAGGAGTATTTAGGCCAAACTTCTGAAAAGCCAGTGACAGAATCCGTATTACGCCGTGTCCTTCAGGAAGAATTTCCACAAATGGCTCATACACCCAACCCCTCCCCCTGATTATTTGACCACTCCCTGCTGTCTAATTGTAGGTGCATGGGAGCGGTGTTTCTAAAGTTTGAAACAGTCAATTGTTCACGTAGCGTTGGTGGTGCGGGAGTATGATGAGGCGATTGCCTTTTTTTGCCAGAAACTGCGTTTTACGCTGGTGGAGGATACCTACCAGCCGGAACAGGACAAACGCTGGGTTGTCGTCGCGCCGCCGGGATCCAGCGGCACAAACCTGCTGTTAGCCCGCGCCACCACGCCAGAGCAAACGGCCGTGATCGGCCAACAAACCGGCGGCAGAGTTTTCCTCTTTTTACAAACCGATGATTTCTGGCGGGACTATCACAACATGCTGACAGCCGGTGTTCAGTTCGTCCGCCCGCCTAAAACGGAGCTTTATGGCACGGTGGCGGTATTTGCGGATTTGTACGGGAATTTGTGGGATTTGATTGGGGAGTAGAGATCGGAGATTGGAGATTGACCCATCTCCAATCCCTAATCTCTAATCTCCGATCTCAAAACGCTTCCGCCGAATAAACATCATCCATCGTCACCAAAATATCATTCAACTCAGTCACTTCGTCGGCAATTTCCTGGCGCAGCCGCCGCGCCCGCGCCCGGTCTATGTCTTTGGCCTCGAATAACATGGTCTGGGAGTAGATGGTGCCCAGGTGGGTGAGGGAATTTTCCAGTTGCAGCCGCGCCCGTTTGATGGTGTTGTCCAGCGTGTCCAGAGTGCGCAACTGACTGTGCAACCCTTCTATTGTTTCTTCTAGTTGCTGTTTCACGGCCGTGTCCCGTGTACCCTCTTTCTCCCGCTGTAACTGCCGCAGCCGTTCCTCGGCCCGTTTGCGGTCGCGCTCCAAAACGGTGGCGTCATTTTGATAGTTGTCAATGCGCAGCGCCAGATCATAGATATTTTCCAGCCAGTCATCAATCTGGCCCAGCGTCTCGGTCAATTCATCGCGCAAGACGGTATCAGTGCGTTTGTTAATGCCCTCTTGGATGCGCGCCCGATAATCCAGCGCCTCGGCCATACGCTGCTGCAAATACTTGTCTTTGAGCCGCTCCGGTTTATAGTCGTGGCGCAGCACTTTGGCGGCTACCTGGCGTTTGAATTCCGGGTCGGTCAGGCTGCTGGCAACTAAGGCGGCTTCTACGGCCGTGCCCCCCAACAACCATACCAGCGGCGGCAGCAGCCCAATAATAGCGGCATCGCTAAATACGGCGGAAGCAGCCGTCAGCAGGATCGTGGCGGCAATGACCACGGCGCTTTCCGGCCGAAAAATAGCCTCTTGAAACAGGGCATTGCGGACTCGTTTTTCCAGGGATGCACGGGTGTCGTTTGTCATGGTTAGAGATTGGAGAATGGAGATTGGCTAAGCGCGCACATCTACTCCCTTTTTTGTTGTGCCTGTTGTTGCACGGTATGTAGCAGGCGCGTAATTTCGGCCTGGGTGTCTGGATGGGAAGCCAGACGCTGTGCGCTTTGTAATACATCCAAACTGCGGGCATAAAAACCGAGCCGGGCATACGCTTCACCTAAGGCGCGCTGGTAGGTGATGCGTGTTGGCTCCAGAGCTACGGCCCGCTGCCAGTTGAGTACGGCCGTGGCCCACAACCCACTTTTGGTCAGGCGCTGCGCCGCGCCGTGATATTCGCTGGCATGGCGCAGCCCTTTGGTGACGGCAGCCTCTTGCCGGAAGCGCACCCGGTCAAAATCCGGCGCGGCGCGCAGGGCAAACAGCAGCGCCAGCGCCGCCATTGCCACCTGCAATCCTTTGATAATTTTCCACGTACCCCGCGTTACCGGTTCGACGATCCCCTGGATGGCTGCATCCAGACGGTCAAAGGCAACGGCGCTGAGGTCGGGATCGATCAGCAGTTGGGCAATACCGGCAATCATAATGAGGATCAACACCATGATGGCCAGGATATTGGCCCAATACTGGCGGAAATTGAGGCACACGGCCGTTACCAACAACAGCACCATCATCAAAGCGCCGGTAATCACCACCAGCGGGTTTTGCAGCGTCACGGCGCTGTACCCAATCTGCGCGGCATAGGTGACGGCAACGGCCGTCATGGTGAACCAATACAAGACCAGATTGCTGCTGGGGGTGGCATAGCGGTAAAGCTGCACCACCAAATGGTGATGGCAGGCCGGGCAGCGTGTGTCGTCGGGGGTGATGGGGGCGGCGCAGAAGCCGCACAAGGGGATGTTTTGTGACCAGACATCATCGAATTGTTCATGCTGTTGATAGATAATCTGGGGGGATGTGGTGGCGGCAACGGCCGTGACGGGGGCAACGGCCGTGCTGCCATTATCCAGGCCAATCAACATCCGCCGGGCGGCGGCGTTTTCCGGGTTCAGCGCCAGCACATTTTCCAGGCAAGTACGTTTGTCGGCATCTTCTTCTACCACCCGGCTCAACCAGAGCCAGCCGCGTTCATTATCCTCAGCCGCGTCTACGACCTTCAGCAGGAGCAGACGGGCCTTTTCTGGCTGGCCTTCTTTAACGGCCGTGATCCCATCTTGCAGCCAACGCTCAACCTCAATTTCGGTCATGGTAGTTTAGCACACCGTTAAACAAGTCTTCTTAACCTTAAAACCTTACCTGTCATTCCGAGCGTAGTCTGCGGAGCGAGGAATCTTTCTCCTGGAACACCACGGAAGATTCCTCGTCGAAGACTCCTCGGAATGACACGAGAAAGTTCATGTTATTTTCTTAACAGTGTATTTAGGGAGATTGATTAGAGATTGGAGATTCGTCAATCTCCAATCTCTACCTAACTTTATTCCCCAGCCGCCGCTGCCGATTCGTCTGCGGCGCGTTCTTCTTGTTTGTAAACGGACGGCTCGGCCAACCCTAACCGCCGCTTGCGCTCTTCCAATTGAATGTCCAACTCAGCCTTGCCCAGGGACGTGTCCATCTGGCTATCCAGGCGGCTGGCGTACATTTCACTGTGGGCAGAGGCTTTGTCTAGCCGTGAGCGAATAGATTCACCCAGCCGGGCAATGTCGGCGTCGCCCACCCCTTCCAGATCGTCCAGGCTTTTGATGGCTTTGACGGTGGCTTCCTTAGATTTGGCCAGCCGCAGCAGCGCTTCCAACTCCTGCTGCTCCTGGCGGATGGTGACCAGTTTGGCCTGCAATTTCAGGCGGGCATTGAGCAGCGCCTCATATTCGCGCTGTTGCCGCACCCACTGTTCGTGATATTGTTCTTCCAGGCGGCGGGTAGTATTGAGTTCGTTTTGGGCGGCGCGGGCCAGATCCGGTTTGCCCTGCATCAGCAGCATATCAATGTTCCGGTCAAGTTGGTCGCCTTTCTTTTTATACTCGTTGTATTTGCGTTCCATGGTTTTGACTTCACCGCCAACGGTGGCGGCCGCGTCTTCCAGGTCATCCAGATTTTTTTCGGCGTCGCGGATGTATTGTTTCATTACCGCCGGGGAGTTGGCTTGCAGCGCCTGGTCTACCATCGCGTGCAAATTTGCCTGGATGAGGGTTTGGGTTTTTTCCAATAATGAGGCCATGAATAGTTCTCCTTTATAAGTTTGCAAAAGTTCAACTTTTCCTAAAAGTTGAACTTTTTACGCCAGCAATGCCCATTGTAAAGCATGGTAACAGGTTGAACAAGTGAGGGTGAATTGTCGGGTGTGCGGATTGTTTGTTGAGGAGCAGGGTGCGCCCTCAGGTGGGCACGTGGATGGGTAAGGTGATGGTGAAACAACTGCCGCTTTCACCGCTTTCACCGCTTTCGCCGCTTTCGGGGGAGAATTGGCCGCTGAGACGGCCGTGATGCAGCGCCACATACTGTTTAACAATGTGCAGGCTGGCGGCATAGTCGGGGGCGTCAATCAGGTTGATCTCCTCAGACGCCAGGACTTGTTGAAAGCAGGCCAATGCCGCTGCCTGGATGGGGGCGACGGTCGTGACCGATACATGCACTTCTTCCTCCTCCTGGCTGAGCGATATGTTGGCGGCAGGTGGGCGTGTTTCCGCCTGGGTGATGCTGAATCTTAACAGGCGTTCGACGCAGTCAGACAACATGCGGGAATTGCCAAAGATGGTGGGGGTTTCCGGCAGAAAGGTACAGGTGACCACTGTTTCCGGGTGGTATTGACGGCCGTATACCTGGCTTAACTCATACAGCAGCAACCCAAACGCGGCGATGGGCTGCGCTTCCCAGGTGTAAGAAACGGTGGCCTCGCCGGTTTGCAATTCGGCCAGGGTAATCAAATCCTTCACAAGCTCGTTCAGACGTTCGCTCCCTTTTTTGATTTCAACTAAGGAAGCGGCCAGTTCCTCTGGCGATTCAACGCTGTCTAATCCCTGGGCCAGTTTGAGGGTGTGAACATTGACGGCCGTCAGGGGGTGCATCATTTCTCGTGTCACCAGGTTCAAAATCCCCCGCTTCAGCACCTCAAAATCCGCTTGCACCAACTGCTGCGATTGGAAATGTTTGTCCAGCCGTTTTTCCACCAGTTTTAGCACATCATCCGGTTCATAGGGCTTGATGATATATTCTTCCACACCCAGCCGCCGGCCTTTGTATTCGTCTTGTTTTTCGCCTTTGGCCGTTAGAAAGATAAAGGGAACATGCACCCATTGCGGATTTTCGCGTACCGTTTGCAGGAATTGGTACCCGTCCATTTGGGGCATCATAATGTCAGAAATAATCAAATCTGGTTGGTGGTCTTGTAAAATTTCCAACCCTTCACGGCCGTTCGTGGCTGTTAAGATGTGCAGGTCATACCGTCCCTCAAACAGCAGGAGCAAATCGGCCAGGCCGTGTAACAGGTTTTCTTCATCTTCCACCAGCAGCAAGGTGGCCGGGATGCGGTTGTTAGCCGGGCGCACCGGCCACTCACCCTCAGGCGCATACATGGGCAGCAGTACGGTAAAAACGCTGCCATTATTCTCTTCACTATGCAACACAATACGGCCGTGATGCAATTCCACCAGATCGCGGGCAATGGTCAACCCCATGCCCGCCCCCTGCTGCTCCATCAACGAGCGGTTATACTGCTCAAATAAATCAAAAATTCGTTCATGCATGGCCGCCGGAATGCCCAACCCCGTGTCGCTGAAAGCCACGCCCACCTCATGTCCTTGTGTAAAAACTGTCACCTGTACCAGCCGCTTCCGGCCCGTCACCGGCGCCGTAAACTTGATGGCATTGTTCAGCAGGGCGTCAAAAGCTGTTTGCAACCCGGCAGCGTCACCCCAAAAAGAGGGCGCCCGCGTCGCCGGTTCAAAGAGAATGGTCACCTGCTCCTCATCGGCAAACGGCCGTTGCCCATCAATAACTGCCTGCACCAGACCATTCAAATCATCAATCCGATGACGGCGCTGCGCAAACTGCTGCGCCATCGCGCCGCTGCGCAGTTCAATAACCTGAATCAGCGCGCCCACCAGATTCGTCAGCCGCACACAGCCCGTTTGAATCCCATGTAAATACTCGCCATAATTCCGGTCAGCCTGGCGCGTTTCCAGGCTATTCAGGTAGTGATCCAGCATATCGTAATAAGCTGTCACGTAAGTGAGCGGGGTTCTAAACTCATGGTTTAGAATCTGCATCATATTCTTTTTCAACGATTCCAGGGTTTGCTCCCGGCGTTTGCGCCGCTCAAAACTACGATCCAACTGCGTCTGGATCAATTCGGCCAGTTCCCCCATCACAAAAGGTTTTGTCAGATACAGGTCGGCGTCACTCAACCGCCCTTTGCGCACATCTAGCTCTTTGCCTCGCGCCGTCAGGAAAATAAAAGGAATGTGTGTCCAGTCCGGGTTCTGGCGTACATAGCGCAAAAATTCAAAACCATCCATGCCCGGCATCATAATATCAGACACAATCAAATCCACCGGATGTTGCCTCATCATCTCCAGCGCAATCTGACCATTCCCGGCTTTTAGGGGGCGCAAATTGTAGCGAGAGGGGAAAACCTCCAGAGCATCGGCTATGCCGTTCAGCATATCTACATCATCTTCTACGATGAGGATGGTCACCACACGACTTTTCATGGGTGCATTATAGCATAAGCCAGGAGGCAAACTGAGAGGAACAAAGTACCCAAACGAGGCGACACGTGGGCGGTGGGAGGAACTACAAAAGACCTGACAGGGTTTTAACCCGGCTGGTAATAAACCCTGTCAGGTCTGGGCGTTGAAGGCACCTTCCGCTTAATTTGTGCGCAATCGGTGGGCCGCAAATAGGACGACCACCAGGAGCAAGCCGATCAGGGCAATGGCCCATGTTTCCAGGCCGGTTTGCGGCAAGGCGCCGGTTTGGGAACCGGCGACTGTGGTTGGCGTGCTGCCGGCGACAATCACGCTGCCGCTGCTGCCGGCGCCGGTATCACCACTACCACCACCGGCAACGGCCGTGCCGCCGCTCTCACCGCCACTGCCGGCAACGGCCGTGCCAATGATAATTGTACCGGGAACGCCTTCACCACCCGCACCCGGCGCCGTTTCCTCATCACCACCCGCGCCCGCTTCTTCCCCATCGCCTGTTTCCGCGCCATCCGTAGACCCCTCGTCGCCCCCAGTTCCCACCGAACCCAATACGCTGGTTGGGGTGGCGGTGGCTACTTCGGCCACAGCGGCCGGCGTGCTGGTATTGGTGGCCTGTGGTTCTGGCGTCTGCGTGGGTGCGGCCTGCGCCGTTTCTGTTTCGATGATGAACTGGGCGATGGCCGTGTTTGTTACCATCACAATGGCATTTTGTGTTTCAATGGCCGAAATTTCGGTCGAATTGGTTGTGCCGCTGTTGTCCAACATCATCAACACGACCACACAGGCAGCAGCTAACACAAACACGGTTATCAATGCCCCAGCAGCCATCAAAAATGGCCGATTACTCGATGCACTTCCTTCTTCTTCTACCAGATACTCATCATCCGCGAATTCATCTTCCATTGGTTGCCTCCATTTAACCCGGCGGTGGCGCGGTCAAAAAAAAGACCGGCCACAGCGAGAATAATGACTCCTAAATAATAACGTCCACATTGGCAAAGGGCGTGAAGACCACCTGCCCATCGGCCAGACGAATGTTGGCCCCCTGCGCTTTGGCGCCGGTTGCCAGCAATTGTGACAGCATGAAAATTTCAACCACTTCCCCGGTTTGCCCCACAAAAGGGGCACGCAGCAGGCGTACTTTTTGCCCAATTTGCAGCGGTTTGTTGGCCTGCACGGCTTCGCTGCTGGGGGTAGCCGGTTCGGGGATAATGATCTCTGGTCGCTGGCCCCGGCTGGCGTCATAATTGGCAAAGAGCGAAGTTTCGCGCCCTTCTACTTGCTGCAGCAGGCCAAATATAACGGGGGACATGCTTTGTTTGCCAACGCCATCGGTTAAAATGATGGGGTATTTCAACCCGTAAGCAGCATCGCATAAATCAGCGGTCATACTGCCGGCAATGATTCCGGCTACGGCCATTTCTTGCGCCAGGTGCAGCACTTCTTCATGTTCCAACCTGCCCACTGCCAAAATGTGTTTATTTACTTCACCTGTCAGTTGATCTTTGGCTAAGAAGCCGTTGTTGCTGCGCGACATGATCTTCAACTTGCCGTGGTTTTCTTTGCGTGATCCCCAAATACCTTGAATGAAAGCGCCATAAGTTTCAATGACCACGCCTCTGTCACCCACATGGCTGACCACTTTGCCAGAAACCAGGGCAGGTGTTTCTACCCAATCGGCAGCTTGTTGGATGAAGATACGGCCGTTAATCACATCATATAATTCACCGGCCACAGGGGATATAACCTGCCGGGCGCGCAGCCCTTTTTTCTGCGCCAGAACGGTACCTTCATCTACCGCAGAATTTTTTTCCACGATGACAAGTTCATTTACCTTTTCTGGTGGCACACCTAAAATCTGGCCGGCATCTACGATGACAAAAACGGTTTGCATTGGCGTGCGGGCCACGATCTGGCCGGGGGTGACTTCCGTGCCAATTTTTACAATCATTTCCCCGCTTTGCGGCAATACCCGCTCGCGGCGAATTTTCATATGCGGCTGAATAATGGTTGTGCGTGTGTAATGTTCCATGATTGCTCGCAGACCTGACAGGTTTTCACCAGTTCGATTTGGAACCCCATAGGTCAAAAACCTGTCAGGTCTTATTTCTTCGCCTCGCCATCAACCACCCAAATCCCACTGCCATTTACGCATCAGGCTGCGCCGGTCATTGGGGTCACGCGGCAGAGCCAACGGCCGTCCGCGGGCATCAATGACCAGCCCACCCACCAAACCGCCCTTCAGCGTCAGCGTTTTTCCCTGGCCGGGGCCAAACCCAATATCAAAACGCCCGGTTGGTTTTACCGTCACCTGGGCTTCCTGGCCGGGGGAAATGGGAAACACCTCAATCTTGCCAAATTCAATTTCCCCTTCAAACCGGGCGGTTGGTGATTCAATGACAATGTCCAGCACCTTTTTGCCCGGCTGCCCTTTGCCTGCCGGGGCAATTACCCAGCCCAATTCGGAGAGTACCCCGGCGGCCAACGTCTGCACCACAACCAGCGGTTGCTGGCCGGCCAATACCCCCAACGGCGGCAAAACGCCATATTGGTCCAATCCCACCGAAAATATGCCGGTTGGTTGCAGGGCATCGAGTAACAGCAGCATCACCTGGCCCGGACGTGGCGCTCTGGCAAAAACAGCGCCATGCACCAACAGCCGGTCAAAAGCAGGCACATGCAGCGCGTGGCCGTTTGACGCCCAATGCCATTCAACGGCCGTAGACTGCAATGCACAGTGCAACATGGCCCGCGCCGCCGCCTGTTCCAGATGTAAATCCGCTTCCGTCAGCGGGATCGTTTGAGGGTAGAGCGATTTATTAACCAGGTAATTGGCTACGTCCGGTTCATCTACCTCGTCCGGCAGCCAACGCATGATGTTGTCTACGGCCGTGTGCTGCAGCAAATGGGCCATCGGCTCACCCATGCCCAAATCCGTGCGCACAGAGAGATGCACCTGGCCCGCCTGGGCCATCACCAGGGTAGTGCTGTTACTACCCAAATCAATGCCCAATACCCGCTGCTCTTGCCCGGCATAATAGTGGCACACATGGGCAAAGCCCCGCGCCGTGGGCAGTGTGGGAAAACCGGCCCACTCACTTAGCTCATGGATGCCGGGCAAATTTTGAATTTTAATATCTTCATACAACTCCTCCGCCAGCCGCATCACATCATCCAACTGCTCTGTTGCCAGATCGGGGCGGATGTTGTTCGCCATATGCAAATGAGCGTTTCCCTCCAGCAGTCCCCGCACCTGTTCCCGCAGTTTCAAGTTGCCCGCGTACAGCACGTGAGGTAGCTGGCTGTCGGCCAGCACCATGGCCGCTACCACTGCCACTTCCACCAGCCGCAGCAGACGCTCTTCCGCGCCGCCATCCGTACCACCGGCAATGGCAATGAGATCGGGGCGGCTTTTGATGACGGCCGTAATCTGCTCCGCTTCCGGGCGTGTGTCGGCCAGGCTCACCACCTCCACCTCTTGCACATAAATCGTGCGCAGCGCCTTGCGCAAACTGGCCAGACTCATCTCGTCATACAGCCCCACCAGCACCGTTTTAAGCGGCGAAGGCGCGCTGACAACCATGGCAAAATGGTCAACCCCAGAGCCGTCTTTGCGGGGTGGGCGAATGAGATGCCCTCGTTCATTGAGTAGTTTCCGGCCCGTTATCTCTGAGAGGCGGCCTATCCCCTGCTGCACACAGGTCATCACATCTAGCCAGGGCAGTCGCGCCGTGGTGGGCACAGAAGCACAGGCCACCAACCGGTAACTGCCATCAACGGTATCAATCAGGATCACCGTCGTGTTGGTAGCGCCAATGTCGGCCAGGACAAATGATTTTTCCAGGTCATCTATTTCCTGGATGGGCTTTTCTTCCAATTCAGCCATAGCTAAGGGTTCAGTGCCTGCATATAGAAATAAATCCGGCCAGCCAACAAAACAAAGCTGGTATTCAGCAGCGCCGCAAACAGCGCGCCAAAGGTTATCATCAACACGGCGCGGCCCAGCCACACAATGCCCTGCTGCCAACGCGCCGGTTCCCACACGCCGCTGCCGCCGGCCCGGAACGCGGTGAATTGAAATGACAACAGTGTCAGCGCCGCCAACACAGCGATGAGAATGCCGCGCAAGGGATCACTGGTGTTGGCATAGGTGCCGGTTAACTGTGGCCACAGCGTCCCGGTTAAAGCGCCCAGAAAGGCAATGGCCGCGCCCACACCCACCAGCAGCGCCAACGGGATGTTGCCCACCCAACTGGCCGCGCGCAGCCGGCGCAGCAGCAAAAACAATGCCAGCAAAATGGGAACCAGCAGATAAATGGTGTCGGCCGGGCCGGGATTTTCGGTGATGGTGCGGTAGACAGGTTCAAATACTTGCTGCACCACAACCACCACAGCATAAGCGGCGCTGGCCCCAACCAGAATGTGTATGGCCAGGCGATAAGGAATCCTATCTCCAATGAAGAGATAGCTGTAAATACAGAGCGTCAGGGTGAGTCCCACCAATAGGCCGATGAAATCTGCATTCAGGGTCATAATTATCTTGTACGACGCTGGGCGGTAATGCCGGTAATTAAATAGATGAGTGCGCCCAACAGCAGGACAACCACCGCCAACATTTGGGCGGCAACCTGGGCATTGAATAAGGTGCGGGCATCCGTTAATTGGGCGTTACGGTAATAGGTTTGCTGGTACACGGCCGTGCCCGGTATGCCATTCACCACACCGGCAAGCTGAGCCGTGTCAAAATAGGGCAGCGCCAGGGGCGTTAATGCCTGGGTGACGCCGGCTATCATCGGCCGGTCGGCGGGAGCGCCCACCTGCTCCACCCAATTGACCAATGTTTGCCGGTCGGCCGTCAGCACAATGATCAAGGAGACATCGGCCAACGCCTGTTCCTGGCTGGCCGGTAGGGGCGCGCCAAACAGGGCGTCACAGTTGGCGGACTGGTTCAGACATTCACCTAACCGCCGTAGCCCAATGGCCCCACCCGGCAAATAACCCAGGGGCACGGCCGTGTCCATCCCGATCTGTTCGGTAACATCTGCTGCTACTTTGACGCCGGGGGTATATTGGCTCAGCGTCAGCACACGGGTTTGCGCGTCGGCTAACTGCATCAGCAGCGTCTCCGCTTCTGGCGTCAACTCACCGGCCATAGCCGGCGTATATTCAAAGGCAATCAATACCGTGCCGCCGGCGGTCTGGCTCACGGCCGTGTTCACGCCCGTTAATGCCGCTGACGGCCGTAGTTGGGTCGGGATGACGGGAATTTCACCACGCAAACCTAAAATGACGACCAGCAGCAGCACCACCACAAATAACGGCCGTATCCAACCCGAAATATCACGCGCCGTTTGCCGGGTGGTTGTTGTCTCGGCCCCCTGCCCATCCTGCGCCAATTGGCGCAGCAAATTCGCCTGCTGCACCTGCTCTGGACTGACGCCAAATTGCTCTAAAGGATCGGCCACCCGTGGCAGGGCGATCACCGGTTCCACCGCCACCACACCGCGCAGACCACTCAAGGGGCCAAACGATTCCTCCGGCCCGGTCGCCTCCACTTTGGGGCTTTCGCCGGTCAGCTCTACCGGTTTTAGCTCCATCACCCAGGCCGGGATGTCTGCCTTGGGCAGCAGGTCTTGCAGCGGCACGGCCGGTGGTAGATCGTCGAGAATGGCGCTCCATTCATCGCTGGCCCCGGTCATGCCGGTTGCGCCCGCCGGTTGGTCGGCCAGAAAATCGGCGTCGGCTGCATCCAGCGTTAAGCCGGGCTGAAGCCAATCGGGAATGTCGGCAAGCTGCGTGTCGGCCGGCATGGCAATGGATGGGGCAGCGCCGGCATCGTGGGAAATGTCTTGCAGCCAGTCTGGTAAATCAGCGCCGGCCAATTCTTCGGGTACACCGGCCAACGTTTCCGGCGTTTTATCGCGCCAGACAGAGGCTAAAACGCTCTCTGTCATCGCCTGTCCGGGGCGCATATTGGCGATCCAATCCGGCAGCTCATCGCTGGGGATCAGTTCCCCTTCCTCATCTACCATTTCCGGTAGTGAGGTGGTGGCGTCAAGCTGGCTGATCCACGCCGGCAGTTCCCCTTCTGGTTCGGCCACATCAAAAGAGCTTTCTGCCGCCCAATCTTCATCTGTATAAGGGGCGACGTCGGGAATAACGGCCGTGTCGTCGGCAAACTCCTCTGCAAAATCGGCGATGGGGGCGGCGGGCACAGCCGCTTCGTCTACGCCTGGTTCCGGCGCTCCCGGTTCTTCTATTTCCGGCAGCCGTAAATCTTCTGGCCCCATGGCCGCCAGCGCCGCCAGCCAGTCTGGCTCATCAGACAGGATGCCATCGGTGAAGAGATCATCTGTCTCCGAAACGTCTGACAGCAATTTATCCATTGCCTCATCATCCAGATGCAGGCTGCCACTCTGACGCAGAAAATTAATCTCTGTTGCTGCTGCCAGGCTCTCTGTTTTGAAAATGTCGTCCAGACTATCGCTCTCCAGATCATACCCGGTCGGCGCTGCTAAATCTGCCGATGCGGCCACACCGGCCAGCCAATCGGGCAACTCTTCGGCAATGCCTGGTTGAGACTGGAAAATGGAGGCCAGCTCTTCTTCTGTTTCCTCCAGCCAGCCAAAGTCACTGGGGATTTCTGGCGAGATGGCGGCTTTTTCTGGCGGCGCCGCTTCATCCAGCCAGCTGAATTGCTCAGTTTCTTCATCTGCCGGAGGCGCTGTGTCGCTAAACCAGGCAGCCAGCCGGGCCGCCTCATCTGGCTGCGGTTTGGCCGGGGGTGTCGCTTCGGTCTCTGGCGCTTCGGCAAACCAATCCATGAGGCCCCGGTCAGCTTGAGAATCGGCGGGAGTTACGGCCGTTTCCTCTTCATCGCCCCAATCATCAAACCAGTCGGCTAAACCCTCTTCCAATGGCGCACTAATCTCTGCTGCCGGTTTGTCCGCTGGTTTGCCCGCCGGTTCAGCAAACCAGGCTGCCAGCCTGCCCGTTTCTGATGGCCCGACGCTGCTTTCGTCCCAGGTTTCATCCTCTTCTGGGAAGTCCTCTTCTGGGAAATCGGCTTCTGCGAAATCGGTGAGCCAATCTGTCAGGTCTTCCTGAACCTGCCCGGCGTCAACGGCTTCGGTGTCTGGTTCTGCGCTGGCCTCCACAAACCAATCTGTCAATCGTCCGGCTTCGGCTGCGCTTCCTTCGCCTGGTACCGGCGTGGCCTCTTCCTCTTCATCTCGAAAATCAGAAAGCCAGTCGGTGAGGTTGTCTTGAAGCTCATCCGCGGCCATGGGCGCCACGGAAGATGGTGTTCCTTGTACGGCTAACCATTCCGTCAGGTCAGGGGCATCGGATTCGCTTGCCGCCGCCCATTCGTCTTCTGACTCAATCGGCGTGTCTGCTAACCAACTGGTCAAACTCTCTTGATCTTCTTTGCCGGGCGTCACGGTGCTGTCCGCCTCCTGAGATAACCAGGAGGTGAGGCTGTCGGCGGGCTGCCGAGGCAAATTCCAATCATCCTCTTCTTCTAGCTGGGAGGATGACAACCAGCTCGTCAGGCTTTTTTCGGCTTCCGGTGGTTGGGGGGGCAACGGCCGTGCTGCTTTTGCCGGCTTTTCTGGCGTCCCACTCTCTTCCTCATCTACACCGACCGACTTTGCCGGGGGTGGCCCCGTTTTACCGGCCGATGGCCCGGCATCCATTAGCCAATCGGGTAAATCGGCTTCATCTTCCGCGAAAAGATCATCCGGGAGGGTTGGCGTTGCTTCCGCGCGCCCTAACAAATCCTTGTAAAACTCGGTGGAAATAATGGTGGGGGCATGGATGATGGGGTCGGAGTCCTCTTCATCAACCAACCATTCTGGCAGATCGTCCGTGTGCCTTTTGCGAGTCAACTCCTCAATACGCGGCAGGTCTAACCCTGCCAGATCGTCGCTGTCAGGTTCCCGGCCCATTTTGCCGGTCTTGAGCCAATCCGGTACCTTGTTGGGGTCCAGGTCGCCGGTTTCTCCGGGGCGGCGGGCCGGTAAGGAAAAAGCCCCTTTGACGGGGGCGGCCGGTTCATCTTTGGCTTTGGCCTCAGGGCGTGGCTCTTCAGGAATTAAGCGGGTGCCGCAATGATCACAAAAAACACGGTCAATGGGGTTCGACGTGCCACAGTTGACGCAGATGATGTGGGTACCCAGGGGTAATTTTGCCCCGCAGTTGTTACAAAATTTACTGCCGGCCGGGTTTGAAAAGGCACACTCTTTACAAACAATTTCCTGACTCATTTGTTATACGGCCGTTCTAATCCGATCAGCATACGCACCGACAGCAAAATAGAACCAAGCGCCACTCCTATGAGCAAACCACGTACACCGGCAATCACGATCACATTTTGGATCACGTCTTGAATACGGAAAAACCATTCGCTCAACAGCGGCGGCGCCCAGGATGTGACCAACAAGACATCAGCGGCTAAAACGAGTACGGCTGTGACCAAAAACAATATAGACCACACCGTGCGCTGCCGCTTCATCAATTGAAACCCGGCAAATAACAAGAAAAAGGCCAACAACGAAGCCAGCGCCGCTTCTAATGGCGCTTGAACCCAATCAAAATAATGGGTCATGCCATTTTCGGTTATCCCTATCCGGTCTAACACCGCAATGGTAAATACCGCGGCCATGCTGAGAATGAGAACCAGACTATACAAATTCCCTTTTCTAACAGTCCGGTTCAAATGCACCACGAACAGATTTAATACACCCAAAACCAGCGCAAAGGCCACCAGCAGCCCGGCCCAACCCAGAGTCAGGTTTGTTACTACTGGCGGCAGGTTAAACACCAGCCCCAACAGCGTCAGCCAGCCAAAAAACAGGGCGATGGCTATGGGTAACAGTTGGTTCGTGCGGCGCATACTCAGAAAAGACCTTCAACCAGGGCCAACAAAACGATCCCGCCGGCTAAAATCCAGCGAATGATGTCTTGCAACTGTAATGTAGCCAGACGGCTGGGGTCATCTCGCAGGTAAGCGCCAGCCGCCAGCAGCTCTTCACCTACCAGCACATTCTGGCTAAATGCCGTGGCTACCGCCAACGCCGAGGGGTCATCTGTGCCTAATAGTTGGTCCAGACGGCGGTTGTTGGCGGCTTCGGCAATCAGGGCCAGTTCGGGGCCAAATCGGCCTACGGCAATGTTGCCGGTGACGCGATCTTGCTGCAAGAGGCTGGCGGCGCCGCCAGCATAGATGAAGGGGGTTGTTTCGGGGGCAATAAAGCGCACCTGGTCGGGGGCAAACTCACCGCTGCGCCCGGTTTCCTGGTAGGCGTGGCGCAAACTGCCCTGGGCAATGGGCAACAAGGTGCCTTCGCCCACCGTAACCAATGGCGGGGTGCTGTTGGCGCAGCCATCAACAGCCAGGTGATCCAATACCTGGAGAGCGGCAATGGTGGTGGGGGCGGCCTGGTTTACCAGACCGGCCTGCCCCAGGGTGACGTGCAGGGGACTGCCGCTTTCGATGGAGCGGCCCAGCTGGCCTTTAATGCCATCTAAAGCGGGCAACGGCCGTAACGCCACCTGCCGCCCAACCTGGACGCTGCGGGTTAACAAAAACAGTAATACGGCTAAGGCCGCTATAATGCCCAGGATAATCAGTGGGGTCATGCCTGTTCTGCCTCTCCTGCGTTTAACCTGACGAGTAATGCGCGCACGGCCGTTGGCTCGGCCAGGAGTTGTGCCAGTTGTCGTACCAGATGCGAGGGGATAAAGAGGGAAAGCGCCGGCTGTGCTACCCACAACACCTGCTCCCCAAAAAAATGGAACGGGGGGCCACCCTCCAATAAAATAGTTACAGGCGTTTGCCAGCCACGGCGGCGCACGGCCGTCGCCAGCTTTTCTATAAATTCACCCGCTTCCTGTGCCCGTAACTCTTCCATTTTCCGGTTGTTTGGGCTATGCCCGGCACTGCTGGCACAGCCACACTTCAACTTGACGTAACATAATGTTGTAAAGCGGAGTATAACACGTTTACAAAAGGGTGTAAAGCGGGCAAAGGGGTTCCTTGTAGTAATACTACAACATTAGGACTATGGTCATGGGGCCAGGGAAATTAAGTGTTGCCGCTTGTTAGATAAAGGTTTTGGGCAGAGCAGCGGCGGGTGGGTAGGCGGCCCCGCCCTGCCTGTTGCCCAGAAATCAATCGGGCAGGAACCAACTTAACAGGGTGCTGACGATGGTAATGACGATGCTGGCTAAGAAGGCGACGATACTGTTTTGCACCATGCCGCTGCCGGTGAATTCCAGACCCACATTAAGCCAACTAACCAACAGGAGCATCAGGGTATTGATGACCAATGTGAAGAGGCCTAATGTGGCGATGGTAAGAGGTAAGGTGAGCAGTTTGACAAGTGGCCGTACAAACGCATTGACCAGGCCGAACACAATAGCCACGATGGCCAGTTGTACCCATTGATCGGTTAAATAAATGTTGGGTACCAGGGAAGCGGCAACCAACAAGGCGATCATATTGATGCCAATTTTGATGAGTATTTTTATCACGGCTTTTTCCTTCGTAAATAGAACATAGATAAAATCAGGCTACCTGCATTCTCTGTCATTTATAGTTGTAAGTGTGGTGAGGAACAAAAATTCAATTAAGTGCGGGACTCGTCATTCCCGCGAAGGTGATAACCCATGTTTTGAAGGAGTAGATGCCTGCCTTCGCAGAGCCAGCCCCCGCGTAGGTGGGGGCATGACACTCTGAAGTTCCGCCGGTTATTGAATCCTCGTTCCTAAGTGTTAGAAGTCTACTGCTTTTGTTCAGGATGAGCGAGAAAAGGCTTTTTGAATGAACCATACCAGCCAGGCCAGCATCAGGCTGAACAGGATAAATACGGCCAAGAACGTGAATTGTATACCATTGGATTCTGTGGTGCGCACAGGATTGGGCGGATGCAGTACTAATGCGGCCTGCCTATTGAGCCACAAGATCAGCCCCCACAGGAGGATGGGGAGAAGCCCTACCGGGCGTGAGGGCGGCAGCCACGCCAGAAGCACCTGCACAATCAGGGCTATGGCCAGACCATTGAGCGCGGCGGCCATGCGTGGTTCCTGCAACAACACGCCGCCCCAATTGATTTGTGAAGCCACCATACTCATGGCAATACCGGCGCCGTATACGGCCGTACTCATCCACCCCACTATCTGTAGCCAGCGCATCCAGGCAAGCCGCCCCGTCATAAAAATAGCCAGCCCCAACAGACCAGCCGCGCCTAACCCCACCATCCCGGCCCAGGTAAGCCCCACATGCAAATAGACCGACTTAATGCCACTGCCTAACGTTCGCTCATCTGGCCCTAACCATACCACCAGACAAAGCAGCAGCATAATGCCCGCAATGGTTGCCCAACCACGTTTACTCAAAGATCGTTCTCCCGTGTCTTTTTGTCGCCATCTTTCAGGGAAGCGTCGGGGGTGGGCGAGCCGCCAATCCAGGCGCCAAAGCGACGGCCGTACCGCTTCATCTTTGAACGGCCTCGGGCATACACATAGCGGGCGCGCCGCCATTCCCGGCGCGGCAGGGAAACGTCTGGCGGGGTCACATTCCACTTTACCAATGAGGCCGCCCAGGTCAACCCGCCGCCAAAACCCACAAAAATCACGTTGTCATCGGGTTGGAGACGGCCGTCTTTCACGGCGTCACACAGGGCAATGGGAATAGAGGCGGCGGACGTGTTTCCCATCCACTGCACGTTGGTATAAAACATTTCTTCTGGCAGTTTGAGCCGTTTGGCAGCCGCTTCGATAATGCGGGTGTTCGCCTGGTGGGGCACAATCAGGTCTACGTCTTCCAGGGCCATGTTGGCTTTGCGCAGCGTTTCATGCACGGAATCGGCAATGACCTGGGTGGCAAAGCGGAAGACCTGACGGCCGTCCATAGCAATCGTATTGCGTTTATGCCCGTTGTGAAAATACTCCGGCCCCAGGGTGGGGACGGGGTTGTGGTAAACGGCCGGCAGGCTGAGCAAATCGCCGCCGGAGCCATCAGAGCGCAGCGTGGAAGCCAATACGCCGCCGGGAATGTTGCTGCCTTTGAGGACCACAGCGCCTGCGCCATCGCCAAACAAAACACAGGTGCCCCGGTCTTCCCAATCCAACACCCGCGTCATCGTTTCCGCGCCAATGACAATGGCATTACGCACAGAGCCGGTGGCGATGGCCTGCGCTGCCATGTCCAGACCATAAACAAAGCCGGAACAGGCGGCGCTGAGATCAAACGCACCCGCTTTTATGGCTCCCAGATAATCCTGCACGCGGCAGGCGGTGGAAGGGAAAATGTATTCAGGGGTGGAGGTGGCTACAATAATGAGTTCCACCTGGGAAGGGTGCAGATCGGCGACGGCCAAAGCGCGAGCGGCAGCTTCAAAAGCCAGCGTGGCCGTGGTCTCCCGCTCCCCGGCAATGTGCCGTTCGTGGATGCCGGTGCGCCGTATAATCCATTCGTCGGTTGTTTCGATCATGCGTTCCAGATCGTGATTGGTAAGAACCCGGTCAGGTACATATTTGCCCCAACCGATGATGTGTGCATATTTCATCGTTTTCCTCTACAGATGGACGGTGGATGCTGTGTTTTCTTGTGATTGGTTCAATCTTCAGGATTGAACTAATCTTGTATCAAAACACAGGGCATCCGGTTCGGTTACGATAGAGTGAATTGTATGCCAGGCAGCAATGGCAATTCAATGAGAAATATGAGAGCCAGTGGTTTTTTCCTATGGACAGGCAGCGTCACCCGGCTATGCTTATAGGGGATAAGGTGAACAACCATGAACGAAACTATTCGCGTGATTCCTCCCTCTGATCCGGCGCCGGACAGACCGCGCTGGCTGCCGTGGCTGGCTGCCGGTTGTGTGTTTATGCTGCTGTGCCTGGGCTGCGTGGGGGTAGTCGGTCTGGGTGGCGGTTATTATGCCTATACCCAATTCCGTTTGGGGCCAACAGCCAATGTGTCCGCCACGGAAACGGCCCAGGCTGCTCTGGCCCATACCGAGACGCTGCCTGAAAACACAGCTACGGCGCCTGGTCAAGACCCGCCCACGCTCCAACCACCCCCCACAGCCACGATTGAAGATACACCAACCGATACTCCCCTGCCGCCGGTAGAGACGCCAACCGCAGAAGCAACGGCCGTGTCCACCATTGATTTATCCGTGCCCACCCAGATCAACCAGATGCCGGCGCCGCCAAGAGCCGGGCAAGATTTGCAGCAGCTTTACATCACAGAATTCCCGGCGCATGATTTTTATGACACGGCCGTGCGCCTGAACAACTACAGCGGCCCCCGCACCATCACCGCCCCCACTTACCAGCCCGGCGATACCCATTCTTTTACCGTTGATGGCGACAGAATCCAGGCCACGCTGGCTGCCGTAACTGAGAATACCTATTTCTGGGTGGCCGAAGGCGCAGACATCAGCACTGCCGCTGCCGTCGCTGCCGCCAACCACTTTGAAGCAGCCTATTACGAATCATTGGTCAACCTGTTTGGGCCGGTCTGGCAGCCCGGCGTAGACAACGATCCCCGCTTTTCCGTGCTGCACCTGAGCAGTTCGGCCGCCGATGAGTTAGGTTTTTTTCGCGGCGAAGATGAATATCCGCGCACCATTGCCCCTGGCTCCAACGAGCAAGAGATCATTTACCTGAACATGGGTGAACTGGAAATGGGGGAGGATTTGTATTACGCCACCCTGATACATGAGGTGCAGCATCTCATCCAGTGGAATATGGACCCCGGCGAAGCGGCCTGGATGAATGAAGGGTTGTCACAGTTGGCGGAAATAGCCCTGGGTTTCACCGATACGGCCGAAACCAGAGATTACCTGGAAAACCCGGCCACTCCCCTCAACAGTTGGAACTATGATGATGAGGTGATTTACGCGCATTATGCCGGGGCGTATTTGTTTCTGGTGTATGTGTGGGAGCAGTTGGGGGAAACGGCCGTGCAAGAGTTAGCCCGCCACCCGGCCACCGGTATGGCCGGGGTTTATGCCATTTTACAAGGGTTCGCTCCCGACATTTCCCTGGAACAGTTTACGGCCAATTGGGCCGCAGCCAATTATCTGGACAATGGCGTCACGGTAGCGCGGGGCGTAGACGGCCGTTACCATTACCAAAATCTGACGTTACGGCGACCCACCCTGCACCAAAAAGCCACCGCCAACCAGACGTATGACGAAATAGACAGCCTGGCCCAATTTGGCGTACATTATATTGACCTGCGAGAGTGGCGTGGGCCGGTGACGATCTCTTTTGCCGGGGACACGGCCGTGCCGCTGATAGACGCCAGCCTCAACCAGACCGCCGATAATCTCTTCTGGTATGCCCCCGCTGTTGATGAGATGAACGCCCGCCTCACCGGCCTCTACGATCTCAGCAATGTCAACCAGGCCACGCTCACTTATTCCACCTGGTATGACCTGGAAGAAGAGTATGATTTTGCCTACCTTTCCGCTTCCACCGATGGCGGCCAGACCTGGCAGATGCTCACCCCTGAACACAGCAGCCGGGGCAATAGAGGACGTGGGTATAACGGCCGTAGCGCCGCCAAACCCGGCGCCCAAAATGGCTGGCTGAAAGAAAATATTTCCCTCAATGCCTTCACCGGGCAGCCCATCCAGCTTCGCATTGACGTCATTACCGATTCCGGCATCACCGGGCAGGGATTCGCCATAGACGATATTTCCGTCACCGGCCATCAGGCTGCCTCCTTCACCGACGGGCCGGAAAACTGGCAGGCTGAAGGTTTTGTGCTGACCGGCGGTTGGCTGCCCCAAAGATGGTCTGTACTCTTGATTGAAGAAAAGGTGGAAGGCGAACCCGGCCCGCGTGTTACCCCTCTGGCATTAGATGACCTGAATCGGGGGCAATGGGTAGTCAATATGGGCAAAGGGGGCGGCGTGTTAATGATTATGCCGCAAACCCCCTTCACCCAAAATGAAGCCGTTTACTGGCTCAACATCACCCCATAATAAAGACATCCGATTTTTTTGAAAAATCGGATGTCTCTCAATCAATCTAACCGCTTCTAGCCACTGCAAAAATCAGCCGTCGTGGTGGTGTTCCAGAACCAGTTATAGCTGAAGTAAGGCGAACCCTGGGCGCGAATGGCAATCTGGCTTAACCCTTTCACACCATCAGGAATGGGCATGCTAAAGCGGGCTGTCCCGCCGCTGCCGGAATTAAACGTACCTGCCGGATAACCTAACAGTCCTTGTGTGCCCATAGCCCCCATCGTCACCGTGAAGTTCATATTAGCCGGGTAATTGGCCGTCTGGAACTGCACCGAACTATCACGCACCACCTGGCAAATCTTGATTGTGGGAATACCCGTGACCGGTGGCACCACAACAATGGGTGGCGTGGGGGTTGGCTGACCGCCGGTACTGCCACCGGTTGTGTTATTCCAGAACCAGTTGTAGGCATAAAACGGATTGGCATGGCGTGTTTGGGCGCGAATGGCAATGCGGGCCTGCCCGCGCAGTTCGGCCGGGATGTTGAAGGTCTGCTGGATGGCCCCACCGGCGCCGGAATTAATCTCACCTACTTTGATGCCGCCAATGCCCTGCGTATACATCAGCCCCATGGTCACGTCAAAAAGCTGGTTTGGCGGGAAATTGTTGGTCAGAATGGTGACATTGGTATCGGTGGTAACGCTGACGATGCTGAAAGTGGGGATACCCACGTAGCTGGGCGGCGGTACCGGTTGGCCACCGCTGCCGCCCGAAGTGCCGCTGGTATTGTTCCAGAACCAGTTAAAGCTGTAATACCCCTGGGCGCTGTCCAGCCGGATGGCAACTTGCTGCTGCCCTTTCAGAAAATTGGGAATGGCATAGGTGGCTGCGCCATCCCCCCGGCTGGAATCAAAGGAACCCACTACTTCGCCACCCAAACCGGCGGTGCCCATATAATTCATGCGCACGGTGAATATCTGGCCCTGGGGATAATTGTGGGTCTGGATGGTGACGGTCTGGTCCGTTACCACACTGACAATGGAAATAGTGGGGATGGTCTGGCTGGCGGCGCTGGTGGTGCTGGCGCCCAGCAGCAGGAAGAGGGAAAGAGCAAACATGACCATTCCCAACAGTCGCCAGGGGGAACGGCCGTGAACCACCACATGCTTTGCGTTAGACGCCGGCAGACTCCCGTGATCAATTTGATTGGACATACAAACCTCCTTATACAGTTGTTCGATAAAATAGGGAGTACGGCCGTTGGTCTGCCCTGGCAGGCAAACGATTAAAAGCAGGTTTAATCTATCCGATTAAAATGCTCAATTACCATACCCCTCATGCACCATGACCGCATTATACAACAAGATTATGTCACGTTCTATAGAACATTCATTCGTTATGTAAAAAAAAAGCCCACCGGCTGGTCTGGCAACCGGTGGGCTTTGGCGGCAAAGTAAAAACGAGGAAGCGTTACATGGGGTTCTTTTCAATCACAATCACGCCGACCTCATCCCCTTTGGCAATACAGTGGGTGGGCGTGACGTTATACCGTTTATCGGCATCGGCAAAATTCTCCAATGCTCCTTGTAAAACCCCAACCGCCAGATAACAAACTGGCGAGTCTGAAGTCCGGCCCGTACACATAGGGCATACATGGATATTCCAATACCAGGCCGTGTCATCCTCTTCCACACTGACCTGTTGGTCACTCACCTGGTTGAAAAACTTGGCAAAAAATTGTAACCCCAAAGAGACCCGCCGCTCAAAAGAGCCAATTTTCATGGCAGCGCGGGCCGCTTTGGCAATCTGCCCAAAATGCTCAATGCCATCATTCAACGTCTTTTTACCGGCGCGGGTGGCAAAGGCGCGCGCCCCTCTGGGGCCATACATATCCCAATAAGCTTGCTGCAACTTGCCCACCTGGTCAAAAGGGAATTCCTTCTTCATATTATCAGGGGGGTAGTTACCAATATACTCCGGGAGTCCAGCCAGATTCAACAGCGAATTGACGCCATTTTTGCCGATGATTTCCTCTGTCGAAATCAAGAGGATACGCATCCACCTGTTCGGGTAGAAACAATTTTCATTTTGTGTGCCTGAACTCATTTTTACCTCCAACAACCGAGTGACTTGTGGATTGAGACCCTAAGGGTTTCTGAAACCCTTAGCCCTTGCCTGATTTTAGCAAGAGCGCGCTAATTATAGTACACCTGTACAAATCTTACATAATCAAAACAGGGTGGATTACCTGGGAAAATTATACTATGTCTACTTGATGCCTTCAATGATAGCGCATTTTTTCAAAAAGTGCCTACACATTATTGACAGGCAAACCAGCCTTTTGTTATGATGCCGCATGGGAGTGACGTTTAGCCAGATTTCCCTATAGTGTGTGCCATAAGCCAGATAACAACTGCCGGTAGCTTACCGGTAGGTGGCCGTTTCTGGCAAAGGAGGAAAACAAAATGTCTCATTTGTTGTGGTTATTACGCAAAGTTAGTCTCCTGCTGGTCATGGTCATTTTTGCGTCATCCACAGTCCACCACGCCACTGGCCAGCCGTCTCCACTTCCCGGCCCGGCCGCGCCGCCCGGCCCCGCCGGAGTGGTTTTTGTGCAATTCCCCGAAGACGGGGGGGGGGGTAACAACTACGCTCTATCCGCTGGGCAGTGACGACGATATGCCCGTTCTGCCCCAGGCCATCCCCCTCTATAGCCAGCCAGACCCGCCCCGCTGCCAGACCGACGCCGTCCACGCCTCCCCCAATGGCGCTGCCCTCCTGCTGCAATACAATTGTGAAGACACCCTCTTTGCCCGGTTGCTTGACCTGAATAATCCCGATGCCGTTACCCTGTTAAACCAGGGTTACTTTATGAACTGGTCGCCGGATGGCGCGTGGCTGCTCTTCCGCGACATCGAAACGGGCCAGGTATGGCTTATCCCTGTTAACGGCGGCGAGTGGCAGCCGCTTGAGCTGCCCGCCGGTACCTATGACGCGGCCTTTGCCCCGGACGGCCAGCGCGTGTTATATGCAGCCTCAGTTGGCCTGGGTTTTGGCAGCGAGATGGGCGTTCTGAATCTGGCCGATGGCCGCCTGGCTCCCTGGCAAACGTTTCCCGACCAGCTAGTGGCTCACGCCGCCTGGTCGCCGGATGGTAATTACCTGGCTTATGTGCTGCTGCCGGACACCAACATACCTTTTGTCATCGGTGAATTGTGGCTGGCTGAACCAACCAGCGGCCAGCAGCTAACCCTGTTGGCAGAAGTGGATGCCGGGCATGGTTATGCGCCGGCCTGGTCGCCAGACAGCGCCAGCCTGGTCTACGTCCACCGGGAAAACCCGGATGACATTCAGGCGGACCTTGAGCCGCTGGCCTTACGCAGCAATCTGTACCAGGTAGACGTGTATGCCGGTACGGTAACGCCCATTACCCAATTTGCGGACAGTCTGGTCTATGACGCTGTTTGGTCGCCGGATGGTTTGCTGGCCTTCACTGCTGATGATGCCATCTGGATGTGGACGCCTGGGGAAACGGCCGTACCGGTCAGCCCGCCCGGAATTTACCGTCACCCTGCCTGGTTATCAGCCCCTATCCCGTAATCCGTTATCCGTAATCCGTTATCCGTAAGCCGTACTCCGATTACCGATAACCGATTACCCTCAAAGGAGGCCCATATGAAACCCCAATACCTGCTGGCGTGCCTGGGCTGGTTGCTGTTGATAAGTGGCTGCACGGCCGTGCCAGAGAGCGCAGCTACTGTACCCGCCACCCGCATGGTGGGTGAGACCGCCACGGCTGCTACTACCTTGCCCGCCCACACACCTTTGTCTGCTGCCGTTACGGCCACACTATTGCCTAATAGCACCTCTGCCCTCATGGAAGCGCCGATGCTGCCGGCTGCGGCCGTGCGGCAGACGCAGGCGGCGCTGGTTGCTGTTTACACTCCACTCCCATCCAAAACCCCCACACCTACCGCCACCCCTTTTACAGGCCCGGTCTGGCCCATTCTTTTTGCTGGTGTGCCATGCGTATCTGGACATTTCTATTGCACTGATCCCGAACGGCATGAGCCGATGCAATGGTATCAGGTTTACAGCGATGGTTCCGGCTTTAGATCTGTGGATCAATTGGAAAATCCCGACATGGTTATTCAACGCATCCGCTTTTCGCCTGATGGCTCTTTGATGGCTTATTGGGCGGCTTCATCCGAACACCGGCACCTTTTTTTGGCTGACTTGAACAACAAAAATCCAATAGAACTGGTTGTTGTTCCTGCTGAACAAGGCGCTTTAATGCAAGGGTTTGACTTTGTGCCAGAAACTAATTGCCTGGTCATCTGGTGGTCAGACATCCAGCAAGTGGCAGAATTTGAGACAGTCTCTGTGGAACAAGTATGTCCTGGCCATGCCGAACCACAAGAATTAGGTGTATTTGAACTTCCGTTTCGATCTGGAGGTTATCTATTATCTCCGCAAGGAGATGCTTTTCTGGCGCATAGTAGGAATCGAGATCAAAATCTGCAGTTGTATATTCAAAAGATAGACGCCACTTCACCACCTCTCTTTCTTTTCACATCTGAAGATGAGCTTGCCTTCTTATCACCACGGCGTTGGCAGCCAGATGGGCAGGCCATTGAGTTTATTCTTAACAGATACCACTCCCTTTCCTATGACCAGGCTGCCATTACCAAATATGCTATCAGCCGAGATGGGCAAACGGTGGAAAGTTATCTTCTTGTGGAAGACGCACCTTTTGGTTTGTGCTGTGACTGGTCGCCAGACGGCCGTGAAATTGTAATCGCCCTTCTTGACAGACCATCAGAGATAAATGGCATATACGTGTTTAATCTGGAAGATGCCAGTTGGCGACAAATTCTGCCAGGATTTCAACTCGATAGAGGGCCAATCTGGAGTCCGGAGATGCCATAAGTGCGTGTTATTGCGGAAACCATGCGCTCATTTCTGGGGCTGGTTTCAGCATCTCAAAAATTAGTTTTATTAGCAACAGGGTTTATCCCGTTACTCTATATCATACGAGGAGGTGTAATTGTGTCCACTACGGCTAGAAAAACAATTTTTCTGTTTATTTGTATCTTGAGCCTGATTGCTGTCTACCAATTTATAAGCCCCCCAGCGCTAAGAGCAGCCCAGGCTGTCACCTTTTTGACCCCGCCTTACTTTGGCACAAAAACGCTCAATGCCGTCTTTGACCACGAATATCCAACCCGCTTTACCCAGATGACGCCACCTGACATAGATGGTAGCGTCGTAAACCGGGATGGTTTTACACATACAACCGGTGATTGTTCGAGATACAGTGGCCATGCGGGGATTGATTATGGCGTGACGTATGATTACGTTTTAACAACACATGATGGCGTCGTTACTGAGGCAGGTTGGTCAAATCCAGCAAACCGTCGTGACGGGCTAGGATTACGTGTAGAAATACAAACGACGGGGCCAGGCGACATTTATAGGACACGTTATGGGCATCTCAGCGGCTTGGTAGTGCAAAAAATGCAAACTGTCGTCCAGCAGGAAATCATCGGCATGAGTGGTCATACTGGCAATTCTACAGACCCTCATTTGCATTTTGAGGTGCAAAAGCGACACGTGCATCAGAACGGTAATGTAAGATTCTACCCTGTGAATCCGTATGGATGGGCTAGTGTCAACCCGCAAAGGCTAAACGATCCCTGGGAAAATGCGGAAGATGGGCGACCGGCAAGTGTAAATTTGTGGCAAAATCGGCCCAGTATTTCAACAGAACTGTGTTCATATGCTTCTGGCACACCACTACCGCCATCTGATAAACCCCCGTTTACCCCCGACTTGGACAATCCGGTACACCGAGTAATTGACGACACTGATGGCCGCTTTTCCCATGACATTCCCTGGGTACATGTCCCAGATTGTGCGGCAGGTGAGTGTTATGGCGGTACCTATTGGTGGTTGAGACGGACGTCTAGCTTCCCAAACTACAGCGCCACCTGGCAGTTGTATGTGCATGATCTGGCAGTGGGCAGCTATGATGTTTATGCCTACATTCCCAGCGCGCATTCCAATTCCGCGGAGGCGTATTACCAGATTCATCACAATAGTAAATTGCACAGTGCGCGTATCGCCCAGAGCGAGTTTCATAAACCAGACCGCCCCCGTACCTGGGCCTACCTGGGCCGGTATGACTTCAGTGATGGCATAAATGTACTCCAACCCCAGCGTATCGTTGTCTATCACAATGGCGATGTTGGCCAGGACGTAGCCGCTGACGCCATCGCCCTGGTGCTGGCCGACGGCCCGCCAGACCTGAATCTGCCCATTGCTGTGGGCAGCGACGACGCCGGCCGTAATGCCAGTACCGGTTGTGGCTTTTCCACGGCCCACAACGAAATCTACCTGGGGCGCTGCGCCAGTGGTGCAAATCTCGTCAGTGGTTTTCGTTACGGCAACGTGGCGCTCCCGGCCAACGCAACCATCACCCGGGCGCACCTCCTGTTGACAGTGGACGGGACTTATACACAGACGCTGCGCCTGCGCTTCTATGGCGAGCCCAATCCAAATTCGCCAACGTTCAGCAGCAATAACCGGCCGGAAGACCGCCCGCTGACCAATGCCTGGAGCTACTGGTATGTCCCTTCTGCCGATGAGTGGAAGTGGGTTCCCTTGCTCCCCCAAACTCGCTACAGCCCAAATGTGGGTCCGGTGGTGCAGGAGATAGTGAATCACTTCGCCTGGCTGCCGGGCAAATCGCTGACGTTTATAGTCAAACCGGCGCCTGACTTTAGCGGCAATGTGTATCGCCGGGTAATAGCTTATGAACGGCCTTACTTTCCGCCGGGTACACACGCCGCACGGTTGCTGGTTTGGTATGATGAATGAGGCAGAAATTGGTCATCTGCTTTTGACAACCTGTGGGTCATTTGTTACCATTTGGCGCACAACTGAATAGAAAAATAAAACACTTCTTATCCAGAGAGGTCGAGGGACCGGCCCGATGACACCTCAGCAACCGCCCGGCGGCGCAGCCAACGGGAAATGGTGCTAAATCCGGCAGAAGGGTAGCACACCAAGCTACCAACGCTTCTGGGAGATGAGCAAGTGGCGCACAGGAATGATACCCGGACGCCCTTTCTGACATCTACCAGAAAGGGCGTTTTTATTTGGAGATTGGGAGATTATGAGATTGAGAGATTGGGGATGAACCAATCTCTCAATCTCCAATCTCTCATCTCAAGGAAGTAAACATGACCACAATTATCTTTTCATCCAATGGGAACAAAGCAGACACGGCCGTATCCCCCCCACCTCCTTTTGGCCCTTCCACCCAGGCCGTCCACGGGGAGGTTGCCCGGCGCGTCTGGCAGCCACACCACAGCCTGACCACCCCCATCACCCAGACAGCCACGTACACCTTCAAAGACACGGCCGATTTGTGTGCTTTTATGGAAGCGAAGATGTGGGGCGGTAGTGAGGAGCGGGGCGAATACGGCCGTTACGGCAACCCCACCGTGCGCAGCGTGGAAAAACGGATAGCGGCATTGGAAGGGGGCGGTGATGCCCTGCTCTTTCCCACGGGCATGACGGCCGTCACCCACACCCTGCTCTCCATCCTGCCCACCGGCAGCCATATCGTGATGACCGATGACTGCTACCGCAAAACGCGCCAGTTTTGCCATACCTTCCTGGCGCGGCTGGGCATTGAAACAACGGCCGTGCCCATGGGCGATTACGACGCATTGGCCGCCGCCATTCGCCCGGAGACGCGCGTCATCCTCAGCGAAAGCCCCACCAACCCCTACCTGCGCGTGGCCGACCTGGAAAGGCTGGCGGCCATTGCCCGGCAGCACAAACGGGTAAAAACCATTATTGACAGCACCTTTGCCACGCCGGTGAACCAACGGCCGTTGACCTTTGGCATAGATCTGGTCATCCACAGCGGCACCAAATACCTGAGCGGGCACAATGACGTGATGGCCGGGGTGGTGGTGGGTGAGGCCGGGCTGCTGCACGCCCTGCGGCAGAGCCAGGGCATGTTGGGCGGCGTGGCCGATCCCCATGCCGCCTGGCTGGTGGAGCGCGGCCTGAAGACGCTGGCGCTGCGGGTGCGGCAGCAAAACGCCAGCGCCCAGGCGGTGGCTGAATTTCTGGAAGCACAGCCGCAGGTGGCGCGGGTCTGGTATCCGGGGTTGCCGTCCCATCCTGACCACGCCATTGCCCGGCGGCAAATGGACGGCTTTGGCGGGGTGGTCAGCTTTGAGATCGCCCCCATCCCCGGCGAAAATCCGGCCGATACCACCTCCCGGTTTATTGACGCTATGACCATTCCCTACATCGCCCCCAGCCTGGGCGGCGTGGAAAGCCTGATCGAGCAGCCGGCCTATATGTCCTTCTACGAGCTTTCCACGGAGGAAAGATTGACAATTGGCATCAAAGATAATCTGGTCAGATTTGCCATTGGCATTGAGGATACGGCGGATATAGTGGCGGATTTGGCGCAAGCATTAAAAGAGATTGGAGATTAGGAGATTGGAGATTAAGAGGCCAATCTCCAATCTTTAATCTCCAATCTCTATATATTTGGAGTAAACAATGACCCTGGTTATGAAATTCGGTGGCACATCGGTGGGGAGTGCGGCGGCGATGCGGGACACGGCCGTACTCATCACCCAGACGAAACAGGCGTGGGGGCAGGTGGTGGTGGTGGCTTCAGGCATGGGCAGCAAGCCAGAAAAAGTGACCGACCTGTTGCTGAATGGGGCGCACGCGGCGGCGGCGGGTGATGGCGAGACGTTTCGGCGCAATGCGACTTTGATGCGCGAGATTCACCGAGAAGCGATTGATGGCTTGCTGGAGCCGGATGGAGAACGGCAGGTGGTGTTGGCGGAAAACGGCCGTTTCATTGACCGTTACGAAGCGTTATGTCAAGCCGTCTTTGTGCTGGGTGAACTCAGCCCACGGGCGCTGGACGCCATTGGCGGCATGGGCGAGCAGATGGCGGTGCGCATCCTGGCGGCCTATTTGCGCCAGCAAGGGCAGCCCGCCGAAGCGATTGACGCTACCGAACTCATTGTGACGGATGACAACTTTTTGAACGCTTCCCCCTTAAAAGCGGAAACCAATGAGAAGACACGGGGGCGGTTACGGCCGTTGCTGGCCGCCAACACCATCCCCATCATCACCGGCTTCATTGGCGCCACGAAGGAAGGTATCACCACCACCCTGGGGCGCGGCGGCTCCGACTACACCGGGGCCATTTTGGGCGAGGCGCTGCAAGCGGACGAGGTGTGGATTTGGACGGACGTGGATGGGGTGATGACGGCCGACCCGCGCATTGTATCCACCGCCAAAAGTATTCCCAGCCTCAGCTACCGCGAAGTGTCTGAGTTGGCCTTTTATGGAGCGAAGGTGCTGCACCCCAAAACGATGCGGCCATGTATTGAAAACGACATCCCCCTGCGTATTAAAAACACCTTCAACCCGGAACATCCCGGCACCGTCATTGTGCCCGATACAGGTGCGGCAAATGGCGGCATCAAAGCGGTGACGGCCATTAAGCAGCTCAGCCTGATCACGGTGGAGGGCAAGGGGATGCTGGGTGTGCCCGGTATTGCTGCCCGTACCTTTGGCGCGGTGGCGCGGGGCGGCCAGAGTGTGCTGCTCATCAGCCAGGCGTCGTCGGAGCAATCCATCTGTTTTGCTGCGCCGGAAAGCGGCACCAAAACTATTATTGGCAGCCTGGAAGCGGAGTTTGCCGAGGAATTGAAGCGGCAGGATATTGACCGTATTTGGGCGTTGGAGCCGGTCTCCATTGTCACCGTTGTGGGGGCGGGGATGCGGCACACGCCGGGTATTGCCGGGCGGCTGTTTATGGCGTTGGGCAATGCCAGCGTGAACGTGGTCGCCATTGCCCAGGGGTCGTCGGAGTGCAGCATCAGCGTGGTGGTGGCGGATCATGATACGGGCACGGCCGTGTCCCAAATACACCGGCTCATTGGCAGTTAGTTTCCGATGGAGGAGAGGCTTTAGCCGATGTCTGGTTCGCCTAAAGGCTCTCCTCCGACTGGTCGCTATATCCAACTAATCGCCAATGTACCCTGGTTAATCCTCAACTTAACCCTCATCTGGTTTCAGCTTAACGGCCGTCAACGGCCGTTTAATCCTCCGTCAACTTGTAAATGAACCCCTGGCCTTGTTGCCCCATTCCCATATGCGAATAATCGTAATGGAGTAATGGGGCATTTATGCAGCTCCCCGTCACTTACAATAACCAATTACCCTAAAGGAGTGTTTGTTTGACATGCGACGTTTAATAATTCTAGCTTTATTAGCCTTGTCTGTTTTGCTCATGGCCTGCCAGCCCCAAACGGAAACAGTGGAAGTAACCCGCGTCGTCACCGAAACGGAAGAGGTGGAAGTGACCCGCGTGGTAACAGAGACAGTGGTGGAGACAGTGGTAGAAACCGCCACAGAGTTGGTGGAAGTGACCCGCGTAGTAGAAGTGCCGGCCGAAGCGGAAGTGGCGGATCCGGGCACATTGATTATCTACTCTGGGCGCAGTGAAAGCCTGGTGCAGCCCATTATTGACCAGTTTGCGGCCGCCACCGGCATTGACGTGCAGGTGCGTTATGGCAGCACCTCGGAAATGGCCGGGGTTTTGCTGGAAGAAGGGGCCAACAGCCCGGCCGATATTTTTTATGCCCAGGACCCCGGCGGGCTGGGCGCGGTGCAACAAGCCGGTTTGTTGCAGCCATTACCGGCGGAAATTGTGGCCCAGGTATCGCCCCGTTTTGTAGCCGAAGACGGCTCCTGGACAGGCATTTCCGGGCGGGCGCGGGTGGTGGTCTACAATACCAACACGATCACCGACCCGGCCACGCAACTGCCAGATGATCTGTGGGGATTCACCGATCCGGCGTGGAACGGCCGTATTGGTTGGGCGCCCAGCAACGGATCCTTCCAGGCGATGGTCACGGCCATGCGCGCCGTCTGGGGCGAAGAGCAGACCCGCGAATGGCTGCAAGGCATTCAGGCCAACAATCCGCGCGTCTTTGAAGGCAACACGCCCATTGTGGAGGCGGTAGCAAATGGGGAAGTGGCGGTAGGATTTGTGAACCATTATTACCTCTACCGCTTCCTGAACGAGCAAGGAGAAGCGTTTGCGGCGCGCAACTACTTCCTGCCGTCCGGCGGCCCCGGTTCGCTGTTGATGGTTTCCGGCGCGGGCATTCTGGCAGGGGCGGACAATGGGGCCAACGCGGAGCGGTTTATCGCTTTTCTGCTCTCCGCGCCCGGCCAGCAATACTTTTCTGCGCAGACCTTTGAATATCCGGTGATTGAAGGCGTGCGCTCGGAAGCCACACCGTCGTTGGCGGAACTGGATGAACTGGCGCTGGATATTTCCCTGACCGACCTGGCCGACCTGGAAGGGACGCAGGATATGTTGATTGATCTGGGGATTATTGAGTAATTGCTCAATTACCTCAATAGCAGTTCTCAATTTGGCAAAACCCGGCGATTAAAATCGCGGCAACAAAAGGCAAAGCCGACCTTCGTCGGCTAGAGACAGTCGGCGAAGGCCGACTTCGTCTCTTGTTGGTGCAGATTTATCTGTCGTCGCAAACAAAATTGAGAATTGCTGATTACTTTATTACCCATTTGCCTTCCCCTCAGGTAAAATTGCGGCCATCTTCATCTCTGGATGCATCATGGCTCAGCAGTTATTCCTGGCATTTTTTCTCAGCGTCCTCATCGTCGCCTTAGCCTTTTGGCGGGGTTCGCTCTCGAACTCTGGCGCGGTGGGGGCGTTGATTGTGGGTACGGTGACGTTTGGTTTTGGCGGCTGGCAGTGGGGGGTGTTGCTGGCGATTTTTTTCATCAGTTCCAGCCTGCTTTCCCATTATAAAGAACGCGAAAAGAAGGCGGTGGCCGAGAAGTTTGATAAGGGGCATCGCCGGGACATCTGGCAGGTATTTGCCAATGGCGGCGCAGGCGCCTTTTTTGCGTTGATGAATACCCTGGCGCCATCTGCCATCTGGCTGCCGCTGTTTGTGGGCGCCATGGCGGCGATGACGGCCGATACCTGGGCCACGGAATTGGGCACACTCAGTAAACGGCCGCCGCGCCTGATCACCAGCGGCAAAACGGTGGCGGTGGGTACGTCTGGCGGGATTTCGGCGTTTGGCACGGCCGTCTCCTTTGGCGGCGGTCTGCTTATTGGCGGTACGGCGGCGCTGCTCACCGGGCAGTGGGCGCTGGTTTTGGCCGGGGGGATGGGTGGCCTGTTTGGCTCGCTGTTTGACAGTTTGTTGGGGGCCACCGTGCAGCAAATTTACACCTGCGCCGTTTGCCAGAAGGAGACGGAAAAGCGGGTGCATTGTGGGCAGGCCACACGGCCGTTGCGCGGTTGGGCCTGGATGAACAACGATCTGGTCAACTTTCTGGCTTCTGTTTTTGGTGGGTTTACCGCTTTGTTAATAGGTTGGTTCAATCTTTAAGATTGAACCAACCTCACACGTATGAACAACATCCCCCCCGGCTTCACCCTCCTGCACACTTTCAGCGCCAACAAGCGTCACATCACCCGGCTGGCCTGGACGCCGGACGGGGCCGCGCTGGCTACCGCCTCGTATGACCAGACGGTGCGGTTATGGGACATTATGAGTGGCCGGGAAATACGAAAACTGATCGGCCACAGCAGTTCGGTGTTTGCGGTGGCGGCCGCGCCCGACGGCCGTTTTCTCCTCTCTACCTCGAAAAATGCACTCAAGGTGTGGGACCTGACCGGGACGGGCCTGTCGCGCTCGCTGCGCGGCCATGCCGACTATATTTACGCCATCGCCATCACCCCAGACAGCCAGACGGCCGTGACCGGTGATTTTGAAGGCAAACTGTTCCTGTGGCATCTGGCGACGGATACACCCACGGCGCAGATAACAGCGCACAAGGGGCGGGTGAACTGTGCCCTGGCGCTGGCGGATGGGGTCACGGCCGTGTCCGGCGGCGCGGAAGGGCAGGTGCGGTTCTGGCGCATCCCGGACGGGCAGCCCGTTGAGCAGATAGCGGCGCACAAAAAGGAAGTGTTGGCGCTGGCGCAATCGCCGGATGGGGCAGTGCTGGCTTCGGCCGGGCAAGACGGCCGCGTGCAAATCTGGCGCACGGCGGATCGGGCGGCGGTGTGTGGGCTGGCGGGGCATACGGGGGCGGTGACGGGTCTGTCCTTTGCGGCGGACGGCCGTTGGCTGGCGACCAAAGCGGCGGATGGCAAAGTCTATTTGTGGCGCTGCGCCGATTGGGCAAAGGTGGCTGCGCTGCCGGAATCCCATTCGGGCACGCTCTTTGCCGGGCTGGCCTTCCACCCCCATCTACCGATATTGGCGACGTTGGGGGAAGAGGACACGGCCGTGCGGCTCTGGCAGTTGGATGGGGATGTGCTTTCTGGGTGAAAGCCGCATTGAGGGGCTAAACCGTTCTCTTTGCGGTTATGTTATAATTCATAGGCCACGGTCATAACCGGGTGAAGGAGATTGAAGACATGACCATCACACTTGAGGCGGTTGATCTTCCTGAAAGCGGGCTGTTTGAACTCAATATCCATCAAACTGTAGATATTCAAGTGAATGCCGCTACGGCCCGTCGCCGGGTGACGCGCTATGTGGGTGACACTATCGGCGATTTGCTTTATGGCGAACAACCAACACTTGTTTTACAGGCGCAACGGGCTGTCTGGCGCGTGCCAGTAGTAATAGCTACCGGTGAAAGCGGCCGTATTGGGCAGGTGGGAGTAATAGATGTGGATGTAAAAACAGGTGGGTTAAACATCACAGAGCTTCTGGTGGAGGAGATCCAAAAAAATGCCCGCCGTCTTGTTACCCGTTCCCCACTTTGAACAGAGCCAGTATGGTTACTGTCTGCCAGCCTGTGTACGAATGGTTCTGGCATATCAGAACCGGCAGATGAGTGAACAAACGGTGGCCGAAATCCTCGGTACACAACCATTTGGCACCCCCATTTCTAGCGTCAACAAATTAAAGGCTATCAACTGTCAGATCGTATTTCGTTCATTTTCGGCAGTGGAACTGAAAAGCTATTTACAACAAGGAGTGCCCGTTATTGCGCGTGTTTGGACGGGAATGTTGACCTATTGGGCGGAATTAACCTTCCACGTTGTAGTTGTGGTGGGTTATGATGAGGAGCAGGTATTTCTGAACGACCCTGCTTTTGCGACCGCGCCGCAAGTTGTTCTACGGGATAGTTTTCTGGCGGCCTGGGCTGAATATGATGAAGTGGGTGTTGTCATTCAGGTCTAACGGCCGTGAAACACCTCTTTCCTGTGCCAGCGAATGGAGTCCGGGAACGGCCGTAGCCCCTCATCTACCGGTCGCGCAACAGCCCGTTGATTGCCCACTACGTCAGGCTGTTCTAAAATGGACAAGTATGTGTCTTGTCCCGCGCCTATCTGCTGGAAGCGGACAGCACTATGACAACGGCAACAGAGCAACCGTTGACCTTATCATCAACCTTTGGTTCTGCAAACACGCTAACGATGTGATGATACAATCCGTTTCAGAAGGTCAAATCATGATGGAACTCTCACCTGAAAAGATTGCCCACTATCGCAAGTCGGCGCTACAGCGCCAGAAACGGGAAGAAGCTGAAATGAGCCAGCGGCGGCAGCAAGCATGGCAAATAGCCCGGCAGGCTGCCCACCTGCTGCGCCAGGAATTTAAAGTCTCGCGGGTTGTGGTTTTTGGATCATTGGCGCGTGAGGGCAGCTTCAACCGGTGGTCAGATGTGGATATTGCCGCCTGGGGCATTGCGCCGGAAAACACATTCCGGGCGATTGGTGCTGTGATGGATTTGGAGACGGAGATACCGGTCAATCTGGTTGATGTGAATACGGCACGGCCGTCCTTGTTAGCTGCTATTGAGCGGGATGGTGTACCGATATGATCGCTGCTTACCTGGATTTGGTGGCTCGCATTCACCAGGAAGTGAAGGACCTGGAACGTGTTGTCGCTCGCGCCGAGCGCGGTGTTCAAGCGGCCCATGAGCGTCCAGAAGATCAAGATTTGTATTTTGATTCTGCGGCATTAAACCTGCATGACTTTTATGCCGGCCTGGAGCGTATTTTTCAACAAATTGGGGCCGTGGTTGATGGCAAAATTCCTGGCGGCGGTAACTGGCATCGGGAACTATTACAGCAAATGCAAACCGATATTCCTGAATTGCGGCCACCAGTATTATCGGCTGAATCGGTCACGGCCGTAGACGAGTTTCTGCGCTTTCGGCATGTGCTGCGCAACATTTATGCGTTCCAGTTTGATCCGGAGCGGATTGCCCGGTTGGTTAGCCAGATGCGCCCTGCCTGGGGGCAGGTGCAAACAGAACTGTTGGCTTTTGCATATTTTCTGGAGCAAGTTGCCAAAGGGGAATAGCTTTACCTATATCTCATGCTCCTAACGGCCGTGAAACACCTCTTTCCTGTGCCAGCGAATGGAGTCCGGGAACGGCCGTGTTAACAAAGAACTGCTACCACTCAACGTGATGCAGTTGACGGTCAAGGCCATAGTACGAAATAACAGTATGACCGACATGTAATATATGACCCATCCTTTGCGATTTGGTCTTAAAGAGCGGCAACTGCAAGACCTCGCGTAACATACCGGGCACCTCAAAGCGACGTTCTGCAGGCAGCGGAAAATTGATAATGCAATAGGCGCGATGGGCAGCTACCTTCAACCAAAAGTCATCACTATTGATGGTAATAAATGTTGGTTGTCTGGTTCCAATGAGAAGGGCCGGAATGTTATCATCTTTGACGAGAGTTCCTGGCCTTAAAGCACGAATAGAAATGACCTGTCCAGGGTAATAGGCGCGTATAGCCTGGTAAATGCGGTCATTATGCATTTGTTCATCTACGACAATCATGTGTTATGCGGCAATTGGTAATGCGGATTGTGATGATTCCAAAAATGCGCGTCCGGCCAGGTCTATCGCCTCTTCCACCGCTTCCTTAGACAGATTACTACGGTGAAAATCGGCTACCACTTCGTCAACCGAATAACCAGCTTTGAGATCAGCTAAAATGACGCGGACTTCCAGGCGGGTGTATTTGAAAGTCGGTCGGCCGCCACAAATGCCGGGAGCCATGACGATATGTTCGCCTAATGGGTAATACTCGTAAGGCTCACCGCCTACCATTTCCACAACGAGATCGGATGGTTGGAATTGTTTGAACATGGTGTGGCGATTATAACACAAGGATGAGCTAACGGCCGTGAAACACCTCTTTCCTGTGCCAGCGAATGGAGTCCGGGAACGGCCGTAGCGCCTCATCCGCCGGGCCGAGCAGGGGACGGCCAGCAAAAGTGAGCAGGTGGCCGGGCAGGTTAGGGGTGGATGCCAGTTGGGGTGATGTTTTTACCTGATATTGGTCGGTAAACGTGACCAATCCCTCATCAAATGTCCAATGACATAGATGGCAAAGCGCCAACCCATTACGCGGGTCGTCGTTGTGGCTGATGCTCCAGGGGATGATGTGGGCGGCGGCAACGGCCGTGTGTCCATCGGCCGTTAATATCCGCACTCCGCAAATGGCACAACGGTGATCATAGGCTCTGACGATAGCCCGGCGGAACCCCTGGTCACGTATTGGCGTGGGAATGGTAGACGAATCTTCGGCAACTTCCTTGAGAATGGTGTGTGCTTTAGCCAGCAATTCCTGACTGTACTCATAGGCAGCCGCGTTAATTTCGCCTTGTTCAAGGAGGCTGGCGCGTATTTCCGGGGCAAAATACGTCTCGATCAAGACCCTGCGCAATACATCACGCGAATCTGACGCACAAAGCAAGGCGTAGAGATCATCGTCCAGCCTGGCTCCTAATATGATTGCACTCAAGGCTGCTAAACCAGCATTGGGGCGGTAGACAGTCAAGGCAACCTCTTGACCGGGGTGAGGTAGTAAATGCCAAAACCCTTCACTTTGCAGGTAGTAAAAAGGGTATGTGATGTTACCACGTTGACTGGGCGGACGAACTTTGTGCCAGTAGAAACCGAAAAGTTCAACAAGTTCACCAGTTGGTTCAATAAGATTGGTAGATAGGCTTCCTTGTGCAAAAAGGTCTAGAACAGCCAGGAGGAGAAGCGGTTTGTGTGGAGCGCGGTGGGTGGTAACTGCCGTCCACGTTTTACGGTTTTTATTTGCGTTGAGGCTGGCAAATCGCTGAATGTAGTGTTCCATGTTCATTTATATTGCCTGTTTTATGCAAACCAATCTCGATGTTCATGGAATGGTCGTCTAAAGCAGTATAGTCTTGGTTGGGAAATCATTGGACAAAATACTGATTACGATGAATGTACAAGAATTCTTTCGCAGGTGCGAACCGATCTGGTAACAATATAGGGTGGGTATTGTAAATCATCAACCCATTTTTCACTGCTTCGTGTAAAAAGTAGTGGTAGATTGCCGAACTAACCAACACTCTGTAATCATCATCAATTGATAAAAGCCCACGGTCAAACGCCTTATCATGCAGAGCGCATAGAGATAAGCCATTACTGGGATTTAATCGTAAATCCTCTCGGTCTTTCCATGGAATGATATGGCTGGCGATCAGTAGCTCTGTAATTGGCATACCACAGACGCAACAGCGTTCACGGTAATTCGCCATAATTGAGTCTCGAAAGAACCTTTGTCCCAACCGTACCTTTACTAAGCGCTCCTTTTCTGTTAAGGCGCTCTGTTTTTCTTGTGGCAATTTGTCGGCTATTTCGCTTAGATTTTTGTCTGCTTCGGCTTTTGCCTGTGGTTGCATCAAAGTCTCTAATAGATTTTCGCTTTCCAAAATGACATATTCCCAATCACTTTGCACTTCTTCCCAAAGTTGTTGCGCTAATCGTCCTGGTGGACGAAGCCCACTGACACCTCGGTTTTGATGGTACGGATCGAGACTAGCAAAATTGCTGAGTTGCATTGCCACAGAACTTGATGTGCGATCAATCAGTTTTGCCAAGTTGATTACTTTTGGATTGTGTTGGTCAAATTGACCAAAAGGGATCTTAAAATACAGGTTGAGTGCGAGTAACAACTCATCGCGTGTCCACAATTTGCCTTTCTTCATATTTGCACTTGCATTTCTGGAATTATCACCAGTCTAAGTTTCAAGTGTAGTACAAATTTTTGAACCTCATTCCCCCGCCTGCCGCACCCACACCACGGCCGTATCATCCCGACACAGATGTTCCTATTGCAAAGCGAAATGAGCAACGAGCCTGGATAAGTTGAATTCACCCGTAAGCAGGCGTATAATTCATGTTGACGCGGCGTTGTAAGTCCCGGATAAGTTGGGCGTTCGGAGAACGCCCCACTCCGCCCAGAGCGGTGGTTATCGGCTACCGGGCCGGCCGCTTTTTTTTGCCCCCATCACTTTTTCCAACACTATCACGTTTTCTATCAATTGTGCCGCCCAAAGTTCACCAAATTCATGTTTTTGTCGCAAAGCCCAGGCCACAAAATCCACTGCCTGCAAACCAGGGTGCATGGCAGAATCTACTTGCTCAATGATCAGCACCTGCTCTGGGATATGGCTCACTTCCTGGCGTATCGCCTGTTCTAGCTGTACTGCCTGACGACGATTGGTGTAACGTCGGTCAAGATAGACGTGCAACTGAGGATGTTTAGTCAGGCAATGTGAGATAACACGAGCCAGTGCTAACCGGTACAATATCTCACCGCTCTCTGATGGTGTTTCTTGTTGGTCAACAATGACAGCAAAGATTTCAAAATTCCCTTGCCCCAGCCATTTCAAAACCCGCTTGATTACTGTTGATTGACTTCGTGCTGCTTTTAGTTCGTTCTGGCGAGACTTAACGCCTAACGATTGCCGGATACGCTTCATCTGTGTGGTTATGGGCGAGTGGAATCGGCGACTATTGCCGCCACAACAAAATACCGCTCATCACGGCCAGGGGCGGGGGTTCCAGATTCATCCACAAACAGCACTTTCATTATGAATGATCAATCACTTTGGTGCTGCACCCACACCACGGCCGTATCATCCCGATACACCTCTGCCCATGCCGATGATTGGGAGAGCCAGGCGGCCAACGGCCGTTCCGGGGGCAAAATCACCCACTGTATATCCCGCACCGCCAGCCGTTCCTGCCAGCCCTCTTTCGCGTCCGCAATCTGGATGAATTCGCGGGTCAGCGCCTCGCCGTAAAAATCGGTCTGGGCGTCCATAAACACCTCCCGCTCCGGCCACAGCCGGTAGAGCAGATAGCCGCCCCAGTGGAACTCGTTGAACATATTGCCGGTCGGTAAATCGTCGGCCAGGGCATCAATGGCCGCGATGGGGAATTGGCGTTCGCTGAAGGTGTTGCCCGCCCGAAAAATATCCATCTTCGTCCCGTTCGCCTGCGCCCACATCACGCCCAACACAACCACCACCGCCCACATCCAGCCCCACGTCTGGCGGGCGGCGGCGTCCGTGCCCGTCAGGAAGTGGCCCAATCGCGGCCATACGCCATCTATCCAGCCATCCACTTCCGGCAGCAGCACGACGATGGCCACCAGCCCATACAAGGGGATATTCCGCGCCGAATAGAGGGCAAAAGCCGTCCACACCACCAGCAAAACCAGCGGCGTCCACGCCAGCCGCCGCCCGCTTAGCCAGCCAAAACCCAACGACCCTAACAGCAAGGCGGCAAACGGCCACGCGCTCACTTGATGAAAATTGGGGCTGCGGTATTCATTGGTGATGTCCACCAGAAAGTCGTTTTGCAAATAGGCAAAGCTGTGCTGCAACATCACCGGGCCAACGGGATTGAGGGCGGCGATGAGAATGAGCAGCAGCAGGGTGAGCAGTAGGGTCACGGCCGTGCGCCACTCCCGGCCCAGCCCCGCCCCCGCCACATACAGCCCTACCAGCACAACCCCACTGATGAACGCGCCGTGTGTATTGGCCCACACCAGCATCAGCGGCAGCAGCCAGAGCAGCGTTTTGCTCTTGGGCTGCCGCCGGTACAGTTCCAAAATGAGCAGCGCCAGGGCAAAAAAGAGCAGGGTGAACAGGTGCGGCCGGGTGAGGGTGTGAATGGCCCCCACCATTGAGGCAAAAATCCCCCCCGCCAGCGCCAGTAGCGCCCGCACCCCCACGCGCTGCAAGGTGATGGTGGTAATGGCATAGGTGGCGGCAATGAGCACGGCCGTCAACCAGGCAATGCCGTTCAACCCTGCCGCCCCATACGCCCAGGCAAACTCCAACTGACTCAGCCATTCATGCGGTACCAGGAAACGGCCGTGCATGGTGTGGGAGAAAATATCCGTCGTGGGGATAGCCCGGTTGTCCAGTATGTATCGCCCCACCGTCAGATGCCGCCCCAAATCCCCATCCCCATTCAACATCTGCGGCATAAACAGCAGGCTCATCCAGAACACCAAAATAAAAACCAACACACTCACCGACGGCAAAAACCATTGGCGTTTGGGTATACGATGCTCGTCCATATGCAAAATCCTGGGAATTAACCACGGATTGGACGGATAAGGCGGATAGGCACGGATTTTTATCCGTTCAAATCCGTTCCATCCGTCATATCCGTGGTGAATTCTGAGTGAGTGAAGGTGGGAAACAAGCCCAGAAAGGCCAGGGTGATCACAAACCCCACGTAATTGTCCTGAAAATAGCGGGAGACAAAACCCAACGTGAAAATGAACAGGCTGGCGGCCAGAAACATGGCGGCAGTGGTGCGCTGCCGCCATTGGTAATAGAGGCAGAGCGCCAGCATCGGCAGCCCAATCACCACCTGCCACAGCCAGAAGGGGTAATAGTCCAGGTCAGACTGCACCTGCCCAAAAACAACCAGCAACCGGCCCACCGTGTAGCCGCGAATGGGATAGTTGAGCGTGACGGCCGTGCCGCTGGCATAAGCGAAGGTATCATCCATGAATGCAGGCAGGTTCCACAGGGCAAAGGGGCCAATGATGACGGCCATGATCAGGGCGATGAGGGCTACGGCCGTCGCCACCTCCCGCCACCTCTTTTCCGGCCGTGCCGCCAGATAGACCGCCAGCAAAAAGAAGGGCACAAACAGCCAGGCACTCTGTTTCATGGTGCAGGCCAGCCCCAACACGGCTGCCGCCCACAGGGGATGCCGCTTCCACAACAACAACCCCATCACCAGCAAACAGAGGATCACCAGGATGTCATTCATCCCCCACACCACCGGCTGCGCCAGCCAGGGATTCAGTGCCACCCCAATGATCAAGGCCAGTTTGTAGGTTGGCTGTTTCACCGTTGCCGGTAACAGCAGCACCACCAGGACAAAAGCCAGCAAATAGAGCAGCCGTTGGTCGTAGAAGCCGAGTACGGCCGTGCCCAACCGCTCAAACGGCAGCGATACCAGCAACAGCCCCGGCAGATAAATCAGATGTTCCGTCGCCGGGTTCACCCCAATGGCCGGGTCCCAAATACTCATCAAGGGGTGGTCATACGTCGCCACATAGGGATTGACACCCTGTGCCAGGTGTTCCACCGCCAGTTCCAACTGCAATGCCCCATCATGCAGCCGCAAATAGGTGTCCGTCACATCCGCCTGCCCGGCGTCGGCTTGCAACCGCAGTTGGATATTCCGCGACGAAACGGCAATGGGCGTCACCAGCAAAACAAGGAACAAGATGAGCAGCCGCAGCAAAAACACCAGCCGATCCACGCCAAACCGCTCCGGTAGCGCGTCCAGATCAGACAACGGCCGCCACGCCGTCAGCGCCAGATACAACAGCAGCAAAATGATCAGGAAATAATCACCAAAAGAGAAAAGCGCGATTTGCGCCGGAATGAGGACAAGGAGGAGGAGTAAATCAATAGGAGGGGGTTGTTTCATTCAGCCTGGGAAATAATCAAAGATTACGCAGATTTCACCGATTAAAAAATCTGCGTAATCTGCGCAATCTTTGATTTTATCTCTTCTCCACCACAAACGTGGGCACGGTGGAGCCGCCGCCGGCCGAAACGTTCAGCAGCGGGTCGGTGGACAGGCGCGTCAGGCAGCCATCCACGTAGCTGCCGTGAAAAATAAAGGGGGCGGTGTCTAACATGCGGTCATAAATGTGCAGCCCATCTTCCAACAGGCTGGGGTACGGTTCGGTGGGGATGGCTACCCGTTCCTGGACGATGTACGGCGATTTGAGGGCTTCTTCAACGGCCGTTTCCCACCCACTCGCATTTGTCTGCCAACCCAACACAATGCCATGCCCGCCATAATCATCATTTGGCTTCAGCACCAATTGGTCTTTGTATTTGTGAATGAAGGGGATCAGGTCAACGGGTAGGCCACCGTAAGTGGTTTTGCGCTCCTCAACGGTGCGCGTCCAGGGGATGTGGGCGCGAATGGCCGCCGTTTCGGTTTCATCAAACAGGTGGGCGTTTTGCTCGTCGCTCAGCACCGCCAGGCTCATCTTTTTGTAGAGCAGTTTGCAGCGCCAGGGGTTGACCATGCACACCGCGCCATCGCGCACGGCGTTTACCACCGGCTGGTCCAGCCCGCCGCGCTCAATCAGTTCGGTGATGAGGACGCGCTTGTAAATCAGGTCAATGGGATAGTCGCCATGCACCAGACGGCCGTTCCGATACGCCACCTCCCGCGGGTCCACAATCTCGCAGGCCAGCCCTTGCGAGGCAAAGTATTGCATAAACAGTTCAAACTCGCTGTGTGTTGGCACCTCCGCCCAGTCCAAAATGGCGATGTTCGGTTTGCCTGTGCCCCCCCACTGCCGGTACGCCCGCATCAGCACATGGAGGACAGCATGACGGGTGGGCAACGGCCGTACCACATACTCCCGCATAAACATGCCCATCACCGGCAGCCCATAAAATACCTCGGTCAGCACATCGCTGTACGCCGAGGCCGCCGGCACTTCGGCGTTATACTCGGTGAACTTCAGTTCGCCAGACTCCGTCACAAAAAAAGCGTCCAGCCTGGTAAGAGGCGTATGGCCCTGGTAGCCGGGATCATGCCGGATCAGTTCCTCCTCCCAATCCACCAGCCCAAACTGTTGGCGGAAATCGGCGTCCTGCACCGCCAGTTCGGAAATTTTGTCAAAGGCGCCTAGCAACGGCCGTATCGCCTTGCGCAAAAAAGCATACTGGTCCGGCAGCAAAAAACGGGGCCGCAGCACCGTACACAACGGCCGGTTACCAAAAAACAGCCCGCGCATCTGCATCTGCTCCGTCAACTGTCCCTGCGACTCCGCCGCCAACTCCTCCGTCAACAAATCATGGTACGCGCGAATTGCCTCTCTCAGCGCCATCTTTCCCTCCGTGTGGAGGGGTGTCGGGTGTCAGGTGTCAGGTGTCATGAAACTTGACACCTGACACCTGATACTTGACACCCTGTTAAAACAAGCTGCTCCACCGCAACTCTGCCACCTGCGGCCGTGGCTCTTTCGCCAGCCGGATGCACAGGTCGGCCATGTGTGTCACACACCAGCGGTGGAACTCGTAACCCAACGAATTCACGTCCATATCCGGCGCCGGGTTCATAAAATCAATGGCATAGGGAATGCCGTCGCGCACCGCCCATTCGGCCGTGTTCATGTCATACCCAAACGCCTGCACCAGCTTCAAACAATCCGAATGAATCCGTTCATACAGTTCCGGCGACAGGTCATGGTGCATATAGCGGCGGCTGTTGGGGTCATACTTCATCACCAGCACCTCCTCCTGCCCCAGGCACATACAGCGGATGTAATTGTCCCACTTAATAAACTCTTGTAGCACCATCGTCAGCAGCCCAGACTGGTTATAACTGTGCCACAAGTCCTGATAGTTGTGGCAAATGTACACCTCTTTCCAGCCACCGCCGTGCGCGTCTTTCAGCACACACGGGAAACCGCCCACATATTCCACTAACTCCTCCCAGGGAATGGGAAACAACAGATTGCGCAGGCTCTTCTGGTGGTCAATGCCGGGGATGTAATCCTTATTGGGCAGCACCACCGTCTTCGGGCTGGCAATGCCCAATTTCGTCACCAGCGAAGCGCCAAAAAATTTATCATCGGCCGTCCACATAAAGGGATTATTGATGACGTGTGTGCCCTGCAACAGGGCGTTTTTCAGGAACGAGCGGTAATAGGGCACCTCATGGGAAATGCGGTCAATGATCACCGCATACTCACCCGGCTCATTCATGCGCGTGCCACCGATTTTCATGTATTCGGCCGTTACCCCCGCCTCTCGTTTATTCACCTCATCCATAAACGCCGGCGGCCACGACCATTCCATACCCACCAAAAGACCAATTTTCAACGTCATTCCAACCTCCGTATGGGGAATTAGGAATTATGAATTATGAATTATGAAAAAGAGGTACTCCTTCATAATTCATAATTCCTAATTCATAATTCTCAATCATGCCCCCCAATATACAACCGGATCATATTCATCCAATAGGGCCAATCGTGTGACCAGCCGTCCCAGATGCGCAGGGCGTTGCCGATGCCTTTGCCCCACAGCAGCCCGGACAGATACTCGTTATTACCGCGTAAGCTGTCATCCCGCCCCACCGCCAGGATGATGTCTTGCCGTCGCAGCGCGTCCAGCCGCCCCCCATCATGCTCATGGGGGATGTACCAGACCGGGTTGTGTTTATAGACGTGTTCGCTGCTGTCGCCGTCCGCCCAGCGCGAAATATCGTAGATGCCGCTCATGCCAATGGTGCGCCCCACCAGGTGTGGATGGCGCAGGGCAAAATTGACGGCATGGTACGCGCCAAAACTGGCGCCAACGGTGATCAGAAAAGGGTTGCGGTTCTTCTGCCAGGAGAGGGGCAGCACTTCGTGGAGCAGGTAATTTTCATACTGCTGCTGCCGCCAGGCGCGGTCGCCGGGCCATTTCCACCAGGCGTACCAGCTTTCCGCGTCCACACTGTCCACGCAATACATCTGTATCCAGCCCCGCGCCAGATGTTCCCCCAGCGCGCCCATCATGCCCCGGTCTTCCCATTCGTAATACTTACCTTTGGAGGTGGGGAAAACCAAGACGCGCGCCCCGGCGTGGCCGAAGATGAGTAGCTCCATATCCCGCCCCAGTGAGGGGCTGTACCAGCGATGATATTCTCGATTCATGTCCTTCCCGTTTTTTGGGGTAAATTTATGAGGTAATTGTATCAGAAACCGGATTTCGCCAAACCTCACCTCTCTCTCCCTCTCATACCTCTCGTTCCACGCTCCGCGTGGAATAAAACCCCCAACGCTCCGCGTCCGGGGACGCCACGCAGAGCGTGGCCGACGGCCGTTCCACGCAAAGCGTGGGAACGAGTTTACATCCGTTCACCGATTACCGGCGCCCAGGCCACACCAAAGTGGGTGACGGCAATATCTTTTTTGAAGGGGGTGATGGGCACGGCCGTAACCCGTTCCGCCACCTCGATCCATCAACTCCTCAACCGTCCGCCCTTGCCGCCGCACCTCCACTGGATTCACCCAGGGCTGAAAATCCTCTCCTGCCAGGTTGGGGAAATGCAGCAGCGCATTGGTAATATCCCCCTTTGGGTCAATCATCAACGCCGGAATACGCTGCAAGGCAGCCTCTTCCAGCAGATTCAGGCAGAGGCCGGTCTTGACAGAGCCGGTCATGCCCACCACCAGCGCGTGGGTGGTCAGGTCATCGGGCGGGTAGAGGTAGGGCGCGCCAGCCTCTTTGTCTACCAATCTTCCCAGATAAAAACGCCCATCCGTTTCCATCACCATTCCTCCGGGGCACAGTCTACCCAAATGGGCAAGAGCGAACAAGAAGTCAGGTCAGACGCAAAACATAACCGGAACCGTAACCAAAGTTAGAGGACGGCCGTACCCTTTTTGGCTTATGCTACCCCTATAACAAGCAGTGTGTCTTGTGCGTATAAATGAAAAGTTGGGGTGGAGATTGGAGATTAGAGATTGGAGATTGGCTCTGATAATCTCCAGTCTCCAATCTCTAATCTCCCGGAGGTTTACAAATGGACAAAAAAAGTGAAAAAACAGGGTTGACCCGCGCCAACGCCGTCTTTGGGGCGGCGTTGATTGTGTTGGGGATTGCATTTCTCATTGGCGAACTGCTGGACATCACCATCGGGCAGTACATCTGGCCCTTTTTTGTGATTGTGCCCGGCATTATGTTATTCCTGGGGGCGCTGATGTTGGATGAGGAAGTGGGGCAGGCGGTGGCTATGGTCAGCGGCATTGTGACCATGGTGGGGCTGATTTTGCTGACGCAAAACATCACCGATGCCTGGGCCAGTTGGGCTTACGCCTGGGCGCTGGTCGCCCCCACCGGCGTAGGCGTCGGGCTGTGGCTCTTTGGCGCGGTCAAAGAACGCGCCGACATGGTGAAATCTGGCAAAGACCTGGTCAAAGTTGGGCTAACTATTTTTGTGGTAGCCGCCATTTTCTTTGAACTGGTCATCGGCATCAATGGGTTTGGCCTGGGCACCTATGCCCTGCCGCTGCTGCTCATCGGCCTGGGTTTTGTGCTGCTGCTGCGCAATTTCCGCGCCAATTGGCACAAGGTGTAAAGGTGTCAGGTGTTCAGGTGTCAGGTGTCAAGTAACTGGCGCCTGACACCTGAGTACCTGAGTACCTGACACTTATACCTGACATCCTTTTTGGAGGTTGGAATGTCTGAGTTAACACATAAGGAACGTCATCACCGGTCGTTGTTTGGGCCGATTGTGTTGATTGCTATTGGGCTGTTTCTCTTGTTCAACCAGGTGAACCCGGTGACGGATTTGCACTGGCTGGATGTGCTGCGCTTGTGGCCGCTGATGCTGGTGTTTTTGGGGCTGAACATTTTGGTGCTGCAAGCGCCACGGCCGTACAGCGCTTTTCTGAGCGGGTTAATTGCCCTTATCGCCGTGCTGGTCTTTGGTTACGTGCTGCTGAATGGACTGGGCGGCTCGTGGTGGGGCAACCGGAGCAGTGCCGCTATTGGCGACTGGCAGACCGACACGATTCAATATGCTGCGCCAGGGGTGGAAACGGCCGTGTACAACATCACCATCGGCCCACCTGGCGCCGACCTGTACGCCCTGGAAGACAGCCGCAAGTTGATCGAAGGCACGGTCTATTACCAGGATGATTACCTGTTTGAAACCAGCGCCAGCGGCAGCAAAGCCACGATACGCCTGGCCCCACAAGAAGATGCCGAGACCTGGGTGTTCTGGCCCAATTACTGGCGCGACTATGGCGAAGCCAATCGCTGGCAGGTGGGCATCAGTCCCCATGTGCTGGCGGCATTGACTGTGGAAACGGTCGCCGGGGTGGCTCACCTGGATTTGCAGGATTTACAGTTGAGCCGTTTAACTGCCACTACCAACGCGGCCGAGTCGGAACTGCTGCTGCCGGGTGGGGATTACGACGCCACCCTGGTGAACAATGCCACCAGTACGGCGATTACGCTGCCGGCGGACGGCCGTCATGCCATTGATCTGCAAGTGAACGCCGGCGCCGTCACCCTGCACCTGCCGCCGGGCATGGCCGCGCGGGTGCAGGTAGACCAATCTCTAGGCAGCTTTTCGGCCAACAATCCCGCCTTGCAGCCGGCGCCTGGTAAAGAGAATGTGTGGCAGACGGTGGGTTATGCCGCTGCCGATGACCGTGTTGACCTCACCATTCACATCAACGTCGGTTCGGTAACAATGGACTAAACCCTTACCGTCCTCTTACACACGAAACGGCCGTTTCGACTACAATTTCACCAGTTTTATTTCAACGTGCATAAGACCTGACCGGTCTTCAGAGACCTGTCAGGTCTGAGTATACGGAGTGTAGTTATGATGAAGAAATTGGTGTTGTTGATGGTGTTGTTAACGGCCGTGCTGCTGACGGCATGTGGTGGGACAACGACGACATCGGTGGTCAGTGCCGATGTGAACCCTGCCACCCTGCCCGCCACCGTAGACGTAAAAACCGTCGCCGCTGTCAAAGAGCGGGATGATGTGGTGCTGATTGATGTGCGCGAACAGTGGGAATATGACGAAGGACACATCCCTGGCGTGACCCTCATCCCCATGAACGAAGTGGCATCGCGCCTGAGCGAAATTCCCACCGACAAAGAGGTGATCGTCACCTGCCGCAGTGGCAACCGCAGCGGGCAGGTCGCCGACTTTTTGCGGGCGCAGGGCTATGCCAACGTTCACAATATGCAGGGCGGTATTATCGCCTGGGAAGCCGCCGGCCTGCCGGTGGATCGATGATTGTGCGTCAGGTGTCAGGTGTCAAGAATTCACCTGACACCTGACACCCGATCACCTGACACCTGACACCCGATCACCTGACACCTGACACCTGACACCCGATCACCTGACACCTGACACCCGATCACCTGACACCCGATCACCTACCTGCCCCCAATCACCTGCTACCTCTCACCCATTGGCAATAGTCACCTGATCGTTTTATCATATACGGCATGGAAGAGTCTCCATTAGCCACCATTCTGGTCGTAGATGATAAGCCAGAAAATTTGCAGTTGTTGTCGCAAATTTTGGGGCGGGCCGGTTATCGGGTGCAGGTGGTGGGCGACGGCCGTGCCGCCCTCCATGCTTCCCAAATTGATCCTCCCGACTTGATCCTGCTGGACATTATGATGCCGGAAATGGACGGCTATGAATTGTGTCGCCAGTTCAAAGCCGCCCCCCAAACGCGCAACGTCCCCATCATCTTCATCAGCGCCCTCAGCGGCCCGTTTGACAAAGCCCACGCCTTCGCCGCCGGTGGCATTGATTACATCACCCGTCCCTTCCAGGCGGATGAGGTGCTGACGCATGTGCGAACCCACCTCACCCTCCACAGTTTGCAACAAGACCTGTTGGATCAAATTGCTGAATTAGACGCCTTTGCCCACACCGTCGCCCATGACCTGAAAAATCCCCTCTCGCTCATCATCGGTTTCACTGAACTACTGGCGCTAGACCACGAGATTATGACGGCCGACCAGCGCGCCGAACTGCTGCAAAACGTCCTTAAATCCGGCTACAAAGCGGTCAACATCATTGATGAACTGCTGCTGCTTTCCAGCGTGCGCAAACAAGACGTGCCCCTACAACCCATCGAGATGGGGCGCATTGTGCGCAATGCGCAGAAACGGCTGGCGCTGCTGGCGGCTGAATCTCAGGCCGAGATCGTGCTGCCAGAGCAATGGCCGCCTGCTCTGGGATATGCTCCCTGGTTGGAAGAGGTGTGGGTGAACTACCTGAGCAATGCCATCAAATATGGCGGGCAGCCGCCCATTGCGGAATTGGGTGCAACACAGCAGGCAGACAACACCGTGCGTTTTTGGGTGAAGGACAATGGAAATGGGCTGACGGCCGAACAACAAACCCGCCTCTTTGCTGAATTTTCCCGCCTGGACACTATCCGCGCCGATGGGCATGGCCTGGGCCTTTCCATCGTTCGCCGCATCATGGACAAACTGGGCGGCACAGTAGGCGTAAAAAGCGAACCCGGCGGAGGCAGCACCTTTTACTTTACGCTACCGGCGGGGAGTTCGTAATCCGTAATTCGTAATCCGTAATCCGTAATCGGCTCACGGTTCACGGCTCACGCATCACGAAAAACGCCCATCCTCCCGCAACATCCTCTCCAACCCCTCCGCCAACCCGACCAACGGCCGAAAGCCCAACAGTATTTTGGCGCGGCTAATGTCAGCCACCAACCGGGGCACACCGCCCGATTTCTCCGGGTTGTGAATGCGGTGCAGTTTGTGGCCGGTCACGGTTTCGATCTCGTCAACCAACGCGGCGATACTGATCTCCACACCCCGGCCAATGTTGATGATTTGCCGGTTGATATGACCGGCCGTGGCTGCGCTGACCAATGCCTCTACCACGTCCGTAACATACACAAAATCCCGCGTCTGCTGCCCGCCGCCAAACAGCACCACCGAGCCGCCGCTGATCGCCTGCCGCAAAAAACGGGGCACCACCGGCGCATGGGAAGCGGGCAGTTGTTGTCCCGGCCCGTAGGCGTTGAAGATGCGCAGGGCCACTGTTTCTATGCCCCACAACTGGCCGATGGTGTGGACGTACTGCTCGGCGGCCCATTTGCTGACGGCGTAGGGGGAGTCTGGTTGGGGGTGGTCATCTTCGTGGACGGGCTGCTGCGGCTGACGGCCGTACACCGCCCCCGATGACGCCAACACCACCCGCCGCACCCCTGTATCCCGCATCGCTTCCATCAGGCTGACCGTACCGCCCACATTCACCCGGCTGTATTCGCGGGGATGCAAAATAGATTCGGCCACCGACACCCGCGCCGCCAGATGGTAGACGCAGTCCACCCCACGCAGCAGCGACCAGAGCAGGGGGATATTGTCCACGTCGCCCTGGGTACACTGCACGGCCGTGTCCAACCCCTCTTGATTGCCCCGGCTCAAATCATCCAGCACCTGCACCTCGTGCCCACTGCGCGCCAGCCGGTTTGCCAACGCCGTGCCCAAAAACCCCGCGCCACCTGTCACTAAAAATCGCATGACCCAATCATACCTGAAATGTATCCGGTAGGGGCGAGGCAGGTGGGGAAAGTTTTGTCTTGCCAGACAACATAATGCCCACCTGCCTCGCCCCTACAATTTCATGGTAAACTGTGGACGAGTGTTATTGAAAGGAGACAGAATAATGGAAGCATTAATTGACATCGGCACCCTGATCGTCTCTTCACCAGAAATACGGGGAGGGCGGCCACGCATTGCCGGGACAGGCGTAACTGTGCAGCGGATTGTGGAGTGGTATAAGCTTGGGCTGATGCCGGAGGAAATTGCCGATGAAATTGGGCATTTGAGTCTGGCTCAGGTTCATGCCGCGCTGGCCTTTTACCATGCTAACCGGGCTGAAATTGAAGCGGCCATGATAGCCGATTTAGACGAATCGGCGCGGCTTGAACACCTCCACACCTCATGACAATTCGTCTCTACATTGACGAAGACTCCATGAGTCGTGCCCTGGTACGCGCCTTGCGAGCGCGAGGCGTGGACGTAACAACTGCTCTTGACGAGGAAATGATTGAGCAACCAGACCTATTCCATCTTCAATATGCCAGTGAGCAAGGACGTGTATTGTACAGCTTCAATGTGGGTGATTTCTTTAATCTGCACACCCTGTATCTACAAGAAGGCAAATCTCACCCTGGGATGATTCTATGCCCACAGCAGACATATTCGGTCGGTGAACAGATGCGTCGCCTCTTAAAGTTGATCGCCACAAAGTCTGCCCATGACATGCAGAATACAGTTGAGTTCCTGGGGAAATGGGGTTAAGTCTCCCCTATCTAGATGATTCATTACCCTAAATGGCAGGTAATAAGAGTGTGATAACCTGCTGCCTGCCACTTGCCACCTGCTGCTTACCCCCTGTACCATTCGCCCATGCTCATGCGCCGCCTCACATTTGCCCTCAACGCATTGTTGGCCGTTGCTATTGGCCTGCTAATCTTTGCCCGCGATTGGCCGCCGTTTGGCACGGAGGAGGAAAAGCTCAACGCCATCGTTGGCCAGCAGCAGTTTGATTTTCTGGTGTGGGAGGTCAACGCTTTTGCCGCAAAAGCCAAAGCCGCGCTGACCGGCGGGCACCTCTTCCTGGCCGAAGCCGACCGCAAACAACTGGTGCTGGATTATCTGGCGCTGCTGCGCCGCGCTCAGGAGTTGGATGGGCAAATTAACGCCCTGTATGTGGACCCGAACGTGACCGACCCGGCCGCCGCGTCCGCCGATTTGCTGGCGGAGTTAACGGCCGTGCGCCAACAACTCACGGCCGTGCAACCCCTGGCCGAAGCGATTGTGCAAGACCAGGTGGCGGCCGTGCTGGCCGACGAAGGGTTTGACGTGCTGCGCCAGGCGTGGCCGCCCGTCCTGATGCACATGACCCCCCTGCCCACCGTCTTAATCGTCTCCCCGCGTGACCGCATTGAGCGCATTTACCAGCGCACCCTGTCGCCGGGGCTGACAACACCGCACAAAGAGGAAATGGAAACGGCCGTGACCGATCACCTCGATCTCTCCGCCCTCATCGTGCCCATTGGCGGCATGGGCACCTACCCGGCCATGGTGCAGGAGACGAGTAATCTCAACTGGCTGGCCGAAGTGACCGCCCACGAATGGGGCCATCACTGGATGAGCTTCTACCCGGTGGGCATTTATTACAATGACCCCGAAGTGCGTGTCATCAACGAAACCATCGCTTCCTTGATTGATCAGGAAATTGGCGCCGAAGTGATTAGACGTTTCTACCCGGAATTTGTGCCCCCGCCGCCGCCAGAGCCGACCGATGCAGCCACCACGCCCCCACCGCCCACCGAGCCGCCGCCGTTTAACTTCAATGCCGAAATGGCCGCCACCCGCATCCGCGTGGATGAGCTATTGGCCGAGGGAAAAATTGAAGAAGCGGAAAATTATATGGAAGAACGGCGGCAGTTGTTTGTCGCCAATGGCTACCAGATTCGCAAACTAAACCAGGCGTACTTTGCCTTCTACGGAGCCTATGCCGACCGCCCAGGGGCCACCGGCAGCGACCCCACCGGCCCCATGTTGCAAGAGATCCGCGCCCACAGCCCCTCCCTGCGCGCCTTCATGGACACCATCGCCCCCATCCGCAGCCGCGCCGATTTGGAACGTATCTGGCAGGGGATAGGTGATTGAGTGTCAAGTGTCAAGTAACGTGACACCTGACACTTGACACATGATCACGTTTCGTCCATCTCCGCCACAATCTCGCGCAGAAGGGCGACGATGCGTTGCGCTTCCTGGCGGTGTTCGCGCCAGTCGGATTGGGCCAGGTATTGTTCCAGGTCTTGCAGGGCTTCACGGTAACGGCCGTCTCCCTGCAAGATCAACCCCCGATTCAACCGCGCCGGGGCAAACGCCGGGTCTTCGGCTAACAGCGCATCCAAATCGGCCAGCGCCTCTCGCGTCCGCCCCAATTCCCGCCCCAACAGAATCGCCCGGCTCAGCCGCGCCATGCGGAACGTCGGGTCCACCGCATACGCCCGCGAGAAGTAATGTACCGCCCGCTCATGCTCCGACAGCATCGTATTCTGATTACCAAAATAGCGGTGCAGCCCGCCCCAGGTGTAGAGGCAGTAGGACTTAATGAAGCGCCATCTACTCACGGTGTTTGGGTGTCATGTGTCAGGTGTCAAGTGTCAAGTTACCTGACACCTGACACTTAAACACCTGACACTACTCTTGCCCCGCCAGCCACTTCTCCAGCTCAATGGCCGCGCCGGCGCCCTGGCCGACGGAGGTGGAAATCTGGCGGAAGTGGGGGTCTTGAATTTCCCCGGCGGCATAAACGCCGGGTACGCTGGTGCGATAATGTTCGTCGGTGATGACGTACCCTTCCTCATCCATTGCCAACTGCCCCACCAAAAAGTGGTTGTTGGGATCATGGCCGATGAAGATGAAGACGCCATCTGTCTCTACCTGGCGGATTTCGTTCGTCTTGACGTTTTTCACGCGCACACCCTGTACCACGCCGTTGCCCACGATCTCTTCCACCACCGTGTCCCAGATAAAGGAGATTTTTTCGTTGGCGAAGGCCCGCTTTTGCAAAATGGCCCCGGCGCGCAGTTGGTCGCGGCGGTGGATGACTTTCACTTTGTTGGCGAATTTGGTCAGGAAGATACCTTCTTCCAGGGCGCTGTCGCCGCCGCCCACCACGACGACATCTTTATTGCGAAAGAAGAAGCCGTCGCAGGTGCCGCAGTAGCTGACGCCGCGCCCCACGTATTCCGCTTCGCCGGGCACGCCCAATTTGGTGGGCGACGCGCCGACGGTGACGATGACGCTGTCGGCCAGGTATTCGGCGCTGTAGGTTTTGATGCGAAACGGCCGTACACCAAAATCCACCTCTACCACCTCATCATACACAAAGCGTGCCCCAAAATGCTCCGCCTGTTTGTGCATCACGTCCACCAGCTCCGGCCCCGTGGGGGTATGGTCAGGACTCCAAAAGCCGGGGTAATTTTCTACCTCACCCGTCAGGCTGATCTGCCCGCCCAACTGCATCCCGGCAATCACCAGCGGGTTGAGCATGGCCCGCCCCGTATACAGCGCCGCCGTCAACCCGGCCGGCCCTGAACCTATAATAATCACTCGTTCTTGTTGCATACTCTTCCTCGGAAGACCCTAAGGGTTTGGTATCTTAATAAAGCGAATTGCCCGCAGGCAAACCCTTAGGGTCTCTATCTCTGTTTTCAATTTGCCTTTGGGATTTTATCTCTCCCCAACATTTTGCCTAATCCAATCACCTGTATAGACAGGTAATGGGAGGCGATTCTTACACCAGCCAGGCAGCAGATTGGTTGATTCTCAATGAATCAGCCAATCTGCTCAACTTTACATATTGTTGAAAGCGAATTATTATTAGGGCATGGCAAGAAATGGAAAACAGCCCATCGAAGAGCTATCGGTACAGGAGTTAGAGCATCTACTCTATCGCAAAAAACGGACAGAACGCCGCCTGCGGCTGCGGCGGCTGCGCGAAATGGGGCGCGTCGTCGAGATCGCCCATCTGCCCGCGCCCGACCATCAAGACACGGCCGTATCCCCCGTTTACAGCACCGATTTTCCCCACACCGCTCCCCCACCACCTGGCCTGGGCCGCCGTATCGCCAATAAGGGGCTGCTGCTGGTGGAGGTCACGGCCGTACTCGGCCTGCTCTACATCCTCTTTAATTTGTGGACGACCCAACGCGAACTGAACCAGGAGTTGACGGCCGTGCAGCAAGTGGAAGCGGCCGGATTGGCACTGCCTACGGCCGTGCCCACCCCCGTCATTGATCTGGTGGTGCTGCCCACCGGCCACCGTTACATCGAAGGTCGCTCACCCGAACCCATCGAATCCGGCGACATTCCCGCCCACCTGCTGCCCGTCATGCAGGCGTACCAGCCGCCGCCCATCCCCACCCCCGGCCCTGAACAGGCGCGGGTCATTCAAATTCCGGCCATCGGCGTCAACCACCCCGTCGTCGAAGGGGCGTATGATTGGGAGCAGTTGAAGCGCGGCGTGGCCCATCACATTGGCTCGGCGCAGCCAGGGCAGGTGGGCAACATGGTCCTGGCCGCCCACAACGATGTGTACGGCGCGATTTTCCAACACCTGGATCAGCTTTCTCCCGGCGACGAATTTGTGGTGCAGACCAATCAGCGCGCCTATACCTACGTCGTCACCAAAATTGAGATTGTAGAACCCACCCAGGTTGATGTGCTGGCCGCCACCAACCACGCCAGCGCCACCCTCATCTCCTGTTACCCCTACCGCATCAACACCCACCGCATTGTGGTCTTTGCCGATCTGGTCACAGAAGGGCACGGATCGTGAGATTGGAGATTAGAGATTGGAGATGGCGCAATCTCTAATCTCCAATCTCCATCTCCCCCTATTTGCGCCAACCATTCCCCGCCGATAGAATCCGCCCAATTTGCAAGTGTAGACCCTAAGGGTTTTCTGAAACCCTTAGGGTCTTTAATAACGAACGAGTTTACAAGATGCGAATTGTAGTAGACGCCATGGGCAGCGATAACCGGCCGGGGCCAGATGTGGCCGGGGCGGTGTGGGCGGCCCGCGAATTTGAAGAAACCATCATCCTGGTGGGCGACCAGGCGCAGATTGAGGCGGAACTGGCCAAAGAGGATACGGCCGGTTTGCCCATTGAAGTGCGCCATGCCGCTACGGCCGTGCCCATGGACGCCAAACCCACCGAAGTGGTCAAAGGGCTGCCCGGCTCCTCTATGCACGTGGGGCTGGGGCTGGTGCGCGATGGCGAAGCGGATGCGTTTGTCACCGCCGGGAATACCGGCGCCGTGCTGGCCATTGCCACTCTGCGCGGCGTGGGGTTGGGGCGCATACCGGGCGTCAAACGGCCGGGGCTGGGCGTGGTCTTTCCCATTAAGGAACGGCCGTTCCTCATTGACAGCGGCGCGAATGCGGATTGTAAAGCGGAGTACCTGCTGCAATTTGGCATCATGGGCAGCATTTACATGGCGCGGGTGCATGGCGTGGAAAACCCACGTGTGGGTCTCATTTCCAATGGCGAGGAAGAGGGCAAGGGCACGGAACTGGTGAAAGAGGCGGGCGCACTGCTGAAAGCCAGCGGCCTGAACTACGTGGGCAACATTGAACCCAAAGAGTTTATGAACGGCGCGGCCAATGTGGCCGTGACCGATGGTTTTTCCGGCAATTTGATCATGAAAACGTCGGAAGCCATCGCCAAATATATGTCTGACGCCATCCGCGAGCAGATGATGGCCGGGCCGCGCACCATCCTGGGCGGCTTGCTGGCGCGCCCGGCCTTTACCCGCGTGCGGCGGCAGCTAGACCCGGAAGAGGTAGGCGGCGCGCCACTGTTGGGTGTGCAAGGGGTTGTGATTATCGGTCACGGCCGTTCGGGAGCATTAGCCATCAAACATGCCGTCGGCCAGGCCCGGCTGGTGGTGCAGAGTGGGGTGGTGGGGGCGATTGAAGAAGGAATCGTGAGCCGTAATCCGTGAGCCGTAATCCGTGAGCCGTAAACGATTCACGGGTTACGGGTTACGGATTACGAAAAAAACGAGAGAAAAGAATGGATATCAACTATTACGACGCCAAAGGGCGGCCACGTATTGTGGTGACGGGGATGGGGGCGATCACGCCGCTGGGACATTCGGTGGCGGAAACGTGGGAAGGGCTGGTACACGGCCGTTCCGGTATTGGCCCCATCACCCAGTTTGACGCTTCCCCCTATCCCTGGACGCTGGCCGGGGAAGTGAAGGATTTTGACCCCAAACAGTACATAGATTTCAAAGAAGCGCGGCGTATGTCTCGCGTCTCCCAATTGACGGTGGCCGCCGCACAGCAGGCCATCGCCGACGCCGGCCTGCCCGATGGCAAAGTGCCGAACCCGGAACGGGGCGGCACGGCCATTGGCGTGGGGGTGGGCGGCATTGATGTGGCCTTTGAACAGTGGGAAGTGTTGAAGGCGAAGGGGTACACTCGTGTCAATCCCTTTGCCATGACCGGTTTCCTGCCCAATATGCCCTCCTATCACGTCAGCCTGCTGGCGCAGACGCAGGGGCCGATTGCTACCGTCAACGCCGCCTGCGCTACCGGCACCCAGGCCATTGGCGAAGGGATGGAGTTTATCCGCAACGGCCGTGCCGATATGGTGGTGTGCGGCGGCGCGGAAGGGTTGATTATTGAAGCAGCCGTCGTCGGGTTTGGGCGGATGCAGGCATTGTCTATGGCATTTAACCACACACCGGAAAGGGCGTCACGGCCGTTTGACAAAGACCGCGATGGTTTCATCCTCAGCGAAGGAGCGGGCGTCTTGGTGATTGAACGGCTGGACCACGCCCTGGCGCGGCGCGCCCCGCGCATTTATGCCGAGCTGCTCGGCCACGCCTCCTCCTCAGACGCCTTCCACGTGGCTGCCCAAGACCCGGACGCCGCCGGCGCCGTCCGCGCCATGCGCTGGTCAATTGAAGACGGCGGGTTGACGCCCCAAGACGTCAGCTACATCAACGCTCATGGCACCGGCACCCCCATGAACGACAGCACCGAAACGCTGGCCATCAAACGGCTCTTTGGCGAACGCGCCTATGAAATCCCCGTCAGCAGCAACAAATCCGTCTTGGGGCACCTGATGGGCGGCGCGGGGGCGGTGGAAGCCATTATGAGCATTTGCACCCTGAACCACGACCTCATCCCCCCCACCTGGAACTACGAAACGCCCGACCCGGAATGTGACCTGGACTATGTGCCCAATGCGCCGCGCCCGGCAGCCGTACAGACCGTTCTCTCTAACTCCTTTGGCCTGGGCGGGCAAAATGCCTGCCTGGTTGTAGGGAAATACAACACATGATTATCATCCGCGACGACAAAAAAATTGCTCGATACCGCACCATTGGCCAGGTTGCCAGTTTTACCGGCATGGGAGCGTTGATTGTGGGTATGGCCCTCATCTTTGTGGGCGATCCCCAAACGGTCTTTTATTGGCAGTTGGCGGCGCTGCTGGTGGGCTGGATGTTGTCCCAGGTGGGCATCTATCTGGCGCAGCGATATGTGCGCCGGCCACGCCCCGACCAGGTACTCGATGAGGCGTTGGAGAAGGTGGGGAAGGACGGCCGTATCTACCACTACATCCTGCCCGCCCCCCACGTGCTGCTGCTGCCTTCCGGCATCATCGTTCTGGTGGCCAAATACCAGGGTGGGCAGATCACCGTACAAGACGACAAATGGAAACAAACGGGCATGGGGCTGCGCCGCTTCTTTGGGCAGGAAGGCATTGGCAACCCTACCAGAGAAGCCGAAAACAGCGTGGCGGCCATCGCCCATTTTCTGCAAAAAAATGCGCCGCAGATTGAAGAAGTGCCCATCGGCGCGTTGATTGTCTTTACCACCAAAGGGATGAAAGACCTGGACTTAAAAGGATCATCTATCCCCGCCATGCACTACACCAAGGTCAAAGGCTTCCTGAAACAGCAAAGCCGGGCCAGATTGCCCGTCGCCGATTACGAAGCCATCCGGGCTGCATTTGACCAAAAAGCCGGCCCCCTGGCTGAAGGGGTGGAATTAGCCGGTTCGTAGCATAGTGCCCGGCAAGCGGCAGAACCATTTTGATTACCCAATGCCTGCCATACAACCCCTTGCCTGGCCCAACTGTCTGTAATTGCTAGTTGACTGTTGACCATTGACCATTGACAATTAACCCGCGTATGTCTTGGTAGGCGATGGGGATAATCGCCACCTGGAAGGAGACGAAGATGACCTTTTCAACCAGCCGTTCCCTCTTGGACAAAGAACTCAACAATGTCAAAACGAATATCTTGCGGATGGCCAGCCTGGTAGATGTGGCTGTTGGTGATGCCATGTTGGCGCTTTATCAGCGCAATATCCCCCTGGCGCAGCAAGTGATCGTTGGCGACGACGAAGTGAATCGCCTGCGTTACAACATTGAAGAAGAGAGCTTGAAGATTCTGGCCACCCAGGCGCCGGCTGCCAGAGACTTGCGTACCGTCATTGCCGCCATTCACATTGCCGTGGAACTGGAACGCATGGGGGACCATGCCGCCGGTATTGCCCGGCTGGTGGCCCGCCTGGAAGGGGAAAGCGAGATCGAGTCGCTGCATAAGCTACCAAAAATGGAAAAACAGGCACGCAAAATGCTACAAACCAGTATTGATGCGTATGTCAACAACAACGCCGAGGAAGCCCGTAATCTGGTCAGGCGGGATGATAAGTTAGACAAACAGTACCGTAAACTGTACCAGGAAAGCGTCCTGGCCATGCAAGACAGCGCCTATATCCGTCGGGCCATGTTTTTATTGTGGGTGGGGCACAATCTGGAACGCATTGGCGACCGCTGTACCAATATCGCCGAGCGGGTCATTTTTATGAGTACGGGTGAATTTATCGAGACGGTTGAGGATGCGATCCCGGAAAAAGTGGAGAAAAGTGAAGACACGGCCGTGTCCGAAGTTGACAACCTGCAATAATTTAATAGAATCCTCATCTTAAAAATACCTCAACCCGTATTCAAAACCACACAAGGAGGTGATGCAGACAACGTATTACCGATGACCAATCTGTATGAACGACGAAAAAATGTCCACATTGAGTTAACCACAATTGTTCAATTTTCTATAACTCTCTTAGGAGGAGAACCCCATGAAACGAATTGCCTTGTTACTTTTAGCTGCGCTGCTTTTCACGCTGGCCCTGTCAGCTTGCAGCGGCGGTGACGAATTAGAATGTGAAGACACCATTGGTTGTGTCACTATTGCTCCCGATGAACCCATTACCATCGCCTACATGCTCACCATCTCCGGGGCCACCGCCTTCCTGGGTGAAGATTCCCGTGGTGGTATTGAAATTGCCATTGATGATCGCGGCGGCAAACTGCTCGATCATAACATTAACCTGAAAGGTGAAGACTCGGGTTGTAGCGCCGAAGGTGGGCAAACCGCCGCCCAGAAACTTGCGGCCGACACCCAAATTGTGGGTATCATTGGCTCCAGCTGCTCCAGTGAGGCTACAGCCGGTTTGCCCATCATCAGCGAAGCCGGCATGCTTATGATTTCCCCCTCCAATACCGCCCCGGCGCTGACCAACAAAGAAGGCACCTGGCATCCTGGTTACTACCGTACCGCGCACAATGATCTCTTCCAGGGCCGTGTGGCTGCTGACTATGCCTATAACGAACTGGGCGCCCGCACCGCCGCAACCATCCATGATGGCAGCCCCTACGCCGACGGGTTGCAAGGCGTCTTTGCCGACCGCTTCAAAGAATTGGGTGGCACCGTGACGTTCCAGGGCGCCGTCAACGTCGGTGACACCGACATGCGCCCCATCCTCACCAATGTTGGCGCCGGTTCGCCCGATGTCCTCTATTTCCCCATCTTTGAGCCGGAAGGCAACTTCATTGCCGCCCAATCCAAAGAGGTCGCTGGCTTGGAAAACACCGTCCTGTTTGGCGCTGACGGTTTGTTGTCCGAAAGCTTCCCCTCTGGCACAGGCCCGGCCGCGGTAGGTATGTATCTCTCTGGCCCCTACGTAGAGGGTGATGCTTACCAACAATTGTTGGCCAAGTGGGACGCGAAGTTCGGTGGTTCGCCGCCCAGCGGTTTCCATGCTCATGCCTATGACGCCACCAACATTCTGCTAGATGCCATTGAAAAAGTCGCCCTGAAAGGTGATGATGGCACGCTGCTGATCCCGCGCCAGGCATTACGTGATGCCGTTACCGCCACCGCCGGCTTCCGCGGCGTGACGGGTACGCTGGCCTGTAATGAAACAGGTGACTGCGCAACCGGCGAGGCTCTGGGTATTTACAGAATCACCGACGCGGAAGTGAGTGGTAGTAATTGGCCTCCTCAAGCCGTCTGGACGCCATAGGCTTGTTTTCATAGAGACCCTAAGGGTTTTCCGAAACCTTTAGGGTTTTTGTCTTTCAGTTGCACAAGCGGGATGAATTCAAGCAAATAAAACGACTGCCGTGATGAGCCAGGGAGAATGTTCCCTGGCTCATTCTGTACATCGAGGAAGAGGTGATTGCATAATGGAAGATTTGCGGCGAAAGCTTGACGGGGTTTCGTGGGTGGATATGTTTTTGTGGGGGCTGCGCATTGTCATTATTCTGTTAATTGTGGTGGGGGCTTTTAATACGCTTACTTCCGGCAAATATACTATCACTACCTGGATCAGTCTGAGTATTTCGGGTCTGGCGCAAGGCAGTATTTATGCTCTCATTGCCCTGGGTTACACACTGGTTTATGGCATTTTGCTCATGATCAATTTTGCGCATGGGGAAGTGTTTATGTCGGGGGCGTTTACAACGGTTTTTATTGCCAATTACTTTAATCGAGTTGGTTTTCTCAACACCTACCCACTGCTGGCTATATTGATTTTAATGGTTATAGCCGCCCTGGTTTCTATGTCGGTGGCGGTGCTGTTGGAGCGGATTGCTTATCGGCCGCTGCGCGGCGCGCCGCGTCTGGTGCCCCTGATTACGGCTATCGGCGCTTCTTTCTTTTTGCAATATAGCTTCCGCGGGTTTTATGGTTCTGGCTTCCAGACCTACCCGACCGTGACGGCTCTGAGCGGTACTTTTACCGTGGGCAGGGTGACGATACCGGTGGTGCAGGTGGTTGTCTTTTTTGCGGCCATAGCCTTAATGTCTGGCCTGTATTGGCTGGTGGAACGCACCAAGATGGGTAAATCTATGCGGGCGGTGTCTGAGGACAAAGAAGTGGCGGCGCTGATGGGTATTGATATTAACCGGGTGATTGTTTTTACCTTTGCCATTGGCGGCATGTTGGCCGGGGCGGCGGGGGTCATCAACGGGCTGTACCGGCCACAAGGTGTCTACTTCTTTATGGGTTTTATTCCGGGCATCAAGGCGTTTACAGCGGCTGTATTAGGGGGGATTGGTAGTGTGCCTGGCGCTATGTTGGGGGGATTATTTTTAGGGGTTATTGAATCCATTGGCCCCAATCTGGTATTGGAAGGATTGGGCATTGACGGCGCTAATCAATTAAAAGACGCCATTGCGTTTACGATGTTGGTGTTGGTACTCATTTTCCGTCCGCAGGGTATTTTGGGCGAACGGCTCAGCGAGAAGAAGGCATAAGGCAGGTGTGTCATGGCGCATATGGCAATGATGAATAAAACAGATGAGGCGAAGTTTGACGGCCGTGCCCTGGTGAAATTTGGCTTGCTGGCCGGTGTGATGGCTACCTATGTGGCCGCTATTGGTATGATTGCCACGTTTAGCCAACGGCAAGTTGTGGCCGGCTTGCTGACATTAGGGCAGGTGCTGCTCGTTGCGCCGCCGCTGGGCATGGCTTATTTTTCTGCCCGTAAAATGGCGGGGGAATCGGGCGGCAAAATCCTGGCTGCCGGGGCGAGTATTGGCTTATTGACCACCCTGCCACTTATCGGCTTGATCATCCTGGCCAATAACACAAACATACGAATCATGTTTGTGAATATCTCCCCCCAATTGGTAAACATCTTAACGTTTGGGCAAGACAGCGTTTTTGTAGGCGTTCTGCTTTTGCTGGTTGTTTTGGCGTTGGCCGGTGTGGCTGGCGCCGGGTTAACCCTACTGCCCGCGCGCTGGCGGCAGGCGCTGGTGATTGGGGTGGCCGTTACATTGGGCATTGCCCTGATGAGTGAACTGTTTGTGGTCATATTGCGGGAACGGCTGGGCAACAACTTTGTGCGCTTCTTCTTTCAAAGTGGGGTGATGCGCTGGTACACGGCCGTTGGCATTTTCCTCATCGCCTTTGGTTTTACCCTTTTCTGGCAGTGGCGCGGTACCCAGTTGCGTGGTCGGTGGCAGCAATTTGCCGCCCCCCGGCAAAAACAGGTGCGTTGGAGCGGCGCCGGGATTGGGGGCATTATCCTGCTCATCCTGCCCTGGGTGCTGGGGACATTTCTTAGCGAAGTGCTGGACAATGTGGGCTTGTACATTCTCATGGGGCTGGGGCTGAACATTGCGGTAGGCCTGGCCGGGCTGCTCGACCTGGGGTATGTGACCAATTTTGCGGTGGGTGCTTATGTCACGGCCGTACTCACTACCACCAGCCAATATGGCCTCGGCCCAATCCCTTTCTGGTTGGTCATTCCCATTGCCCTGCTGGCGGCCATGCTCACCGGTTTTGTATTTGCCCTGCCCGTGCTGCGGATGCGCGGCGATTACCTGGCCATTGCCACCCTGGGTTTCGGTGAAATCATCCGCGTGTTGGTGCTTTCGGACTGGTTGGCCGGCCGCATCGGTGGGCCGCAAGGTATTTTAGCCCTGCAAAATCCGTCCATTGGCAGTTTTTCCTTTGCTCGCCCCGAACATTTCTACTACATCATTTTGGCTGCCTGCATTGCCATGTTGTTTGTTTCGGTACGGCTGAATAATTCCCGTACCGGCCGGCAGTGGATGGCGCTGCGCGAAGATGAAGACGTGGCCGCAGCGATGGGTATAGACACCGTTCTCACCAAACTGCTGGCCTTCACCCTCAGCGCCGCTGCCGGTGGGGTAGCCGGGGCCATCTTTGCCGCTAAACTGGGCACCGTCTTTCCCCAAAGTTTTAATCTGTTCGTCTCCATCAACGTGCTGAGCATCATCATCATTGGCGGCATGGGCAGCATTCCCGGTATTGTGCTGGGCGCATTTTTGCTCATTGGCGCGCCGGAACTACTACGCGAGTTTCAAGAGTATCGCCTGCTCATCTACGGCGCACTGCTCATTGTGGTCATGCTGCGGCGGCCCGAAGGGTTGTGGCCTTCCGCCACCCGCCGCCGGGAACTGCAAGACGCCATGGACGCCACCAGCCATCTGGGTGTGACCCATTCAGAGGTGATCAGCCATGGGCAGTCAATCAACCCGCCCAAGATGGATTGAGGTCGGTAATCGTTAATCGGTTGTCGGGCATTAGACTTCGGATTACGGACTAGATAAGGATAACACCCATGAGTAACGATATTCTGGTTGCCAATAAAATGACAAAAAACTTTGGTGGCCTGGTAGCCGTGGATTCGCTGGATTTTCATATTGAAGCGGGTTCTATTGTTAGCATCATTGGCCCTAATGGGGCGGGCAAAACAACCTTTTTTAACCTGATCACCGGTTTTTACCAGATTGATTCTGGGGATTTGATCTTTGATGGCAAGCGGCTAAACGGCCGTAGCTCTGTCCAGATTTCCCGTTTAGGCATTGCCCGCACCTTCCAAAACATCCGCCTCTTCAACAACATGACCGTCATTGAAAATTTGCTCGTCGGCCAGGAGCGCCACCTGAAATCGCGCTGGTTGGGGGCGATTTTTGGCACGCCGCATACCCGCAAAGACGAAGAGGTAGCCGCTGAAGAAGCCACGCGCCTGCTCCGTTTTGTGGGGTTGCGTGGTAAAGGCGATCTGCTGGCGAAAAACCTGCCCTATGGCGACCAGCGCCGTCTGGAAATTGGCCGCGCGCTGGCCAGCCAACCCAAACTACTACTGCTGGATGAACCCACCGCCGGTATGAATCCCAAAGAAACAGCCGAAACCACCGAATTTATCCAGCAGCTACGGGATGAACTGGGCATAACCATTATGCTGATCGAACACGACATGCGGGTGGTGATGGGCATCTCGGAACGTATTATTGTCATGGATTTTGGCAAGAAGATCGCCGAAGGATTGCCGGCGGAAATACAAAAGAATCCGCGCGTGATTGAGGCGTATTTGGGCAGCAGCGCCCTGGAAGATTACAGCAAAAAGTCGGAGGCAAAACATGGCGCTTCTGGAAGTTAATGATATTCATGCCTACTACGGCAACATCCACGCCCTGAAAGGGGTTTCATTGACGGTGGAAAAGGGGGAAATTGTCTCCCTTATTGGGGGCAATGGCGCCGGCAAAACCACGACCCTGCGTACCATTTGCGGGCTGCTGCATCCACGCGGCGGCAACATTCAATTCGACGGTGAGGATTTGAGCCGTATTCCTGCCCACCACCTGGTGGGCAAGGGCATCGCCATGGTACCGGAAGGGCGGGGTATATTTTCCAAACTGACGGTGCAGGCAAACCTGGAATTGGGCGCTTATACACGGAATGACAAGGCGGGCATCAGCGAAGATTTAGAGAAAGTTTTCCACCTTTTCCCCCGCCTGGCAGAACGGCGCACCCAGGTAGCCGGCACCCTTAGTGGCGGCGAACAGCAAATGTTGGCGATGGGACGGGCGATGATGTCCCGCCCCCGTCTGCTGCTGATGGATGAGCCTTCGATGGGGCTGGCGCCGGTGCTGGTAGATTTGATCTTTGCTACCATTACCGATATTAACAAGACGGGGACAACCATTTTGCTGGTGGAGCAAAACGCGCACAAGGCGCTGCAAGTAGCCAGCCGGGGGTATGTGCTGCAAACAGGGGAGATTCGGCTAAGCGACACGGCCGTTGCCCTGCAAAATAACGCCGAAGTGCGTAACCTTTATTTGGGAATCCAGTAACAAGAGTGCCAGGCAAGGGGCAAAACCGTTTTGGCTAACCAGAGTCGAAAAGCCCTTTGCCTGGCACTGCCCCTACATACATGAAACTCCGTATCCTGACCGCTGCCGAAGTCAAACAAGCCCTGCCCATGGCCGCCGCCATTGCCGGGATGAAGTCGGCTTATGCGCAACTGTCGGCCGGGTTGGCGGTGGCCCCTTTGCGCGCCCATCTGGATATTACCCCCCACCAGGGCGCCACGCTGGTAATGCCCGCCTATTTGCCCCAGGATGGGGCGTTGGCGGTGAAAGTGGTCTCCGTCTTCCCCCAAAACGCGCGGCGCGGCGAACGGGTGATTAATGGCCTGGTGCTGGTGCTTGACGCCGAAACGGGACGGCCGTCTGCCCTGCTGGAAGGCAGCGCATTAACCGCCATTCGCACCGGGGCCGGTTCCGGGGCAGCTACGGATTTGCTGGCCCGGCCTGACGCACACGTGGTGGCTATCCTGGGCAGCGGCGTGCAGGCGCGTACCCAACTGGAGGCGGTTTGCACCGTGCGCGCCATCTCTGAGGTGCGGGTATACAGCCCCGACCAGACCCAGGCCGCCGCATTTGCGGCTGAAATGGCCGGAGTGGGGCCAATTCCGGCTCATGTGCAGGTAATGCCAGATGCGGCAACGGCCGTGCGCGACGCCGATATTATTTGCGCGGCCACCACGTCACACACGCCGGTTTTTGACGGCCGTGATCTGAAACCGGGCGTACACATCAATGCCATTGGCTCTTACCAGCCCACCGTACAAGAAATTGACGCTGCCACCGTGCAGCGGGCGCTGGTCGTCGTAGACGCGCGTGAAGCGGCGTTGGCTGAGACCGGCGACCTTATCATCCCCATGCACCAGGGGTTGATCACCGCCGCCCACATCCACGCCGAGTTGGGGGAGATTGTGGCCGGGGTCAAAGACGGCCGTACCCACCCACAGCAAATTACCCTGTTCAAGTCGGTGGGCACGGCCGTGCAGGACGCCATCGCCGGGCGCATTGCCCTGGCCAACGCCGTCCAAATGGGGCTGGGGACGCTGCTCGACCTCTAACTACCCTCCTAACTTCAACGCCGCAGCGCAACCAAAGTGTTGCCAAATTTGACATTGTTTTTCTCTTGTCATCTGACAAAAATATGCTACATTAGGTTCTCAGAGTGGACACCCCTCTATTCGGAAGAGAAAGAAAAACGCATCATCTATACACAGTTCCCACAACCACGTAGTCTGGTTCATTGCTCCTCCCAAAGCAACAACCAGAACCTCTTATATGGTTCCGTGACCATCTCACATTACCTGATCAACGTCTGTTCTCCATTACTTCATAGTATCACATCTAATTAGCCCACCCGGTTATTTATTAATCGCGGTGGGTTTTTGTTTTATTTGCTCAAGCTCACACTGGGCAGTAGGCGGTCTCGTGACCAGGCCACCTGTTTGTAGCCCCGCTGAGTCTGGTTAGCAAAAAAGGATGTGACGCACCCGGCATTGTGCTGACATCACTGTTGTGATGGTCAGTTGTGCTGCCAGATGGAAGATACCACAGCCCTGGCTGTGGGTTATCTTTGTGTTGCCCCTGGCAAGAGGCATACAAACAAAGTCCCCTTTCTGTGAGTATGCAAGGAGGTGAATTTGAGTCAAGCATAAACAACTGTATAGGAACTATCCCCCATGTATTAGTAAAACTTTCTGCCTAAATCCACCAGGAGGAAAAGTCAATGCAGAAGCAAGTCAATAACAACAGTACCCATATTTTAGATTCGCGTATTGCGTATCGAAAGCACATTTACCAGTTGACCCTGGCATTTGTCATGACCATCATCATCGCACTGGGGATGATCCCATCCCGCACGGCCGTCCAGGCTCATCCAGAGGGGGCGGGGTGTTATGATGCCGAAACAGGTGAACTTCTCGATGAAGAATGTGAAGATGATCATTCGGGTCACGAACATGAGCATGGCGAAGGGGAAGGCGGATCGGGCATATTTGCTGACCCGGTCCCCGGTGAACCGGTTGATCTAGCCGTGACCACCTTCACATTCTCGAACAACATGACCCCATTGGGTTATTCACGGCGGACTGTGCCCACCAGCGGCGCAGGCAACAATTTCTACAACTCCGACCTGGCTTTCTGGGGCAATTATGCCTATCACGGCCACTATGACGGGTTTCGCATCATAGACATCTCCGACCCAACCAACCCCACTCAGATCCTCAATTACACCGGCTGCGGTGCAAATCTGGGTCAGGGTGATATTGTTGTGTGGGAAAACCTGCTCATCCGTTCCTGGGATGCAACCGCCGGGGCTGCGACCCGATGTGCCGGTGAACTCGTTGGGCAAGGTTTCGAGGGGCTCAACATCTTTGACATCAGCGATCCGACGGCCCCTGTGCTTCTCCGCAATGTGCGCATGGCCTCGAACACCACCCCGCAAGGTTGTGGCTCGCATACCTTGACGCTCGTGCCCGATGTCGCCAGAGGCAATTTATACGTCTACTCTACCCCCTCAAGCGCTTCCTGCCCAGGCGTGGATATCGTCCGCGTCCCGCTGGCTGATCCGGCAAGCGCGGTCTATCTGCGGCGGGAGCCTGCGGGCCGCGCCTGTCACGATACGGGTGTCATTCTCGGTGATGTGAACCTCGTCGCCTGCGCCGGTGGGAACGGTTTGACCGTGTGGAGCATTGACCCAACCATTGATCCGCCGGCGGCAGGTTCTTTGGAGGACCCAATCCAACTGTATTCACGTTCGGTCACTGGCGTTACGGTCGGTCACTCCGCTGCCTTTACATTTGATGGCGAAGTGATCGTCTTCGGTCATGAACCGGGTGGTGGGTCACAGGCACAATGCCAGGCTGGAAGCTCAACGGTCAACAAGTCAATCTATTTCTTTGAGGCACGCACGGGTGTCCAACTGGGCACTTTCCAGCATCAACGGCCGCAAACGAACCGGGAGAACTGCACCTGGCACAACTACAACATTGTGCCAACTGACCGCGGTTATGTCTTTGTTTCCGGTAATTACCAATCCGGCATTTCCGTGGTGGACTTCACAAACCCGGCTGCGGCGACAGAGATCGCCTATGCCGACCCGGAACCACTTTCCCCCACCAGCCTCGTCCTCGGCGGTGACTGGTCAACCTACTGGTACAACGGCAATATCTTTGAAGCCGACATCCGGCGGGGTTTGATCGTTTGGGGACTTGAAGATCGCCTGAACAGTGGCACACCTGTGCTGACGCACCTGAACCCGCAGACACAAGAGTTCTCCTTCCCGCTCGATACCACCCCACCCACGACTGAGGTGACCGGTGTTAGCGATGGCGCTATCTACACACTGGGTGAAGTCCCGGTTGCCGGCTGCCTTTCCACAGACAGCCAGTCCGGTGTGGCGCAGGAAGCGACACTTACCCTGGTGGGCGGCACGAATAACGGCGTAGGCAGCTTCACCGCGACGTGTAGTGGCGCTTACGATTGGGCTAATAATTTTGCATCCGACGCAGTGGCGCACTTCCAGGTCCACTACGGTGGGTTAAGTGGCTTCACGGCTCCCATCAATCCTGATAACTCCAGTGTATTCCGTCGTGGACAGGCCGTACCCGGCAAGTTCACCCTTGCCGGGGCAATGGCAAGCTATGACTTTAGCGCCTGGACAATCCAGAAGGTGAGCGTGGTTTGTGCTACCCTTGCCGAAGGTGAGGCTAGTGCGGTGGGGTCACTGGCTCCGTTCCGCTACGATGCAACTGAAGGTCAGTATATCTTCAATGCCGACTTCCGCAATCAGGCTGCGGGATCGTGCTGGAAACTGCGCGCAACGTTGGATAGTGGTCAGGTGTTCGACTCGGCCGTTTTCCAACTCATCCGGTAACGATCATCCGGTAACGGCAATTGGTTTAACTAAACACCGTTGTAAATGATATGGTGGGTGAACGGCCGTTCACCCACCATATTTGTTTGTGCCCTATTGAGCCACCTTTTCCACAAACTGCACGGCCGTGCCCATCCCATCTTCCGCGCGCAATTTTTGGCCCAGGGCGGCAGCTTTTTGCTGCATGGCCGGGTCACGCACCAGGGCAGTGAGCGCCGCCGCCAGATTATCGGCCGTCAGCTTCTTTTGCGGGATTGCTTTGGGGCCAACGCCTAAACGGTACACACGTTCCCCCCAAAACGGTTGGTCGCCCAGAAAAGGGCAGATGAGCGTCGGTTTGCCGGCTCGCAGACCGGCAGCAGTAGTGCCCGCGCCGCCATGATGCACCACGGCGGCCATTTGCGGGAAGAGCCAGTCGTGTGGCGCTTCTTTTAACTGGAAGATGCTTTCCGGCAAATCACCCGGTTGCAAACCGCCCCAGCCGGTTGCCAATATGCCGCGCTGCCCGGCCTTTTGCAGCGCCTCAACGGCGATTGCCGCCAGTTTGTCCGGGTGTTTCCCGGCCATGCTGCCAAAGCCGATGTATACGGGCGGTGGCCCGGCCTGTAAAAAGGCGGTCAAATCGGCGGGTGGCTGCCAATCGTTTGGCTGCTCCAGAAACCAGTAACCGCCGGCCTGCACCGCCTCCGGCCAATCGGCGGGGCGGGGGATGAGGTGGTGGCTGATGCCATAGAGGGTGGGGGTGGTACGGCCGTCTGGCAGCCGCGTCTCGTTCAAGAAACGCCCCCGTTTGGGCAGCCCCAGCTCTTGCCGGAATGCGCCAATCACGTCAGCATACGGCGCAGAAATCATGGGCACCATCCGGTACGTCAGCCGGTTAAACCAGCCGCCCAACGTAAAGTTGGTGATGGGCAGCGGAAAGGCGCGGGTGGGGGTATACATGGGCAGGGCCATGGTCAGGATGATCGGTTTGCCCAGTTTTTCGCCAATGTGGTAGCCGCTGAGCGTTTTGGGATGATAGATGATCACATCGGGCACACTGCTTTGCGCCGCCGCCCAGGCGTCCCGCACCATGCGGGCGATCATCGGTTTGACCAGGCTGATGGCTTTGAAAGCAGCGCCGCCGCCTTCGATCATCGCCTTGCCTTCGGGCGTCTCCGTCAGCCGGATCATCTCGTCTTCCATCGGCAGGAAGGGGAGATGATGCGCTTCGACCATTTCCTGGAAGAGCGGGCCGGTGCAAATGGTCACGCTGTGCCCGGCTGCTTGCAGCCCTTTGCCCAGCGCCACATACGGCTGTACATCGCCGCGCGAGCCAATGGTTAAAATGAGGATTTTCATGGTGTTCCTTATTTGGTACAGAAGGGACGACTATCGTGTACCCATCCCAAATTGTAAGATGTGAATGGTCTGGTTGAAGAGGTCGGCGGCGGGTGAGTCAAAAAAGGAACGGCCGTCTGCCAACCGATCAGCCGCATTGCCTTCCACCCGGCTCAGCAGGTAACCACCCAACTCGGTAATGATGGTGTGGAAGATAAACGCGGCCAACTCTTCGTCTATTTGGGCGTCAATGCTGCCCTGTGTCTTGCCCTGTGCTACCAGTTGCGCAAAAAATGTGTAGGCGCCGGCCCTGGCCTGCTGCATCAACTCCGTTGGTACAGCGCCGCTTTTCACCGCCCGGTAGCCAATCTGGCTGAGTTGGGGGTGTGCCAGTTCAAACTGGACGCCTGCCTGGGCCAGCCAGGCCAGATAGGTAAAAATATCCATATCCGCTTCTGGCGGCGGCGTTGCCAGGAATTGCGCCTTTTGCTGTGCGCCCAGCTCTAGCAGGTAGCGGTAGAGTTCGGCTTTGTCCTCAAAGTATTGGTAAAAGCTGCCTTTGGCGATGCCGGCCTGAGCCACAATCCGGGAAATCGAGGCGTTGGCGTAATCATGACTGGCGAATTCGGCCAGGGCTATTTCCAGAAAGTGCTGCCGTTTTTCTTCGGGCAGGTTAAAAAAGGTTTCTTTAGGCATTTTATCACCACAATAATTGTGACCGGCCAGTCATATGACCGACCGGTCACATTCTACAGGATCAGAAATGAGTTTGTCAAGGGCTGTAACGCCACTGGTTCAATTTTGCCTATTTGCACGACCGATAAAATGCGGTATCATAGGAGCATTCTTATCCAATCAACAACACAAGGAAAATATGCGATGGGAAACCATCGTCACCTCCCCTAAAACTGGCACAAAAGAAACGCGACTGGAACAACTGGTTGGATAAGAAGAGGGTGGCGACACCCCCTCCTTGTGTTGGTCAAAGCCCGGAACGGCCGTCTTCACAGACGGTCGTTTTTTTTGTGCCGAGATTAGTGGCTGATACCTGAGCATCAGAGCGCCTGCACTCGTTTGTTACCCACTGCGAAGAGTGTTATGATCTGTTGATATTCACCTGATCAGGTACGTGAGCCATGATGATCGTAGACCAACTGGTAGTACAGCACCAAACACTGCGCAACAAAGCCGCTGAAACGCCGGAGGCTGTAGACATGAACGAAGTCATGGCGCTGATGGATCAGGTGCAGGCAGCCAGCGCCCACGTAGAAAACCCCCAGCAACGTGAACAACTGCAAGCCATTTTGTTCCACTGGAACGGCTATGTACACAGCCAGACCGGCGCTTTCCCCGGCATCCAATTAGCCGCTTTTTCACCACCGGCTGCTGCGCCCGGGCCGGAACGCACAGCGCGTGTCACCGCCGCTCCCCCCCCTGAGATCACCCTGCCGCGTGTGCATTGGTTGGTTTGGGTGGTGGCGGTGGTGCTGTTTGTGGGTGGGGCCATCATCGTGATCTGGCCACTTTTGTCTGGCAATGAAGAAGCGGCGGCAGCGGCGCCCACTTTGCAAGCGGAGGCGGTTCACACGGCCGTTGCCGCCACCCAAACGACTATTGCTTATGAAGCCACTGTCACCCGCGCCGTCATCGAACAAACGGCCAATGCCGCGGCGCTGTTGTTTGCCACCGCCACCAGCAGCGAAACGGCCGTCGGCGAGACGCCCCCACCCACCGGCCCCGTTGTGTATACCGTGCAGGCCGGGGACACGTTGTTTACCATTGCCCGGCGTTATGGGCTGACGCTGGACGAAATTATGATCCTGAACGGTCTGACGACAGATGCGCTGGCTGTGGGACAGACGTTAACATTACCGCATCCGCTGCTGACGCCAGAGGGGGGCACGGCCGTGAACAACACGGCCGTTACCGCTACACCCCCCCCCACCGCCACCCTCGCCCCCGGCCAACAACTGGCAGAGATGGTCGTGCGCGCCCCGGCGGCCAGCCTGTACAGCGGCCCCGGCGCTCAGTTCAGCAGCATCATGCCACTGGCGCGGGGCACTTTTGCCTATGCCGTTGGCCGCAGCCAGGCCGGCGACTGGTATCTGCTGCAATTGGAAGATGGTGTCACTCGTGGCTGGCTGCCGGCCACCGATGTAGCCTTGCTTTACCCGGCTGTGCCCGACATCATTCCCGTCATTGTGGTGCCATGAGGGGGCTGCGCCGCCACCTGCTGTTGGCGACGGCCGTTTGCGCCGCCGCTGCCGCCTTGCTCCTTTATTGGCCCATTCGCCAACTTCCCCTGGCTTTTGATGACCTGCTGCACATTCGCCTGGTGAAAGGGCTGAATTACGCCACCGTCTGGCTGCCCACTACCGATTTTGCTTTTTATCGTCCGGTTCTGTTTTTGCCCGTTTTATTCAGCCGCAGCCTGTTTGCTTATTATCCCGCTCCCTTTTTGTATGGACTGAATTGGCTGTTACACGCCGCTAATGTCACCTTGCTGGTGGCGCTGGCCTGGCGGCTGTGGCGGCGCTGGCCACGGGCGCTGGCTGCCGGGCTGCTGCTGGCCTGTTATCCCTTTTCCTTTCAGGCGGTGGCCGTATTTGGCAACAACATCTACCTGATTTTGCTGCTGCTGACGCTGCTGGCGCTGCACACCTATTTGTGGGCGCTAGACAGAGGCGGCTGGTGGTGGGGGGCAACGGCCGTACTCTTTTTCATCGGTCTGCTCACCCATGAACTGATGGTGTTGTTTGGCGTATACGCGGCGCTGACCCAATGGGCTTATACGCGCCACATTGAAATCAGAGCGTGGCGCTGGCAGCGCGGCTTGCTGCCCTTTACACTCTCTCCTTACCTCCTCTTTTTGTTGGCCGGGGCAACCTATATTGTTCTCTATCAGTTTTTGCCCCTGGCCGTACCGCCACAACCCGCCATCAACAATTTGCCAGAGCTAAAAGTGCTGTATTTTGGGCAGGCGCTCATTTATCCGCTGGCCTGGCTGGGGGCGCGGCTGCTGCCGGATAATGCGCCGCTGATTATCGCGCTGGGTCTGTTGGCGGCCGTTGTCTGGACGGGGTGGGCAGCGCAACAGGCGGAAAATCGCCTGGCGCTGCTGCTGGGGTGGGGCTGGTGGGGGGCGACGGCCGTTTTGCTCACCCTGACCCTGCCCACCGACTACATTTTGCACGGCCCCCGCCTGCATTATCTGGGCAGCGTGGGTGTTTGCCTGCTCTGGGCCGTTTTGTTGGATTCTCTGTTTGTCTGGCGGCGGGTGGGAAAGGTGTTGTGGGCTTTGGCGTTGGGCCTGATGCTGCTGATTGGCGCGGTTTTTGTGCGCGGCCGCCAGGCGGCGCTGGCAAATTTGGGCACGCCGGTCACGGTGATGCAGGCGGAAATGGCGGCACGGCCGTTAGCCGAAGGTGTGCTGTTGGTCAATTTACCGGCCTGGGCGGCCCCGGCGGGCAATACCTTTCCCGTGGGCGTGGAACATGTAGCCCTGATGGGCGACCATATTTTCGCCGAAGAACTGGTGTGGGAGAATCTGAACCAGGTGCGTCCGGTGCGGGCCGTAGAAGCGCCAGAACTACGGCGGCCGGTGGACTATCCGTATGGCCTGCATGTACAGTCACCGGACATGGGCGACCCGGCGGCCTGGGCGCCTGCCGGGGCCAATGTGTTTATCAACCGGTTTACGGAGACGGGCGTGACCAGTGAATTTAGCGGCCGTTTTTTTCCGGCAGACACGCCTGCACTGAGCGCAGCCGAAGTGGCCGTGGTGCCTCTGGCCACATGGGGTGACACAGCTTTGTTAGAGGGCACGGCCGTAGCCTGTGATCACCACATAACCGCCGACCTCACCTGGCAGTGGGCGTCCACTGCCGCCACAACTTCGGTGTTTGTGCAGGTATTGGCCGGTGACGGCCGTTTGCTTGGCCAGGCCGATGGTCCGCCGCTGCAACTGCGCCCCGATAGGCTGGCGCTGCCCCCCGGCTGGCTGGTGCTGGATCAGCGGCAAATAGAGGTGGCAGACACGGCCGTGTCCGCCACACCCGGCGCCGGCGTACCCTCTACCTTGCTCATTGGCCTTTACGATTACGTGACCGGCGAACGCGCCCCAGGCACAGACACCGCCGGACACCCCTTGCCTGACAATGCTCTCCGCCTGCCCATCCAATCCTGCCCTTAGCGTCCCATCGCGGATCAATAATTCAGCCGCAAATCAAACCCGTCAATAATCATCATCACGCCCGTAATGCCCCCCCAGGCGGCCAACATCACCACCAGCAGTTCCAGAGATGTCTGCGGCGCGGCCAACATCAGCAGCCCCAGTAAGATCATCAACAGCCCTACCACCACATCTGAGGCGCGGCGCTTGTTCATATCTTTGCGTTTCATCAAGACGCGAATCCCGCCAAATAACAGCAGGCTGAACGCCACAAACAGGAAAAACGTCCAGCCCAACCCTTGCAGAAACACAAAGGGCGCCAGCAAGATCAACCCGCCAAAAAAGGCGCTCAAGACGCCTTTCAGAAAACTCCAGGAGCGGTCGGGCACATGTTTACCCAGAAAAGCAAACAAAATGTCTACCAACCCATTAAAGATCAGGTATAGGCCCAAAAAGATGCCGATTAGAAACACGGTTCCCATTGGCCGCAAAAACAAGAAAATGCTCAAGATGATGACGGCAATTCCCTGAAGAACCACCAGCCACCACAACCCCTGCCGGGGATGGCTGATTGAAGCTGTACTCATGATTTTCCTCTTGTGGGTAGAGCGATTTTCCAAATCGCTTTACAGTCGTTTCATTTGCACCCAATCGTGCATTGACCAACCATGCAGAATGTTAGACAATGCTCTAATCGGGTGCTGTTTGTTGCCCTGGCTTTAGCGGCGAAACCGGCTAAAGCCGTGACGACAGGCGTATGACATCGTGGGGGAAAGTATAACACAAAGACGTGAAGTCATTTACATAAGAGGTGAAACCATGAAAAAAATAACTTTATTGATGGCACTGTTGATGACAGTGATGGGGCTGACATTTTGGCTGGCTGCCCGGCCGGCGCCGGCCGCCAATCACCCTACGCTGGAACATGAGGTTGTGGTGGTTCGGGCTTATTTTGATGACCCGGCCATCGTCGCCGTTGTCGCCCGCACCCAGGAACCCTGGGAGGTGGACTACAACAAGAATTTTATGGTCCTGGAAGTAGATGCGGCCGAATACCAGGAATTGGAGCGCCTGGGATTGCGGCTGGTGGTAGATGCGGAGCTAACCGCCGAGATCAACAAAATTCGCCTGCCGCTGCCTGATCAGGTGAGCGGCATTCCTGGGTATCCCTGTTACCGCACTGTTGAAGAGACATATGCCTCGGCGCAATTTTTGGCCGCCAATTACCCCAATCTGGCCGAGTGGCTGGATGTAGGCGACTCCTGGGAAAAGACGGCCGGATTGGGCGGTTATGATATGCAGGTGTTGGTGCTGACGAACGAACTGATCCAGGGAGAGAAACCCAAATTGTTTGTCACCTCGGCCATTCATGCCCGCGAATACACTACCGCGGAGTTGATGACCCGTTTTGCCGAATATCTGGTCAATTCCTATAACGTGGACGCCGACGCTACCTGGCTGCTGGATAACCACGAAGTTCACCTGATGCTGCACACGAACCCAGACGGCCGTAAACGCGCCGAAACCGGTCTCTCCTGGCGCAAAAACACCAATAACAATTACTGCGCCAACACCAATAATCGGGGCGCCGACCTGAACCGCAACTTCCAGTTCCAATGGGGCTGCTGCGGCGGCTCCAGCGGCAGCCAATGTAGTGAAACGTATCGTGGCCCCTCACCCGCCTCCGAACCGGAAGTGCAGGCGGTACAAAATTACATCTTTGCCAACTATCCTGACCTGCGTGAGCCACCCCTGAATGCGCCCGCGCCCATCACCACCACCGGCATCTACCTGGATATTCACAGCTACAGTGAACTGGTGTTGTGGCCCTGGGGCTTCACCAGCACACCTACCGGCAACGGGACGGCCTTGCAAACATTGGGGCGCAAATTTGCCTACTTCAACGGCTATTATCCCGAACAGGCGATTGGCCTTTACCCCACCGATGGTACGACGGATGATTTTGGTTATGGCGAGGTGGGGCTGCCTTCTTACACCTTTGAACTGGGTACGACCTTTTTCCAGGGGTGTGGTTTCTTTGAGAGTAACATCATTCCCGGTAACATGCCCGCCCTTATCTACGCCGCCAAAGCGGTGCGGGAGCCGTATCTGGCCCCCGCCGGGCCGGATGCCGTCAATGTGGCTGTGAGCAGCATCATTGTGGAAGCGGGCACGCCGGTGACGCTCACGGCCGTACTCAATGACACCCGTTACAACAATGCCAACGGCACGGAACCGACCCAAAACATTGTTGCCGGCGAGTATTACATTGATACACCCCCCTGGATTACAGAGACGACGCCGGTGGCGCTGCCTATGCTACCCACGGATGGCAATTTCAATAGCTCTGTGGAATCTGCCTATGCGGTGATTGATACCTCGGTGCTGGCCGACGGCCGTCACCTCATTTATGTGCGTGGTCAGGATGCCACCGGTCGGTGGGGCGTTTTCAGCGCCAGTTTCCTCTTCATTGTAGACCCGGCCATCGCCCCGGTGTTGGGCGGCGACGTAACCGCGGCCGATACCGGCCTGCCCCTGGCGGCCACAGTGACGGCCAACACCATTTTCCAGACCCAGACTGACCCGCTCACCGGCATTTACCAGATGCAGGTGATCAGCGACACGTATACGATCACGGCCGTGCCCGATGACCCCAACTATGCACCAGCTACAGAAACCGGCGTGGTGGCCCAAAACGGCCAGACGGTCGTACAGGATTTCCAGCTTTACCCCTACTGTGACGTTTTCAGCGACGATGTGGAATCGGGCAACATTGGCTGGACGGTGCAGACGCCCTGGGCCATCACCACCGAAGCCGCCCACAGCCCCACCCACTCCTGGACAGACAGCCCCGGCGGCAATTACGGTAACAACGTCAATGTGGCCATCACCTCACCCATCATAGACCTGACCGGTTATGAAAATATGGTTCTCACCTACTGGCAAATCTGCGACACCGAAGCGGGTTACGATTACTGCCGGGTGGAACTCTCGACGGACGGCGGCGCAAACTGGAACGAAATTGCCAGCTTTGATGGCCCGCATACGCAGTGGGAGGAAATCACGCTGAACGCTTCGATGTTGGATAACCAGGCCAATGCCCGCATCCGTTTCCGCTTTACCTCTGACGTGACAGTTGTGGACGACGGCTGGCACGTGGATGATATTCGGCTGCGGGCAGCAGGCCCGGCCTGCGTGGATTATGTGGCCCCCCACGCCAGCTTTACCAGTTCCAGCCCGGATGCGTTGGGCGAGGCGACGCAGTTTACCAATACCTCAACCGGCTCTGAGCTAACGTTTGTTTGGGATTTTGGTGATGGCGGCAGCAGCACCCTGGCGAATCCGTCACACACCTATGGCGCGGTGGGCAGCTATACCGTTACGCTGACGGCTACCAATAACCTGGGCAGCGATGTGGCCACGGCCGTCGTGGAAATTCTGCAAGCGCCCCAGGCCAGCTTCTCTGCGCTGCCTATCGTCATGTTGGGGGAGACGGCCGTCTTCACCAACACCTCCACCGGCGATAACCTGACCTATCTGTGGGATTTTGGCGACGGCGTTACCAGCACCGAAACCAACCCCGGCCATCTGTACACGGCCGAAGGGGATTACACCGTGACCCTGACGGCCCAAAACGCGGTAGGCAGTGATGTGGCAACGGCCGTCGTTTCCGTCTTAGCCGCCCCCCAGGCCAGCTTCACCGCCACCAGCCCCACCGAACTGGGCAGCGCCACCATCTTCACCAACACTTCCACCGGCGGCGACCTCTCCTTCTGGTGGGACTTTGGCGACACCATCACCAGCACGGAAACCAGCCCCAGCCATACCTACGCCACCACCGGCACGTTCACGGTCACGTTGACGGTGAGTAATGCGGTGGGGGTGGATGTGGCGACGGCCGTTGTCATCGTCATGCCGCCGGTCATCACACCGGGTTACACATTGTTCCTGCCCATCATCGTGGCCGCCCCGCCGGAATGAAAGAGGTAATCAGCTAATCGGTGAACGGTAATCGGTAATCGGAATCAGCAAATGAGCAGCACGGCCGTATGGGGGAGCTACGGCCGTGCTGCCTCATTCTCCTCTCGTGCCTTAGTTGCCATGTACGGCCGTGCTGAATCCCGAATGTGACACGGTCGGTGACACCGACCAAAGCGACCGGGGAAGGCCGCGCCGCCGCAGTATTGTTACGAAAAATGTGCTAATATTCTATGGGGAGATGTGTCAATCAAATGGAGAATACTCTGTCGTGGGTAAGTTGAAATCAAACCATCTGGTTACAACCGAATAACTCATACACAAGGAGATTTGAAGTGTCATTTCAAGCTTATTTAGACAATATCGAAGAAAAAACTGGCAAGACCCCAGAGGAGTTCGTTGTTGAGGCTAAGGAAAAGAACCTCACGAAACATAAGGAAATAGTTGATTGGCTAAAAAATGATTATAGCTTGGGTACAGGACATGCGAGAGCACTGGCCCACGTGATCATTAATGGGCCTGAATTTGAAGTGCGGCAGACAACCGGCACACACCGGGATGAATCAGGTACGCTAAGACTGGATGGAAAGAAGAACAGGGAATCAGTAGCTAAAAAGAAATGAGTATTTCTTGGATGGTTGTGATAAGTCACGCTACCGATTTAGCTCTTGCCTGCTCCGGTTTAACCGACCAGCCGCAGGCGTTCCAAAAATTCGCTGAGGATAATGGCGGTGGCGCCCCACACCATGTGTCCTTCTACGTCAAAATACGGCACAGTCAGGCGGTAGCCCTGGCGTTCAATAATTCCTTCGCGGCGGCTGTCGGGGTGCAGCAGGTGGCTGAGCGGCGTTTCCAGCAGTTCGGCTACCTCGTCCACTGCCAGATGGAACGACGGCCGTACCCCCCCATGCACCCACCCCACAAACGGATGCACCTGAAAGTCTGACGGCGGAATCCAGATGGGTGTTAATTCGCCGAGGATGGTAATGGTAGACGGCCGTACCCCCACCTCCTCCTCCGTCTCCCGCAGCGCCGCCGCTGCCAGTGTCTCGTCAGCCTCCGCCCGCCCACCGGGAAACGATACCTGTCCCGCGTGCGAATTCAAATCATCCCGCCGCCGCGTCAGCGCCAGATGCATCTCTGCCTGATGACAATACAGCAGCAGCAGCACACAGCCAATCCGCGCCGCGCCGGGTAAATCGGCCGGGCGGTTGGCCGGGCGCGTCAGCGGCGCCATCAGGTAATGTGCCGCCTGGCTGTCAAACGGCGTTAGCGCCAACGCGGCCTGGATGTGGGCGAGGGTGATGGGGGACATGGGGCGTTAGGCGTAAGCCGTAAGCCGTAATCCGTGAACCGTAAGCCGCCGGATAACGGGTGACGGATAACGGATAACGGTTCACGGATTACGGTTCACGAGACAACCATCGACTCAGAGGCGCGAAAGACGTAACCCAATCCCCGTTCAGAGGTGATGTAACGGGGGCGGGATTTGTCTTTGTCCTCAATTTTGCGGCGGAGGCGGTGCAGATGCACATGCAGGCGGTCTTCAAAGGCCGGTTCGTTGGGCCAGAGGCGGCGCAAAATGAAGTCGGTATTGACGGTATGCCCGGCGGCGCGCATGAGGATGAACAGCAGTTTAGTTTCGGTGGGCGTTAGCGTCACCGGTTCGTCGTATACCAGCGCCTGACGGCGTGGAAAATCAATTTGCAGCCGTTCGTCAACGCGGGTTACTGCGTCCAGGTCATAGGCAAAGGTGCCCATGCGCCGCAGAACGCCTTTCACCCGTGCCACCAGTTCTCCCGGCTTAAACGGTTTGGTGACGTAATCTTCGGCGTGTTCTTCCAACCCCTGGACGACGGTTTCTTCCTCATTCACGGCCGTCAGCATCACCACCGGCACATCGCTAAACTGGTGCAGGTTATAACAAAACTCAAAACCACTCATGCCCGGCGGCATGTGAATATCCACAATTGCCAGGTGGGGCAGCCCTTTTTCGGTCAGAGATGTCAGAGCGGCTTCCCCGGATTGCGCCGTATACACCCGGAAACCTGCCTGTTCCAACGCATGTTGCACAATGCGCAGGTTAAAGGGGTCATCATCCACCGCCAGAATTTTGGCGCCATTTTCCATAGAATTACTCATGTTTAGAACCCTCGTATGTAAAAATATACCCTTTGTTGCGCCGGGATTGGATGTATTGGGGGTCAGTAGGCGACAGTTCAATTTTACTACGCAGCCGGTGAACGTAAACACGCAGCCGGTCTTCATGGGATTTGGGTGTATCCTCCGGCCACAGCCGCCGGATCAGGTAGTTGGCGGTAATCAACCGGCCGGCCGCGCGCATGAGCAGGTAAAGCAGTTTGGTTTCGGTGGGGGTGAGTTGCACTGTTTGTTGGCGCACAATGACTTCGCCGCGCACAAAATTGACTGCCAGGCCCTTGTCAGCCCGGGTATAACTTTCCAGGGGAAAGGCGAAATCTCCCAACCGATACAATACGCGCCGTACACGGGCGGCTAATTCACCCGGTGTCACCGGCTTTTTAATGTAGTCTTCGGCGTAATCTTCAATGGCCTGAATGATGACATCTTCCTCGTCTACGGCCGTGAGCATAATCACCGGCACATCGCTAAACTGATGAATTTTGTCGCAAAATTCAAAGCCATCCATACCGCCGGGCATATTGATGTCTACCAGCGCCAGGTGCGGTAAACCCTGCTGTTCCATGACCTCTAACGCTTCCTCGCCGGATTTGGCCGTCAACACCTGGAAACCGGCGTCTAGCAAATAGCGCTCGGCAGTATACAGAGAAATATCGCTGTCATCTACAACTAAAATACGAGAAGAAGGGGGAGTGAAATTTACCATGAAGCGTGTGTCGGAAGGTTGCTGAAGTCTGTGATATAGGCTGCCAATTGTAACAAACCTGTGCCCCTGGCTCAACTTTGCCGGGCTACGTCAAATGACGGACACGGCCGTCTGGTGACAATCTGGTCAAATCTACGTCATTTGACGTAGACGCTTCCCCCAAAAATGCGTTATATGGCGGATGAGATTCCCGTCTGCATCCCGTATGATGCACCGTAGAAATCGGTGATGGTCAGCGATACGATGATCGTTGCCTGCAACAACGTGAAGAAGAAGAGGCAAGAGCCATCCACTGCGCCATGAGCCGTAGATGGCTCTTAATATTTGGGTTGAAAAGTAGCGGCTGGTGGCTGATACCGGTCACCAGCAACTTTATACAAGGAGACAGATTAACGATGGATTACTACGAAAATTTACAGATCAATGGACACCCCCCTCAACGTCGCTCGCGCAAACCCCCCTGGCGCATTGCCCTCACCGCCAACCTCAAGAGCCAGATGTATTGGCAGCCAGGGCAGCCGCCAGACGCCGGCGCCGAATTTGACGCCCGCGAAACGGTGGAGTCCATTGCCGCCGCGTTGGAAGCCGACGGCCATTTTGTCCACATTTGTATGGCCGACCATACCTTACCCGAAACATTCATCAACTTACACCCCCATTTTGTCTTCAACATCGCCGAAGGCATGGGCGGCGATGCCCGCGAAGCACACGTGCCCGCTCTGTGTGAACTGATGGGCATTCCCTACACCGCTTCCCGTGTCTTAACCAATGCCCTGTCATTGGACAAAACGCAGACCAAGCGCATCTGGCACAGCGTGGGGCTGCCGACGGCGCGTTTCCAGGAATTTACCAGCAGCGACCAGCCCATTGACCCGGCGCTGCCTTACCCGCTTTTTGTGAAGCCGGCCCGCGAGGGCACCGGCATGGGTATGGGGCCAGAATCCATCGTGACGAATGAGGCAGATTTGCGCACGCGGGTGGCCTGGGTGATTGAAACATACCGGCAGCCGGCGCTGGTGGAAGAACTGCTCACCGGGCGTGAATTCACCGTCGGGTATATTGGCAATCGCGGTTTTCCGGGGGGGCGGACACGGCCGTATCTCTATAACTTTGAGGGCTACCATTTCTTCCCCGTGCTGGAAATTGACGCCAGCCGCAGCGTCACGCCTGGCGTCTACGGCCACGCGGCCAAATCGTTGGAACTGGATGAACACGGCGCGCCCGCTTACCTCTGCCCGGCCGACATTTCCGATAGCCTGCGCGAGCAGTTATACACCCTCACCCGGCAGGCGGCCGAGGCCATTGGCGCGTGTGATGTCTCCCGCATTGATTTCCGCCTGAACGCCGCCGGACAGCCCATGTTGCTGGAAATCAATACCCTGCCGGGACTGAACCCGGCGGTGAGTGACGTGTGCATTATGGCCCGCGCCGAGGGGATGCCTTATGAAACGCTCATCACCGAAATTTTATACCTGGCGGCCGAACGGTTTAATTTGCCGCGCCCGGTCATTCATCAATTGGGGAACACGGCCGTTGCCGAACCCGCTCTCTTGATCCCCCGCACTACCAATCATCCTCGTTAGCTCTGTTTGTAGTAGGCGATTCATCGCCTTTCGCGGGTGCTGAAACGCCTACTACAAACATTTCCTTCTCTCATTTGCCACCTGGTACTAATGCCAGCGCGCCCCAATTTGAGGATAATGGACTATACTGGCGGTGGCGCGGTTGGAAACCGCGCTACCTGTCTGTTGTGGCCGGTTTCTAACCGCGCCGCTGTAAAAAATCAAACCACTATTTGACGAGGACTGACTATGACTGAACTAATCCCCACCATTCACACCCGCGCGCCATTCTGGCAAGACGTACCGGCCGAAAAATGGACCGATTGGCGTTGGCAAATGAGCCATCGCCTGAACAGCCTGGAAGAACTGGCCCAGGTTGTCAACCTCACCGACAGCGAACGCCAGGCGTTGCAAACCAACAACCTGTTTCGGGTAGACATCACCCCCTACTTTGCCAGCCTGATGGACCCGGACGACATTCACTGCCCGGTGCGCAAACAAATTATCCCCACCAGCCGGGAAATTGTGCCCTTTGAGGCGATGATGGAAGATTCCTTGGCTGAAGATAAACACTCCCCTGTGCCGGGGTTGGTGCATCGTTACCCGGATCGGGTGCTGATGCTCATTACCACGCAGTGCGCCAGTTACTGCCGCTACTGCACCCGCAGCCGTATTGTGGGCGACCCCGGCGAAACGTTCAGCCGCCAGGAGTTTGACGCCCAAATTGCCTACATTGAACGGACGCCACAAATCCGGGACGTGCTGCTCTCCGGCGGCGACCCGCTGGTGCTGGCCCCTAAACAATTAGACATGATCCTGGGGCGGCTGCGGGCCATTCCCCACATTGAGATTATCCGCATTGGCTCCCGTGTGCCCGTTTTTCTGCCGCAGCGGGTGACGGATGAGTTTTGCGAGATGCTGGCAAAGTACCACCCGCTGTGGATGAACATTCACGTGAATCATCCTAAAGAGATCACACCTGAACTGGCGGCGGCGTGTGACCGGTTGTCGCGGGCGGGTGTGCCGTTGGGCAACCAGAGTGTGCTGCTGGCGGGGGTGAATGATTCCGTGCATATCCAGCGGCAGTTGGTGCATGAGTTGGTGAAGATTCGGGTACGGCCGTATTACCTCTACCAGTGCGATCTGGTCAAGGGCGCCGGCCATTTCCGCACCAGCGTCAGCAAGGGCATTGAAATTATCGAAGGGTTGCGCGGCCATACTTCTGGCTATGCTGTGCCGACGTATGTGGTGGATGCGCCCGGCGGCGGTGGCAAGATTCCGGTGATGCCTAATTACATTATTTCGCAAGCGCCGGGTAAGGTGGTGCTGCGCAACTTTGAAGGCTTTATCACCACCTATGCCGAGCCGCTGGATTATGACCCGCACGAGGTGGAGTTGCAGCGGTACGAAGTGCGCCGCCGCCTGGAACCGGGGCAGGAAGGGGTGCTTGGTCTGTTGGAAGGGCAGCGGATGACCATTGAACCGGAGGGGTTTGGCAGCACCCATGCGCGCGGCGGCGGCGAACACCGGCTGCGCAGTGGCGATCTGGCCGCCAAATGGCAGCCGCTGGGCGTGGGCGCGATGGAAGGCGAACAGGCCAAATCGCCCAAACAAGTGACCGCCAATGTACCCTTGAAAGAGGCAGAGGCGGAAACGGCCGTGCCGTGAAACGACAGAGGAGATCGGAGACTAGAGATTGGAGATTGTTAATCTCCTAATCTCCAATCTCCAATCTCCTCACCCCCTTTCGGTGAACACCCAACCAGATTTCAGCCTGATTTCCCTGATTCACAACCTGCCCGGAATGGTATACCGCTGCCGTCATGACGCGCAGCGCACCTTGCTGTTTGCCAGCGATGGCTGCCGGGAATTGACCGGTTATGCGGCGGCGGCGCTGGTAGCCAACTGCCAACTGGCGTTTGCCGATTTGATCCGGGAAAGTGACCGGGATGGGGTGTTTGAAGAATTAGCCACGGCCGTTGCCGAGACACGGCCGTACCGCTGCATTTATCGCATCGCCACCGCTGCCGGTGAAGTGCGCTGGGTGCTGGATAAGGGGCGGCCTGCCCCGCAGCCAGACGGGTCGGTGGTGCTGGAAGGGTTTGTCAGCGACCACACGCGGCGGATGGCGGCCTTTCGCCAGTTGGAGCAGCAGTTGGCGGAGAAGGCGCGCAAGGCCGAGCAGGTGGTGGTGCTGGAAGAGCGCAACCGGCTGGCGCGAGAGCTGCATGATTCGGTGACACAATCGCTTTACAGCGTGACGCTGTTTGCCGAAGCGGGGCGCAATCAGGCGGAAAACGGCCAGTTTGACCGCGCCGCCTGGTATTTTGCCGAGATTTTGGCGACGGGGCAGCAGGCGCTAAAGGAGATGCGCTTGTTGGTGCATAAGTTACGGCCGTCTGCCCTGGAAAAGGACGGGCTGGTACCGGCCTTACAGCATCGGCTGAATGCGGTGGAAGGGCGCGCCGGCATCCAGCACCAACTCGTTGTAGAGGGGGAGATTCATTTACCGCCAGAGGTGGAAGAGGCGATTTACCACGTCAGCCAGGAAGCGTTAAACAACGCCATCAAACATGCCCGCGCTTCCGAAGTGCGGGTAACGGTGTGCCAGGATGACCAACATTTGGAATTGACGGTGTGGGATAATGGGTGTGGGTTTGATGTGGACACGGCCGTGCAAAGCGGCGGTTTGGGCTTAACCAGTATGCGCGAACGGATGCAAATGGTGGGCGGCGTCTTGGAGATTAAATCAACTCCGGGCCAGGGTACGACAGTGTGCGCCCAACTACGCCTCAATGAGGGAAACACCGTACATCTTTAACCAGAGGTCATGGCTTACCAGGTGAAAAGTTTCAAGATGTCTTCAGGTAGCTCGTCAAAATCATCGGCCATCCATATCTGACCATGCCAATGACCGACGCCTAATTCTCGCGGACTTGTATTCAGGTCATAAGGTACAAGCTTTGTCACAGGCTTGCCCGCTTTACCGATAATAATCTCTTCGCCTTTCAACACTTTTTCGACCAGCTTGGACAGGTTCGCCTTAGCATCGGAGATATTTGTGATTTGCATAGTATCACTGCCTCCTACTATGATTATCATTATGGTCTAGTCTAGTCTGGTCTGGTTTGCAAGAAGAACTGTTGACAAGTAGTGCCAGGCAAGGGGCGGTACGGCATTGGTCAATCAAAATGGTCTTGTCCTCTGCCTGGCACTGCCCAGCGTCTCAACTAAAATTCGCGCGCCCCGACCCCAATTGTGGCTGCGCCGTTGGTAGATGGCGATGGAGAAATTCTTATGAGCGACGTTATTCGGGTTTTTTTGGCCGATGACCATGCGGTGGTGCGGCGGGGGTTGGAGGCGTTGATTGAAACGCAGGCGGATATGGTGGTGGTGGGCACGGCCGTAGACGGCGAAGAGGCCGTGCAGCAGGTAGACCGGCTTTCACCGGATGTCATCTTGCTGGATATTCAAATGCCGCGCAAAAATGGCGTGGCGGCCATTGGCGAAATCAAAACAGCCCACCCCGATGCCCGCATCCTGGTGTTGACCAGCTTTGGCGACGATGATACCGTTTTTGCCGCCATCAAAGCCGGGGCCATGGGCTATTTGCTAAAAGACTCTTCCCCACAAGAGTTGATGCAGGCGATCCGCCATGTGTATAACGGCCGTGCCTTCCTGCACCCCGACATTGCCCTTCGAGTGATTCAGGAACTCAACAAACCACCCACCCATCTGCCGCTGACCGACGATCCGCTCACCGAGCGAGAGGTTGAGGTGCTGAAATTAGTGGCGCGCGGCCTGAGCAACCAGGAAATTGCCGATCAATTAGTTGTCAGCGAACGCACGGTACGCACCCATCTCAGCAACATTTTGGGTAAATTGCACCTGGCTAACCGCACGCAGGCGGCGCTGTACGCCCTGCGCCAGGGTCTTGCCCGTCTGGAGCCGTAAACAAAAAGAGGGCAGGCTGTGCAGCCTACCCTCTCTCCTTCCTTCTTCGCTCTTCGCCGCTGTCGGAGTTAGTTTTCCGAAAAGGTGAAGACGACGCTGTTTTGGCTGCCGTGTTCGTTGGGCCAGTAGGCGTCGGCGGCTTCGTCGTTGAGCCACTCTTGCCCATTGACCAGATAGCGGAACTGGTAACGGCCGTCTTTGGGCAGACGAACTTTGGCGCGGAACGGGCCATTCTTGGCCGGTTTCATTGCCACCGGCGTCCAGCCATTGAACTCACCCACCAATACCACTTCTTGCGCGTCGGTGCTGTTGATTTCAAAGGTGACTTCGCACTCTTCACTTGTTTTGAAAAACTTCTTCTTAACCATTTGAAAAACCTCCAATTGCATAGAAAAAGCCGCCCATAGAAGGAGCGGCTCTTTTTTTTCAACATCCTACCTAGTCTAAAAATTCGCCAGGACTCAAGACATTATAGGCATACTGGTTGATGTGTCAACTATTTGACTGAAAGATTAAAGGAAAATGATCGCGCTTAAGCCACAAAATTACGAATCAGGGCATGGGGACCAAGCCTTTTTTCCCCAAGTAGAACGGAAATGTACTCCGCTGTTGGCTGTCCCTTCTGCCACAATGGCCGCAAAAATGCGCCGGTCGCCGGAGAGAGCGGCCACTCTTTCCCCACCTGATCTTCTAGCTGCGCGGCGATCTGGGCGGCCAACATCCAGGCGCGGAAGTATTGGGCATTGTAAAAGCCATCGTCCACGTCCAACAAATAGTAGGCGGAGGAGATGTTGAGGCCCAGGTGTTCCTGGAGGACGGCCGTATAAAAACAGGCAGGATCAGCCAACCCTGTATGCAACTGGTTTTCATACAACACTTTGGCGGCGCAGCGCCGGGCAAAGAGCAGCCGCGTAAAGCGCATATACTCCCCATACGGGCCATAATCGGCCACGCCCAATACCTCTCGCAGCCAGACCGGATTGGCCGGGAACTGCTCAAACAAGAAGGCAAACGCTTCCCCCACCGAATCATCACCCAGGTAACGGGTGGCAAATGGCACATGCGCCGGTATGTGCCGGCCGTGTAAGGCATGTCCCAGTTCATGGAACACCGCTTTGTAGTCCTGGTGGCCGCCCACCGGGTTGACCACCAGCTTAATCTCATCCGGCACCCGCACAAAGGCGCAAAACGGCCGTAATACCTTCCCCTCTCTTGGCTCCAGATCAAGCTCTAAACCGGCCGTATCTTGCCGGGAAAAACCTAACAGGCGGATGGATTTGTGTACGGCCGTGCGTAATTTCTCGGCCGGAAACAGGTGGTCAAACTGGCTGCCACGCAGCAGATAAAACATATCGGCGGCATCGGGCTGTGACGTGCCCAGGATGATCTGGCTCCAATGGCTGAGGGCGCGGAAGTAGGGTACGGCCGTTTCCCGCAGAAACGTTTGCGCCATCAATTCCAGGTTTTCCAGGTGTAGGCCATGCAGTTCATCGCACAGCGCATGGTAGGAGTCAAAACCGAGGAAGCCGGCCTGCGCGTTCACCTGCTGCCACCGCTCCTGCCGCAGCCGATTATGCCCGGCAACCAGTTCGCTGCGCCCCGCATACAAGATCTGGCGGCGCGCCGGGTCTACTTCCGTGCCTAACAAGCCGGTGGTAGCAAAAAACGGCAGCGAGTCGCCATCCCAGGGCAGCACGGCCGTGCCCAACTGCCCCCAAAACGCCTCATCATAAGGCAAAGAGACCTGCCGCAAATACCGCATGGTGGCAAAAGCTGCCAACGAACGATACTCATCACGGGCATGGGTGCGCGAGAGTTCAACGAGTTCCCGCGCCACATCCGCAGCAAACAGGTCGGCGTTTTCCGCGTAAACGGCCGCCAGATCCGTCTCCACCGGCAGCCCGGCCTGCGCCTGGTACTGGGCAATCACTTCAGCCTGCCAGAAAAGCTCGGCCCGGCGCTGGTAGTCGGCCACATCCACCACAACAGTTTCCGGCATTGCTAACATCTATGCCTCCCGGAATGTTTTCCAGGCCAACGCCAACAGACCGCTGGCCACCAACACCACCGACCAGATAAGCAGCATCACCCCCACCCCCAGCCAATCGGCCAACCCGGCCAGGCTGGCCCCGGCGGCAATAGCCATGCTGCTTACCACCATAATGACGCTAAAGACACGGCCGATCATCGGGCGCGGCGCATTCTCCTGCACAATGGTGCGAATGCCGATAAAGACGGCCGCATTGCACACCGCCCCCAGGAAAAAGAACGGCAGCGAAACCGCCATCAGCAGCGTTGTTGTCGCCTCGTATTGAGAGGCCAACCATAAGGGCAGCAGCACGCCAAGAAACTGCCCCACGCCCATGCCGATGACGCCACCGGCCAACAAACGGCCGCGCGGCGCATCGGCGGCAAAGCGCGCCAGAATATAAGCGCCACAGGCAATCCCTAACCCAAATATCCCCTCTAACAGACCAAAACCAATCGCGCCCGCCCCCAACACATTGCGGGCAAATATCAGCAGCAAAGCCTGAGTAGCGCCCACTGCTAAGGGGGCGATCAGGCTCAGCAACACTGTGCCCTTTAAGATGGGCGACTGCCAGACGTGGGCGAAACCGGCGCGAATACCGGCAATAACGTCCGGTTTAGGCGTGCCCTCGGCGGCGGCGTTCTCGGCCGGGGGCAGCCGCATCAAGATGATAAACAAGGCCGACACCAGGAAAGTAAACCCATCAATGACAAAGGCGCTTTGTACCCCTACCCATTCCACCAGCAGACCGGCAGCGGCAAACCCCAGGAAACCAATCAAGGTCATGGTGGATTGATCCAGCGAATTGGCTGCCATTAGCTGCCCTTCGCTTACCGTTTCCGGGATGGTGGCAATCTTGGCGGGCAAAAAGAACTGCTTGACGGCGGCGATGATAAAACTCAGGGTATACAAAACCACCAATTGGCCGGTGGTGGCCAGGGGAAGGAGAGGAACAAATAAGATGGCAAAAATAAAGATGGCGCGGATGACATCGGACCAGATCATAGTGCGCTGGCGGTTCCAGCGGTCGGCGATGACCCCGGCAAATAGACCAAAGATTAAAGCGGCTAATGTTTGGGTGAGGAAGGCCAACCCCAACTGCACGGCCGAACCGGTGATGGTGTAAACCATGATGGGAATGGCTATTTCACTGAATTTGTCACCAAAGGTGGAAATGGCCTGCCCCAGCCATAACAGACGAAAATTGCGTGAGGCTAATACGTGACGTTGTGGAACAATGGTTTCTGATGAGGAAAGGGCGCTGCTCATTTGGTTTTCTCCCCTTTTTATGTTTGCCCAATGTATGTGAGAATAAGGGTCACGGCCGTATACGGCCGTGACCCTTACCGGATTGTGATCAACCCTAAACTAACCTGTCCAAGAATAACCGTTTTTCATGCTGCACACTCCTTCAGAATATCCGGTTAACCCAACAACAATAAAACTGCGTTGCGACAGGCCCGCAAGAACACCATCACAACACAAGAACAACACACACCACATAAACATGATGTGGCAATTCACCCTGGTCAGTCCTATTCAATTGCTGCACTACAAATGAAGTTACATTACCTCGAAATATGTAACCTATTATCCTTAAAGCCTGTCTTACAGGCAACAATAAAAATTTCATAAACAACAATGGGAAAAAGGTCATTCACCCCTTTTCCTATTGAGGTGCAGGTGGACGTCCTGGATAATGTAAGTGGGGCTGGGAGATTGATCCACATACCAGTTACCTCAAACAACATCACAACGGCTTCAAATCGTAAGCAGCAATTCAATGCAGGAGAGAAGTATCATGAAGCGCATTTTAACCATCAGTTTATTTTTTGTTTTGTTAACGGCCGTTTTCAGCGCCATCCCCTCACATTCACCCACGACCCAATCAATCGTAGTGCAGGCCGCCAACAGTCAGGTTGCTGGAGAACTGGCGCAAAAATATGGCGGGCAGATTCAGGCAGAATTGCCCATTATCAACGCCGTGTCGGTAAAGCTGCCGTCCCACCAGGCAGCGGCCTTAGCCGGTGAGGATCAGGTGGTGGCTATTTATGAAGATGGGCAGGTGAAAGTGGCCGGTAATGCTCCCGAAATGGATGCCCCAGAAGTGATCGGCGCGGCTGCGGTGTGGGCGGCCGGGTATCGCGGCCAGGGTATTGGCGTGGCGGTGGTAGATACCGGGATCGCCCCGATGAATTGGAATCGCCAACGTATTATTGCCCGTTATGACGCCCTGGATAATGGTTCGCACAAACCAGACCCCCATGGCCACGGCACCATGATGGCCAGCCTGATCGGGAATGATCACACCGACTCGAATGGCACGATTGGTGTGGCCCCTGCCGTCAATTTGGTTGATGTGCGCGTCCTGGATGAAGAGGGAAAAGGTGCTTATTCGGATATCCTGGAAGGGCTGAATTGGATTCTGCAAAACAAGGATGTTTACAACATTCGAGTTGTCAACCTCTCACTGGTCGGTGGGATTGACAGCCCCTATTGGGCTGATCCCATTAACCAGGCGGTTGAGGCGCTTTGGGCTGCCGGGGTTGTGGTTGTGGCGGCAGCCGGGAATGATGGGCCGGGCGCTATGAGTATTGCCGTGCCCGGTAATGATCCGTTTGTCATTACAGTTGGCGCGTATACCGACAACTTCACGCCGGCCAATGAAGGCGACGACTACATCACGCCGTTTAGCGGCGCCGGCCCCACCGAGACAGGTTTTGTGAAACCAGACGTGGTTGCTCCTGGCGCGCATATGGTGGCCATGACCAAAGCCGGTACGACCTGGGCGCACAGCCACCGGGAGGCGCGCATCCGGGGTGAGTATTACCAGATTGCGGGCACGTCGTCGGCTACGGCCGTGACCTCCGGCGTGGTGGCGCTCATGTTACAGGCCAACCCGGCGATGACGCCCAATCAGGCGAAATATGCCCTGATGGCGGCGGCCCGGCCGGCGTCTTATGCGGATGGCAGCCTGGCCTGGAGCATTTTCCAGCAAGGGGCGGGGCGTGTGGATGCGGCCACGGCCGTGCTTAATCCTCCCGCCGGTGAGGCTAATGCCAATATGATTCCCGGCCAACTATACGTTGGCCCGGCCACTTTCCAGGATGGTGTTTTTGTCATCGTCGGTGAAGATGGGCAGCCTATGTCTGACGCCGCCGGTTATTCCTGGACGGGTGGCTATTCGTGGACAGGCGGTTATTCGTGGACGGGTGGTTACTCCTGGACAGGTGGCTATTCCTGGACGGGCAGCACCGACTGGCAAGAATGGCAAGATGGCGATGTGTGGCAAAGCGGCTACTCCTGGACGGGCGGTTACTCCTGGACAGGGGGTTATTCCTGGACGGGCGGTTATTCGTGGACAGGTGGTTACTCCTGGACAGGCGGCTATTCCTGGACAGGTCTGGCTGATTACAACAATTGACGTTGCGAGTAGTTGGTGGCTAGGGCTGGTACCAGCCCCTGGCCACCAGCCCCACAAACAATTTATTCCCCATGATCTCCTATGGGCATCATGGGGTTTTTGTTTTAAAGTTGGGTATGGCAGCAATTTTGCTGTGGAAAACTTGCGTGTTCACAATTATTTATGCTTAAGCTACGCAACATCTATTCAGGTTTTTTGACTCTGGTCGGGGTAACAATTGTTATTTGGGGCGCCTGGTTATTCCTGAATGCGGATGACAAGATTACACTGCTGCTGCTGCTGCTGATTGCCATTGCGGCCCAGAGTACGATGACCTATATGGTGGGCGGCCGTTTCGGCGTTTCTGTGAGCGGGGCTATGAGCTATGCAGTGGTCGGTTTATATGACCCCATCACCGGCGGCGCGGTGGCGGCTATTGCCGAAATTGGGCTGTGGGTGGTGAATTTGCGTTCAGGCCAGCGCGTATGGAAGGCTGAACTGGAGCGGCTGGGGGTTAATGCCGGTATGCAGGCCATTTCCATCTGCCTGGCCGGCGTTGCTTTTTATGTGGCCAACAGTTTGTTGGGCGGTGACACGATTTTGGCCCGTACCGTGCCCTGGCTCGTAGGGGCGGTTGTAGGCGACCAGGTCAATTTTTGGCTGCTGGCGATGATTATCTTTCTGGCGCATGGCATCAAGCCGCTGGAAATGTGGCACGATAATCGTTGGGCCGTGCCGATGAATGTGACGGTGATGACAGTGGGTGGGGGGTTGGTGTACACGGCCGTGTCCCTCTTTGGCCTGCTCGGTTTAGCCATTTTTGTCTTGCCCATTATTCTCTCCGCCTATTCCTTCCGCGTAACCGTCAACAATGCCAAGAAGCAGATGGACAACTTAGAAGACCTGGTGGCTTTGCGCACCCAGGCATTGGCCGAAGCCAATGATGAACTGGAACGGCTCAACAAAGAAAAAGATCAATTCCTGGCTGTATTAACCCACGATATGCGCACGCCGCTCACCAGCATTAAAGGGTATGGCAGTATCTTGCGAGATAGGGAATTGTCCCGTGAACAGCAGGTGCAGATTGCCAATGTGGTGCTGCGCAGCCAGGAAACGCTGCTGGAGATTGTGAACAATATCCTCGATCTGGAAAAGATGACTTCTGGCGCCGGGCTGGAACTAGACCTGTCGGAGTTTGATCTGGCCCTGTTGGCGAAGAGTACGGCGGAAACGGTGCAGGCGCAGGCTTTAGAAAAACAAATCAGTCTGAAATTTGATCCTGTGCCCACACCTATTTTGATTACGGCCGATGAAAAGAAGATCGAGCGCGTTCTGACCAACCTCATCTCCAATGCCATCAAATATACCCCAAAGGCGGGGGAAGTGGAGGTGGCGGTGAGCGCAAACGGCCGTTACGCCCTGGTTGAGATTGCAGATTCCGGCTACGGCATCCCCGAAGATGAACTGCCGTATATTTTTGACCGCTACAGCCGTGTCAAGGGGCACCAAAACCTGGCCATTGGCACCGGCTTAGGTCTGGCTATTGTCAAAAACCTGGTAGAAGCGCATCTGGGTTTCATTTCTGTAGACAGTGAAGTGGATAAGGGCAGCACCTTTACCGTGCGATTACCACTCAACCAGCCTTGAGTTGTGGCGATTGGCGCCTGGCGCCACTTACTCAGTTACCACAACTCCGACCCCGCATCCCCTTTGAACGGGCCAACCACATCGCTGGTGATCCAGCCGCCATAAAAGCCACCTGGTTGCGGCGTCACTTCTTCACCATCTACCGTGCAAGAATCCATATATTGGGCATAAAAGGCAATATACATGCGAATGGGCGCAAACGCCGGTGTGGGGGCGGGGTAATACCAGGCGGCAATGTCCACCACCCGGTCGCCGACCATTACGCCATAATAATGCGCCTCCCCTTTCCACTCACAAAATGAACGATTGAAGCGGGGGATCAGGTAATCCATCTGTACATCCTCAGGCGGAATGTAATAGACGGGGGGGTGGCTGGTTTCCAGCACCCGTATCGCCCGGCGGGTATCGGCAATGATGACGCCGCCAAACTTTACTTGAATGTGTTTTGCGCAATCTTCCAGGCGTGGCGGGCGGGGGTAATCCCATACCGATTCCTGGCCTGGCCCTGGTTCAATTCGCCGCATCCGCATCCTAAAATTCTCCTTTAATAGGTTTGATGGCTGGTACGAGCAACCAGCCACCACTTGCCAGTTTAGCGTGGCCGTGTGCTATGCCATACGGCCGTCACAATGTCCACAAAGGATTGTTCCAGTTCGGTCAACTGCCGTTCGCGGCGGGTAATGACAATGGCGTCCCAATCAAACTGAAAGTCGGGCACGTTGAGTTCTACCAGATGGGACACGGCCGTTAGCCGGCGCGGTAAAAAGGTGACGCTGTTCGGCAACTGTGCCATGGGGATGGCCGCTGCTAACGGCACCCGTACAGTTGGCCCGGTCGCCACGCTAATCTGGCGCAAACTTTCCAGATAGGCGTCAAACGCCGCGCCCCAATGGATGATGATCAGTTGGTACTGCCACAGTTGGGCGATGGGCACGGCCGTTGCTCCCGCCAGCTCGTGTTCCGGTGATACCGCCGCCACCATTTCATCGTGCAGCCGCAGCAGCGTTTGTGTTTGGCTGGCATAACGGGGAAAGGCGGCGGCCATGGCCAGATTGACCACGCCATCGAGCAACTGATTGACGGCAAAATCGGAATGACCGGCCTCCACATACAGCTCCGCCTGGGGATGGGCCTGCCCAAAGCGATTCACTACCTCCGGCAACAAATAGGTTGCCAGGGAGAAGGGGCAGCACACCGTCACTTTGCCTACTGTGCCAATCTGGGCGGCGCGCACGGCCGTGTAACCCGCATCCAGAATCCCCAACGCCCGCTCCGCATAGTCCACAAACGTGCGCCCCATCAGCGTCAGTTGCACCGGGCGCCGGTCCCGAAAAAACAACTCCCCGCCCAAACTTTGCTCTAATTGCTGAATCCGGGCGCTGAGCGACGGTTGTGTCAGGTTAAGTCGGGAAGCAGCCCCCGTAAAACTGCCTTCCCGCACCACTGCTAAAAATGCTTCGATCTGCCCTAGTTCCATGGTGATACACTTTAGTATAGCCCAGAATGCCAGAAATAAAGATTGTATAGCCCCAAATCCCTATAGGGTTGCCCACTATACTATCAAAATTTTCTATAAAAGGTATAGCTAATATAGCCTTGAGGCGACTTTGTGTTTGTGATAATCTGCCCACTATTGCTAAAAAAGGTTCAGCTTTTTAGAAAAGCTGAACATTTGGAAAAGAGAGGATCATCATGGTCAAACGGGTCTTGTATGTGGAAGATCATCCAAACAACAGGTTATTGGTGCAGCGGATTGTGCAGGCCGAAGGGCTGGAATTTTTAGCAGCGGCGGATGCCGAAACGGGCTGGCACACGGCCGTTACCCACCAACCCGACCTCATCTTTATGGATTTGCACCTGCCGGGTGGTCTTACCGGCTTTGACCTTACCCGCCAACTACGGCAGCACCCCGCCTTTGCCCATACGCCCATCATCGCCCTCACGGCCTTTGGCAATGACGAGGCCGAACAGGCAGCGCTGGCTGCTGGCTGCAACGACTTCCTGCGCAAACCGGCCGACATTCGCCAGATTCGCGCCATCCTGCGCCAACACCTGGGCGAGCCAACCCAAACGGCTCAACCGGCCACGGCCGTACCCGTTGTCTACCTCTAAAATTATGAATTAGGAATTATGAAAGGGAGCCTCCGGCTTCATAATTCCTAATTCATAATTCCTAATTCCCCATGAGCTACCTCTCCCACCTGGAATGTTCCCTGACCGGGCAGTGTTATGACGCCGACCAGGTCATTCGCCTCAGCGACGCCGGGCAGCCGCTGCTGGCCCGGTATGACCTGGCTAAGGCAGCGGCAGAATTAGACCGGGATCGGGTCATGTCACGGCCGTGTGACATGTGGCGCTTCCGGGAACTTCTGCCCGTGCGTGATCCGCACTACATCACCACCTTTGGTGAAGGTGGCAAGCCCGTCCTCAAACTAGACCAATTAGGTCGTCGGCTTGGCCTCAACCAGCTTTATTTGAAGGATGAAGGGCAAAACCCTACCGGCAGTTTTAAGGCGTTGGGGTTGGCTGCCGCTGTCAGCCGTGCCCGCGAATTGGGTGTTACCGAATTTGTCATTCCCACCGCCGGTAACGCCGGCGGCGCGTTGGCCGCCTATGCCGCCCGCGCCGGGCTGCGCGCCCACGTTTACATGCCCCAAGACGCCCCGTTGATCAACATCAACGAAGTGCAGATGACCGGCGCTGACCTGCGCCTGATCAACGGGCTGATTAACGACGCCGGCCGGGAGGCGGCTGCCGACGCTATTGTGGGCGGCTGGTTCGATGTGTCCACCCTTAAAGAACCGTACCGCGTCGAAGGCAAAAAAATCATGGGGTATGAACTGGCCGCCGCGTTCAACTGGGAACTGCCGGATGTGATTATTTACCCTACCGGCGGCGGCACCGGGTTGATTGGCATGTGGAAAGCGTTTGCCGAAATGGAGGAGTTGGGCTGGATTGGCCGCCAGCGGCCACGCATGGTTACCGTCCAGGCTGATGGCTGCGCCCCGGTGGTCAAGGCTTTCTATGAAGGCTGGGAAGCGACCCAACCCTGGGAAAATGCGGCCACATTGGCCGGCGGCCTGCGTGTGCCCGTGACCATTGGTGGGCGTTTGATGTTGCAGGCATTACGAGAAAGTGAGGGCACGGCCGTAGCGGTGAGCGACGGCCGTATCTTTGAAGCGCAACAACTCCTGGCCCGCAGCGAAGGTATCTTCGTCTCCTTTGAAGCCGCCGCCACCATTGCCGCCCTGCAAGAGCTGGTGGCGCAACAATGGCTTCATCCCGATGAGCGCGTCCTGGTCTTTAACACCGGCAGCGGGTTAAAATACCGCCTCCTATTGTCATAAATGTAATTGGGTAACTGGGTTATTGACGCAATTACTCCATTACCCAGTTACCCAATTACCCATAAGCGGAGGCATTCCATGGACGATCTCGTCATCACCCGGCAGCATGATGCCATTTTTGAAATTATCCTCAACCGGCCAGACAAACGAAATGCCATCAATGTGGAGCTATTTACGCAGTTTGACACGGCCGTGCAGCAAGCCAACCGCACCCCTGGCCTGCGCGCCGTCTTCATTCGTGGCGAGGGCAAGGCATTTTCGGCCGGCATTGACGTCAGCGCCCTGTTGGGCATGGCCGACCGCTACGGCCCCCACTGGCAAACCCGGATGCGCGCCATCACCGATGACTTCCAGCGGGTGCTGACGCGCCTGGAACGGCTGGAATTGCCCACCATCGCCCTCTTACACGGGTACTGTCTGGGTTTAGCCATGGAACTGGCGCTGGCCTGTGACATTCGTCTGGCGGCCACCGGCACCATGCTAGGGCTGCCCGAAACCCGCCTGGGCATGATACCCGATGTGGGCGGCACGACCCGCCTGGTACGGCTGGTCGGTCCCGCCCGCGCTAAAGAACTTATCTTCACCGGCCGTCAGTTTAGTGCCGAAATGGCTGCACAATGGGGCATTGTCAACGATGTCGTCCCCCCAGACGCACTCACCGCCAGAGCGGAAGAATTAGCGGCGGAAATCTGCCAGGGCGCGCCGCTGGCCGTGGGCATGGCCAAACGAGTGATTGATGGCTTCAGCGATATTGATCGGGGGTTGCAATTAGAAGGATGGGCACAAAGCCAGCTTTTCCACACCGAAGATTTTATGGAAGGCGCACAGAGCTTTCTGACGAAACGCCCTCCGAACTGGAAAGGTAAATAAATGATTGTAACCCGTAATCCGCTATCGGATTACGGATTACGGCATCAGTTGGTCAAAAATAGATTGCTCATTTTGCGGCAGTATGGTTCCTTCTGCCTTGGCCCGTTCCAAAAAACCGGGGGGGATAACGGGGTTAAACGAGAGCGAGGGGCAGGTTCGTTGTACCGGCGGCGCTGTTTCCCCTTCTGCCAACTCTGGCTGTGGCGCATATTGGCCGACTTTCAGGTAGGCGGCCATGATGTTACAGGCAGCCGGCGCCGCCCATTGTGATCCCTCACCGCCATGATACAAAAAGACAGCGACCACAATTTCGGGGTCATCGGCCGGCGCGTAACCCACATACCAGGAATGGGTGGGCAGCACCCGCCGCTGGATAATGTCGTCATAGCTGCACCACCCCTTTTCAATAGCAATGTTGTCGCAGAACTCGGCCGTACCCGTCTTACCGGCTGTGGGAATGCCCACATTATCCAGCCATTCCGTATAGGTGGCGCCAGTGTAATACTCTTCCGTGCTGACAAAGGTGTTCACCAGTTTCATGGCGTTGGCAATAATCTGAATGTATTCCCGGTCAACGTCCAGGGCGTTTAAGACCACCGGCTGGTAAATGGGCTGTCCATTGGCATCAAAGCGAATGTTAATAGACGGATCATTTAAGGGGTTTCCGTCGGCGTCGGTAAGAATCGTCTCGCCATTTAGCCCTGGATGGGCGCGGGCCACAATCTGACTGTCAGCATTCACAATCACCACATTCCCCTCTTCATCCGTCATATGGTGAATAATGGTTGGTTTATACAAAAAGCCGCCGTTAGCAATCACCGCCGCCATTTGCGCCACCTGCATCGGTGATGAGGTCATAAAACCCTGGCCAATGCCCAGGTTGTAATCATCCCCGGTAGACCAGGGTTCACCGTAGAAGCGCGCTTTCCAGCCCCGGTCTGGCGGCAGGTTCCCGTCCGCTTCCAACGGCAGTTCCAGCCCCTGCACCCGGCCAAAACCAAACTGCGCGCCATATTTGGCAATGCCTTCCACGCCCAATCCTTCCACAAATTCGCCGTCCTGGTTAAAACCGCCGCTGATCTTGTAGAAGTAGATGTCACAGGAATTAGCCAGGCCGGTGGTGACATTCATGTAACCGTGTTCCCCTTTGGGGGTGTTGAGTACCCAGCAGACAAAGGTCTGGGCGCGGCCAGGGTCATTGGGTGCATACCGGTTGGGGATGGTGATCTGGCCAGGGGCGCGCAGCAAGCGATTGGGTGAGATCAACCCTTCTTGTAAAGCGCCGGCCGCCGGCACAATCTTAAATGTGGAACCAGGCGGATATTCACTGCTGATGGCGTGGTTAACCAACGGCGTGTATTCGTTACGGGCCAGGCCCAGATAATACTCCACGGGTACGGATGTTTGGAAGCGGTTGTTGTCAAAGGTGGGGAAGCTGACCAATGCCAGAATTTCGCCTGTTTTGGGATTCATGGCGACGGCCGCCGCCTGCCGCACTTCTATAAACGACTCCTCCCCGGTAATGGGATCACGGGAAAGCACAGATTCACGTGTCTCCATGACTTGCCGCATAATCTCGGCCGTCAAAATTTGTAAATCCAGGTCGAGTGTCAGGTGCATATTTAGCCCGGCTTGTGGTTCCTGCGCCAACCCAATCTGGCGCACTTCGCGGCCTGTCCAGTCCACCTCAATGGTACGCACCCCTTTTTGCCCGGCCAATTCCAATTCCATTGAAGATTCCAACCCGGCCCAACCAACCCGGTCATCTCGTTGATAGCCCAATACATTGATCCAGTTTTCATTGGGAATTGGCCCCATATATCCCAAAATATGCGCCGTGAATTCGCCGGAAGGATAGTAACGCAGCGGTTGGGGAATGACGCGCACGCCGGGCAGAAAAATGCTCTCCTGCTCCACTCGATAAGCCATCGTGATAGGCACATTGGCGGTGATGACGGCGGGAATATATTGGGCAAAACTATTTTCGATGACAATGCCTTGAATACTACTGGGCAGTTGTTTGACCACGCCGGCATTGTCTAATGTTTCCTGGGCCGATGTGCCAAAGACGCCGGCGAGACGGGTGTAGGTTTCTACCAATGCGGGGTCGGCCTCAGCAATCAACTGCTGCTGTTGGACGGTGTTGGTAACAGGTACGCCGGTGAGCAGTGAGAGGCGTTCGTAAACGGCCTGGCGTTCAGCGGCGGTGTCTGGCAAAAAAGCCGGAGTAATGGTGATATTGAAACTGGGCAGGTTCACGGCCAGGGGTTGGCCGTGGCGATCAAATATAACGCCACGAGGGGCTTTGGTGCGTAAGGTGGCAAACTGGTTTTCCTGGGCCAGCGTGGTGAGTTCACCGCCGCGTGTTTGCTGAATGTAGTAGACGCGGTAAAGGAGCAGTCCAAAAATGATGACGATGAGGATGCGCAGGAAATATAAACGGCCGCGCAGACCAATGTCTTCTGTTGATGTTTCTCGATCTTCGGGACGATCCCAGCCGATGCGTGACATAGTGACTCCGTAATTCGTAATTCGTAATCGGTAATCCCTAATCCGAAGTCGGGTTACGGATTACGGTTTACGGGTTAAAACTCCAACCTGCGGGGCCGGAAAAGACGGTTCAGGCCGTAGAGTAGCCAATAAATGGGCAGCATGGTGATGGCATTTAGCAGAATGAGCGGCCACAGGGTGGTAATGACCTGTAAGTTGGAAAGGAAACCAAATAAGCGTAAGAATAGCAGATTGATAATCAGGTAGATGGCGGTGGCCAGGGCGGCCAGCAGAATGGGCATGATGATGTGACTGGGGGGAAAGGCTTGTTGCAGCCACAACACGGCCGTAACCGCCGCCATATATCCCAACGCTGTCAGGCCGATGGGGCTGATGGAAAACAAATCCATGCACAGGCCGCCCACAAACGCCCAAAGCATACCTTCATCCAGGCCGCGCAGCAGCCCCCAGGCCAGGGCCACCAGCAAGGGCAACTGTGGCGACAGGTGTAGAAAAGAGAAGTAGGGCAGCACGGCCGTTTGCAGCACACTCAGCGCCAACATCACCGGAATTGCTATGTAAATCGAACTTTTCATCCTCAATTCTTACGGATTATCAAAAATAGCCGTATTGACCGGCTGAAAATTCGTGATCACAAAGACAATCTCCAGATTCTCAAAATCCGTTGCCGGCTGCACCACTGCCTGTTGGAACAGGTTGGCTTCGCTGCGATTGACCTCGATCACCCGCCCAACCACAATATCCTGCGGAAAACTGCCGCCCAGCCCAGAAGTCAGCACCACCTCGCCAATTTCCAGGTTGTACTTCAAATCCACCCAATCCATCGTCAGCGGGCCGCCCAAGCCGCCGCCGCTAAGGATGCCGGTAGCCCGCGAATTACCCAGCCGGGCCGGAATGGCGCTGGCGTTATCGGTAATGAGCGCCACCTGGGAGAAGTTGGGCGCAGCCCGATAGATAATGCCCACCAGCCCGCGTGAACTTTCCACCGGCATGCCCACACGAATGCCATCGGTGGTGCCTTTGTCTATGATAATGCTGCGGATAGACGGGCTGGTATCGCGCCCAATGACCGAAGCGATTTGCCGCGTAAATTCTGGTGATTGGCGGGCGCGGTTGAACAAATCTTGCAAAATGCGCCATTCTCCCTCAATTTCGCGCAGTTCCACATTTTCTCGTTCCAGTTCGGCCACGCGAGCCTGCAAGTCGGCAATTTCGGCGCGGGCCGTTTGCAGATCGCGCGGGCCTTCCAACAGTCCGGCTGCCGATTCGGAGCGGGTAGAGGTGAAAGAGAGTACGGCCGTGAAGGGATTCCGCACCACCGCCAATGCCCCACCCAAATTCCCCGTACTGTCCAGATAGGTCAGCAGCAGCGCCACCCCCGCCAAAACGGCAAACGTAACCCAACGTATCCGCTTTTGTGCATCACTCATAATCAATTATGAATTATGAATTATGAATTATGAAGGGTGTTTCATAATTCATAATTCATAATTCCTAATTTCTAGTGGTGTGTGCTGCCGCGATGCAGCCCGGCCAGCGAGCGTTCCCAAAGTTCGATGTTTTCTAGCACCCGTCCTGCACCCCGCGCCACACAGGTCATCGGGTCTTCGGCAACCCATACCCGCATCTTGACCACATCTTCCAGCCGTTCCGCCAGGCCGCGAATTTGGGCGCCGCCGCCGGCCAGGCAGATGCCCACTTCCATCAGGTCGGCCACCAGTTCAGGCGGCGTCTCATCCAGGGCATCGCGGACTGTGTCCACAATAATGTTAACAGAAGGGGCCATGGCTTCGCGTAGTTCAATGCTGCTGATTTCCACCGACTGGGGCAGGCCGTTAATCAGGTTGCGGCCACGCAGTGTCATAGTGCGCTCTTCGGGCAGTGGGAATGCGGAACCAATGCCAATTTTGGCCCGCTCAGCCATACGCTCGCCAATCAACAGGTTGTACTTGTTGCGGGCATACTGCACAATGTCTTCGTCCATCTCGTCGCCGGCCACGCGAATGGAGCGGCTGACGACGATACCCCCCATGGCAAAGATAGCCACTTCGGTGGTGCCGCCGCCAATGTCCACAATCATGCTGCCGCGGGGTTCGTTCACCGGCAGGCCGGCGCCAATGGCGGCGGCGGTTGGTTCTTCAATAAGGTGCGCTTCTCTGGCGCCGGCCGATATGGCCGCGTCATAGACGGCCCGTTTTTCCACTTCGGTGACGCCGCTGGGGATGCCCACCACCACGCGCGGGCGGGGAAAAGGCACAATCATTTGCTCGTGTGACTTGGTGATGAAGTATTTGAGCATGGCTTCGGTGATCTCAAATTCGGAGATCACGCCATCGCGCAACGGCCGTATGGCTATAATATCCGCCGGGGTACGTCCCACCATTTCTCGCGCCTCCGCGCCAATCGCCAGGGGGGCGCGTGACCGGCGGTTAATGGCTACCCACGATGGTTCATTGATGACAATCCCTTTGTCACGAATGTACACCAGCGTATTGGCCGTACCCAGGTCAATCCCGACATCTAATGAAAACAGGCCTAAGAGCCAGTCTAATGGTCTGAACAATGTGTGTTACCTGATCCTTCTCTTCCCGTAAGGGCGAGGCAGCCTCGTCCCTACCAAAATATCCGGGCGAGATTATAACCAACCGTGAGAGCCTCTCCAATTTTGCTCACAAAATACCCGGTTTTGCCACCCAATCAAGTATAATTCCTGAGAACGGGATAAGTTGGCGAGCGTTCAATAACAGATTATGCGTATTTTCACCAGTTTATCCAACAGCTATAGTTTATGGAAGAAAATTATGACCACACGAGCATTATTTGAAGGATTGGTTTATGACGAGAAAGGACGGTTGGTAGACACGGCCGTTGTCGGCAGCGAAGCCAACTACGTCATTGACGACGCCGGTTTTATGCGCCACGTCAGCGCCGAAGACGTTGACCGGCAAATACTAGATTTTTTCCTACAACAACTCCATGAAAACCAGGATATGGCGGTGGAACAGGCCATGAAGTTCATGGGTAAAGATGACCTGATGACCAAAGCGGCTATAGATGCTTCCCTGCGTAACATCAACATGGACGACATTATCGCCCAGGGCATTCCGCAGCAGGCGCGGGAAATGCTGGGCATGATGGGCTTCCGGGTGACCATCAACTTTCACGGCGAAGTGATCAGCATTGACCAACCGCAGGGTTTTGAGGAAGAGTAGCAGGCGGCAAGTGGCGGGCGGCAAGTGGCGGGTAGCAAGTAACCTGCCACCTGCCACCAAAAGGGGTAGGCTGATGCGTTTAAGCGGTAGAAAAATTGCCATTCTTTTAGCGGAAGGGGTGGAGGATTTGGAGTTTTATGTGCCGTTGATGCGGCTAGAGGAGGAAGGGGCCGAGGTGATTGCCGCCGGACTGGATATGAAACCGGTACGGGGCAAAAATGGCCTGGAAATAACGCCGACGGCGCGCATTGAGGCGCTGGATAGCCGGGAGTTGTTTGCGGTAGTGATTCCGGGTGGTTGGGCGCCGGATAAATTGCGCCGGTACACGGCCGTGACCCAACTCATCCACGACATGAACGCGGCCGGCAAGGTCATTGGCGTCATTTGCCATGGGGGATTGGTGGCCATTTCGGCGGGCATTGTGAACGGCCGTCCCGCCACCGGCTCGTTGGGCATCAAGGACGATCTGGTCAATGCCGGCGCCACCTGGGTAGACGAAGCTGCCTTCCGCGATGGCAACCTGGTTTGGGGCCGCGTCGTCGCCGACATCCCCGCCTTTTGCCGTGAACTGGTCGCCACCCTGGTGGAAGCAGCAGGTAATCCGTAATCGGTGGTCGGATTACGGATTACCGATTACGTCTCAATACGCCCCCTTGCCAAACAAGGCATGGGGGATTGTTTGCAGCAATATATGAAAGTCTAGCCCCAACGACCAGTTTTCAATGTAATAAATATCCAGCAGGCACAACTCATCAAAGGTCAGGTCGGAGCGCCCGCTCACCTGCCACAGCCCGGTCATGCCGCCGATGACGGACAACCGCTGTTTGTGCCAGCCTTTGTATTGAGCCACTTCTTCCGGCAGGGGGGGGCGCGGGCCAACCAGACTCATTTGCCCGCGCAGCACGTTGTAAAGCTGGGGCAGTTCGTCCAGGCTGGTGCGGCGGATAAATTTGCCCACCCGCGTCAGGCGTGGGTCATCTTTCATTTTGAAAAGGGGGCCGTCAGCCTGGTTGAAGGCCAGCAGCGCCACCTTTTGCTCTTCGGCATCCACTACCATAGAGCGGAACTTGAGCATGGGAAACGGCCGTCCGTCCTTACCAATGCGTATGCCGACATAAAGCACCGGGCCGGGAGAGTCAATCTTGATAGCCAGGGCGATCACGGCCGTGACAATCAGCGTGGGCACAGACAACAGCAAAATAATGCTCAAATCCATCAGCCGTTTGGCAATTTGCTGCCCCCGACTGATGCCGGCTTCCCGCACACGGAGGGTGGGAATACCGGCCATATTGATCATTTCTACCCGGTTCATGCTCAATTGCAGCAGGTCTGGCACCACCTGTGCGCGGACGTTGTGCGTCTGGCACGCTACCAGGAGCCGGGCAATATCCTGGTGCTGCTCACCGGGCAGGGCAATAAAAACGTTATGCACTTGCGGTTCACTTTGCAGCACCTGTTCCAGGTCGTCAAAAGCGCCCAGGTTAGGGATGCGCCCCAGACCGATGTTGTTTTCGCTACGGCCGTCGTGCAAATAGCCAATTACCTGAAAGCCCAGGTCAGGCCGGGCCAACAGGGTGCGTATTACACTGCGCCCCACTTCTCCTGACCCCAAAACCAACACCCGGTCGGCCAGTTTACCCCGCTGGTACAGCAGCGAAAGCAGCCAGCGGCGCAGCAGTCGCGCCAGGCTGATCAAGGCCACAATCATCACAAATGCCCAAAAAAACAGCAGCCGGGAAAAGGGCGTGGGCTGCACAAAAAAAGTGAGGACTACCATCAGCCCAATCCCGGCGGCGGTGGCATACAGCACCCGCGTGGCCTCATCCAGCCAGGCTTCACCCCGCCGCCGCTGCCAGACGCCCATTTGCGAATAGGTAAAAACCAGCAGCAGAATCAGCGCCGCCTGCTGCCCCAGGTAATCGGTGTAGGGTTCATAAAAAGCAATCGAGCGAAGCCACTGCCACTGGTAGCGAATGAGGTATGCCAGGGCAAACCCCACATTCATGAGGAATAGATCACCAACAATGGTGATAAATCGTATCTTCCTTTTACTCATCCTTCTTCCACTGCGCCGGCAGCCATAGCCGCCTGATAGACGGCGGCTGTTTCCCGTCCGGCGCGTTCCCAAGAAAATTGGGCGGCATGGGCCAGCCCCAACGCGCGCATTTTAGCGGATAATTGGGGATTGTGACACACGGCCGTCAGCCGCTCAGCCAATTCAGCCACATCTGTGGGTGCAAAAAGCAGCCCGGCATTCCCCACTGCTTCCGGCAGTGAAGAACTATTCGCCGCTACCACCGGCGTGCCGCAGGCCATCGCCTCCAGCGCCGGTAGGCCAAACCCCTCATACACCGAGGGCAAAACGAGCAGTTCGGCGGCGTTGTACCACAGGGGGAGTTCTTCATCCGGCACATAGCCGGTAAAATGCACTCGTTCCGTCAGTCCCAATGCCTGCACTCTGGCAAAAATCTCATCATACAGCCATCCCTTGCCCCCAATCAGAACCAGGTTCAGGTCCGGTTCGTTCAGCCGGGCGAAGGCTTCCAGCAGCGTGGGGATATTTTTGCGTGGCTGCAAGGTGCCCACGTGAAGCAGGTAACGGCCGTACCCCTTCTCTGCCCGAAACTGATTTACCACTTCTGCCGGATAGGGCCGGTACACCTCATCCACACCCGGCACCACCACATCAATCCGCGACAGGGGCACGCCAAAAAACCGATGGACATCCTGCCGTCCTGATTCCGAAATGGTGATCACCCGGCGGGCGCGGCGGCAGGAGCGGCGGGTCTGGCTGGTGAGATACCAGCGTTGGCCCGCCGGAAAGCGATCCGGAAAATGGAGAAAGCTCAAATCATATACCGTGATCACCGCCGGGCAGGGGGAAAACAAGGGGGCCACAAAGGCCGTGCTGTGCAGTAAGTGGAGACCACGCCGCCACGCCTGCCAGGGCCAGGCCGTCTGTTCCCAGATGATGCGCGCGGCCCGTTTTTCGGTGGGCCAGGTGGTGGACACGGCCGTCACCCCCTCCCGCTGCAAAAAATCCGCCTCATGCCGGGTAAATACCACATACTCCAGGCCATCATCCGCCGGCAAATGGCGCAATACCTGGGCAACATACTGGTGAATACCCGCCCGGCGATACCCGGCCTCCCCAGACAATAAATGGGCATTGATGCCCACCCGTAGGGGCAAGGCAGCGGGAGCATCAGCAGCATTGTCACCCGGCAAGTCCTTGTCGGCTGCCTCGCCCTTACCTCCTTCCCTTTGCGTTCCTTCGCGTTCTTCGCGGATCAACATAGCGGCGGGATTATAGCCAAAGGAGCAGAGCCGGTGAATAGCCTGCCTCTTGACCCTCTCTTGACGCTCATAGTTGACGCTCATAGTCGCCTATGGTAGACTGCGTTATGTTTACTCAGGTTTGACATAACAACTTGATGAGGAGAACCCAATGAATCATTTCACCACTTCCCGGCTGCCGGCCTGGGTGGGACTTCTGGTAATTGCCCTGTTTGTGGTGGGCTGTGTGAAGCCGGTGCCCACCGAAGAACTACCCCCCACCATCACCCCCGCGCCTACTCTGGAAATTCCCGTAGTCTTGCCTACGGCTCCGCCGCCAACCGTTGATCCTCTACAACCCACAGAGCCAACACCCGAAGGGGGAATCCCGCCGGTGACTGAAGAAGCCACACCAGCGCCTCAACCACCCACCACCAGCGACGGCCAAACTATCCATGTGGTAGCCCCTGGTGATACGCTGTTCGGCATCAGCCAGCGTTATGGCGTACCGATGGACCAGATCATGGCTGCCAACGGCATCACCGATCCCAACAATCTGGTAGTGGGTACACAACTTGTCATTCCCGCGCCTGGTTCCGTAGCGCCGCCACCCCCCACCGGCACAGAACAGGTATACACCGTCAAGGCTGGTGATAACCTGTTCCGCATTGGTCTGAACTATGGCTGCACCGTAGACCAACTATCAGCCTACAATGGCATCCCCTACCCCTACACCATTTTTGTGGGCCAACAAATTCGCATCCCGCCTGATTGTTAAAGAGGTAATTGGGTAATTGGGTAATTACCCAATTACTCAATTATTTTCATGCTCCCTCCTTCTTCTCACATTGTCTGGCAAGGCGACTCCTGGTATGTGCGGGAGGATACGCGGCGGCTGCCGGATGGCACGGCCGTCACCCGCGGCATCATTGTCCATCCCGGTTCGGTGGTGCTGGTGCCGCTACGGCCGTCGCCCAATGGCCCGGAAATCCTCATGCTGCGCCAATACCGGCAGACGCTGGGCCAGACCATCCTGGAACTGCCCGCGGGCACGCGCCACTGGGACGAAGCCTGGCTGGATTGCGCCCAACGGGAACTGCGCGAGGAAACAGGCTTTCGCGCCGGACAGTTCATCTCGTTGGGTGAAATCTGGCCCGCCCCCGGCCTGACGGACGAGGTGATGCACATCTTCCTGGCCCAAGAGCTGACCCCCGACCCCCTGCCCGGCGACGTGGACGAAACCATTGAAGTGACCCCCATGCTGCTGGCAGAACTGGTGACGATGGCCCAAGACGGCCGTTTGCAAGACGCAAAAAGTGTGGTGGCGGTGTGGCGCACGGCCGTGTATCTGGGAAGCTGATCCGCGAAGGGCGCGAAGGGACGCGAAGAACAATATGAAAGAACTCTCTCACAAGTTACAAACTTTACCTGCCTCCATGACGCTGGCGGTGAACGACAAGGCGAAGGCGATGCAGGCGGCGGGGCTGGACGTAATCGCCCTGGCGGGTGGCGACCCGGATTTTGATACACCGGTACATATTGTGCAGGCCACGATTGATGCGCTGCGCGCCGGGCATACCCATTACCCCGCGCCCATGGTGGGCATCCCGGAGGCGCTGGCGGCGGTGGCGGCCAAGATGGAGCGGGAAAATGGCGTCCCGGTGCCTGACCCGCGCCACCAAATCATCCTGACGCCGGGTGGCAAGTGGGCGCTGTACCTGGGGTTGTGCGCGGTGCTGAATCCCGGCGACGAGGTGCTGATCTTAGAGCCGCATTGGGTCTCCTATCCACCGATGATTGCGCTGGCGGGGGGCACGGCCGTGCCCATCAGCCTGCCATCGGAGGACAATTTTCGCGTCACGGCCGAGCAATTGCGCGCCAAATTATCCCCCCGCACCAAAGCCATCATGGTCAACAATCCCTGTAACCCCACCGGGCGTGTGTTGACAAAAGAGGAATTGGAGGCGATTGCGGCCGTAGCTCTGGAAGCCGACCTGTACGTGATTGCGGATGAGATATACGAGAAGTTGGTGTTTGACGGCCGTAGCCACCTCTCTATCGCCGCTCTCCCCCACATGGCCGAACGCACCCTCACCGTCAGCGGCCTGACCAAATCCTATGCCATGACCGGCTGGCGGATGGGCTGGCTGGTGGCTGCGCCGGAGATCATCCGGTTAGCCACGCGCATGAATGGGCAGACTGTCTCCTGCGCCGCCACCTTCACCATGTACGCCTGCATCGCCGCCCTGAACGGCCCGCAAGACAACATCGCTGCCATGTGTGCCTCTTACCAGCAGCGGCGCGACTTTATGGTGCAGGCGTTAAACGAAATTGAAGGGGTTGAATGTCGCTCGATTGAAGGGGCGTTTTACCTCTTTCCCCGTTTTCCCCAATCCCGTCGCACCAGCCTGGAACTGGCCGACGCCCTGCTGGAGAAAGCGCAGATCGCCAGTGTGCCCGGCAGCGCCTTCGGCCGCAGCGGCGAGGGCCACCTCCGCTTTGCCATCTCTACCGCCCAGGCTGACCTGGAACGCGCCGTAGAACGACTGGCTAATGTGGCACGCGATCTCTAAACCAGCAATCACCCCCTCAGAGAGTATCTCGAAAGACCATTTTTTGTGCTGTCATGCCCGCGCAGGCGAGCATCCACTCCTTTATGGATTCCCGCTTTTGCGGGAATGACAGGCCGTAACAGGCGTTTTCAGGTGCTTTCTCCTCGCTCATAGTCAGGGTACAACTCGGTCATGCAGTCGGGGCAGATGCCGTGGCTGAGAATGGCATCGGAATGGTCGCGGATGTAGGCCTCTACGGTGTGCCAGTAACCGTCATCGTCCCGTATTTTTTTGCAGTTGGCGCAAATGGGCAGCAAACCGCTCAGGGTTTTTATATTGTGTAACGCCTGCTGGAGTTCCTTATTTTGCGCCTGCAACTCCTGGTTTTTCTGCGCCAGTTCTTTCTGCAATTTGCCGATGGTGAGGTGGGTGTGGACGCGAGCCAGCGTCTCTTCGGTCTGGAATGGCTTGGTGATGTAATCCACGCCACCCACGGCAAAAGCGCGCACAATGTCCATTTGTTCGTGCAGGGCGCTGATAAAAATGACGGGGATGTGGCGCGTGGTTTCATCAGCCTTCAACTGTTGGCACACCTGGTAGCCATCCAATTCCGGCATGAGAATGTCTAACAAAATCACGTCAGGTGGGGCAATTTGGGCGGCGATGATGGCCATACGGCCGTTGGATACCGGCCGCACTTTGTATCCCCGTTCCACCAACATGCGTACCAACAGCCGCAAATTCTCCCGTACATCATCTACCACCAGAATTTCCGACCCGGCATGAATGGCGCGTGTGATGTCATTATGATCGTTCATTTTGTTTCTTGTGTTGGCCGGGCAATCGTTTGATCGTGCAAGTCATTGGTCAACTGCTTGTGGGTTTCTTCCCAGGGTCAACTGTAAGATTATAAGAGATGTCAGGGGAATCTAAAAATGATGCACGTGGCACGGCCGTGCCATATAATCCGTAATCTGTAATCCGTAATCGGTAAACGGTAAGCCGTAAACCGATAACCGCTTACGGATAACCGATAACCGTCTTCAGGAGATTTACGTGCTAACTGCCTTACTCAAAACGATGCGACCCCGCCAATGGCCGAAAAACGGCTTTGTTTTTGTGGCCCTTTTTTTTGATGAAAAGCTGCTGAACCCGGTCTATCTGGGGCGCACGGTAGCCGCTTTTATCTTGCTTTGCCTTATGTCAAGTGCTGTTTATCTGATGAATGACCTGAGCGACATTGAAAGTGATCGGCAGCACCCAACCAAACGGCTACGGCCGTTGCCCGCCGGCCAACTTAGCCCCACCGTAGCTGCCCTCGCCGCTGTCATTTTTGCCGGGGGCAGCCTCATCGCCGGCTATTTCCTTTCGCCGTTATTTGCCCTCATTTTGCTCACCTATCTACTGAGCCAGGTTGCCTATACCTTCTGGCTGAAAAATGTGGTGCTGTTTGACGTACTCATTGTCGCCCTCGGTTTTGTGCTGCGCATTGCCTCCGGCGTGGCTGTCATTGAAGTGGAGCGATTCTCGCCCTGGCTCTACCTCTTTGGCGGCTTTTTGGCGCTCTTTCTGGTGCTGGGCAAACGGCGGCATGAGCTGGTGCTGCTGGGCGAAGACGCCGACAAACACCGCAAAATCTTGCAAGAATACAATCTGGACCTCATTGACCGCATGTTGGGATTGGTCACCACCAGCGTCCTGGTTTTTTACAGCCTGTACACCTTTCTGGCCGAGGGGCTGCCCACCAACCACACCATGATGCTCACCATCCCCTTCCTGATGTACGGCATCTTCCGTTACATGTACCTGATCCACGTGCGCCACGAGGGTGGCGCCCCCGAAGACATCGCCCTGCGTGATCGGCCGTTGCAAGTGACGATTGCTCTATTTGCGTTAACCGTGTTTGTTGTGATCTATGTTTTTTGAGATTAGGAGATTAAGAGATTGAGAGATTAACCTCGCTCCCAATCTCCCAATCTCCCAATCTCCCAATCTCTTCATGGCTACTGCCCCCGGCAAAATCATCCTCTTTGGCGAACATGCGGTTGTTTACGGCCGTCCGGCCATCGCCATTCCCCTCTCCCAACTGCGGGCAACGGCCGTCGTCGTCCCCGCCACCCAATCCGGTATCCGCCTTATCGCCCCTGACCTGGGCCAGGATGTGCTGCTGGCTGACGCCCCACCGGATGATCCCATTGCCGCCGTGATCCGGCAGGTGCAAACGGCCGTACCCCGGCCCACCTTGCCCGATATGACCATCACCGTCAGCAGCCAGATTCCCATTGCCAGCGGCCTGGGCAGCGGCGCGGCCATCACTGCCGCCGTTGTGCGCGCCCTGGCAGAATTTTTGGGGCTGGGCCATCAGGCCACGCCTGAATGGGTTTCGGCGCTGACCTATGAAGTGGAGAAAATCCATCACGGTACACCCAGCGGTATTGATAACACCGTGGTTGCCTATGAAATGCCCGTCTACTTTGTGCGCCAGCAGCCACAAAATCACATTGAACCCTTTACCGTTGCCCGCCCGCTGCATCTGCTGGTGGCCGATACCGGCGTGCGCAGCAGTACCAAAATTGCCGTTGGCGACGTGCGCCGCCACTGGCAGGAAAACCCGGCAAAGTTTGAAGCCTTGTTTGATGGCTGCGGCCGTATCGCCGCCGCCGCCCGCGCCGCCATTGAAACCGGCGATGTGGCCGCCCTGGGGCCGCTGATGGTGGAAAACCATGCCCTGCTGCAAGAGATGACCGTTTCTTCGCCCGAACTCGACCGGCTGGTGACGGCCGCCCTGCAAGCCGGGGCATTGGGCGCTAAACTGAGCGGCGCCGGCCGGGGCGGGAATATGATCGCCCTGGTGACGCCGGAAACGGCAACGGCCGTGTGCCAATCCCTCCTCACCGCCGGCGCTAAAAGTGTGCTGTCCACAACCCTGGCATGACCCACAAGCGTGGCTTGTGATACAATTTGGCCAGGAGATTGGAGATCAGGAGATTAGAGATTGGAGATTAACACAAATCTCCAATCTCTAATCTCCAATCTCAGTAAAAACTATGACCGTACAACACGACACTTACGGAACAATAGATATTTCCACAACGGCCGTGTCCACCATTGCCAACCAGGCCATCAACCAGTGTTATGGGGTAGTGGGCATGGCCGAAAAAAATGTGGCTACCGGCATTGCCAAGCTGCTATCGCGTGACAGCCGCCGGGGAATTGACATAACCTACCGCGATGGCGGCGTGGTCATTGACGTGTACGTCATCGTCGAATATGGCGTGCGCATTAAAACCGTCGCCGAGAGCATCCAACACACCGTCAAATTTCATCTGGAAAAAGCCCTCAGCCTGCCTGTGCATGAAGTGAATGTGTATGTGCAGGGGCTGAGGTTAAGCCGCGAAGAGACGTGATCCGTAGCCCGTAATCCGACGTCGGGTTACGAAAAACTGCTTACTATGCCAACCGCTTTAAGAACTGGCCCGTATCGCATCTACTTCTATTCGTATGACTGTGGCGAACCTCGCCATATGCACGTGGATCGGAGAAATGGAGCGCCAAATTTTGGTTCGATCCCGATGTCGCCTTAGAAGAAAATCGCGGTTATAACCGCAAAGAGTTACGCGATATTGAGCGTGTTTTACGTGATAATCTGGAGAATCTGAGAAATGAATGGGATGCCTTCTGTACTGGTTTCACTGGCTAGAATTGTGAATGTGACAGTCAGCGATGATTCCTTATCCGTTGATCTTGAAGACGGCCGTAGTGTAACCGTGCCCATTGGTTGGTATCCCCGTCTGGCCTATGCCACGCCTGCCGAACGCGCTTATTTTGAAATTAGCGGCGCTGGCTATGGCATCCACTGGCCTGATCTTGATGAGGATATTGGGGTGGAAGGTCTATTGATCGGCAAAAAATCAACCGAAAACCCTGCTTCATTTGCCCGTTGGTTGCAACAACGTAATAAGAACTGATAACCAATTACCATTTAGAAGAGAGAGGAAGAAAACCCACGTGACCCAACCCACAACGGCCGAGACGACGGCCGTGCCCGAAAAATGGCTGCATTGTAACGGCCAACAATACAAAAAAATGGCGCGCGCCGGTCTTATCTGGCTGGAACAAAATCACCAATACGTCAATTCACTGAACGTCTTCCCTGTGCCCGATGGCGATACGGGCACCAACATGCTGCTGACCATGCGTTCGGCTTACGGCCGTGTCCAGGACAAAGACGACACCCACGTGGGCAAAATGGCCGACACCCTGGCCCAGGGTGCGCTGATGGGCGCGCGTGGCAATTCCGGCGTCATCCTCAGCCAGATATGGCGCGGTCTGGCGCGCGGCCTGAAAGACAAAGAAACGTTCGACGCTCAAGACCTGGCGGCGGCCCTGCAAACAGCCGCCGACACCGCTTACGGCGGCGTCATGCGCCCGGTGGAAGGCACCATCCTTACCGTCATCCGCGAAGGGGCTACCGAAGCAACCGACGCCGCCAGCAAAAGCCTTGACCTGCGCTTTGTGTTGGAGCGCACCCTGGGGCGGTGCAAACAGGCGCTGGAACGTACCCCCGACCTGCTGCCCATCCTTAAACAAGCCGGTGTGGTAGATTCCGGCGGGCAAGGGCTGGTGTATGTGTTGGAAGGGATGCTGCGTTATGTCAATGGGCAGATGGGCAGCCTGGATGAAGCAGCCAGAGCCGTAGCCCCGGCACTGCACACCATCACCGCCCAGGAACTGGCCATGCCCGAAGGCGGCCATCTGGAAAACCCCTACGATGTGCAGTTCATCCTCATGGGTCAAAATCTCAACGTGGCTGAAGTACGCGCTCGTATAGACGCCATGGGCGACTCCACCGTCGTTGTCGGCGACGAGACCACCATCAAAGTCCACATCCACGTCAAAGACCCCGGTGAACCCATCTCCTACGGCATCAGCCTGGGGAAGATAACGGACGTGGTGGTGGAAAATATGCAGTTGCAGATGGAAGAGATTGTGCATGGCGGTGGGCAGGTGGTTGAAGCGCCATCCCCCGCCATCGAGCCAGGGCAAATTGGCGTGGTGGCGGTGGCAGCGGGCAGCGGGCTGGCGAACATTTTCCGCAGCCTGGGCGCGGCCTTTGTGGTCAATGGCGGGCAGACCAACAACCCCAGCACCGAGGAAATTTTCCAGGCCATTCAGGAAGTGCCAACGGACAAAATTATCATCCTGCCCAACAACAAAAACATTATCCTGGCGGCCGAAGCGGCGCGAGATTTAAGCCCCAAAGAGGTAGCGGTCGCGCCCACCCTGACCGCGCCACAGGGGTTCAGCGCCATGCTGGCCTATGACCCGGACGGCGATTTGCAGGAAACGGCCGTCGCCATGACTACCAGCGCCCGCGAGGTAGCCACCGGTGAAATCACCCGCGCCACCCGTTCCGTGAGCCTGGATGGAATTGAGGTGAAGGACGGCGAGATGATTGGGTTGGTGAACGGCCGTCTTTGCGCCTCCGGCCCGGAGATCACCCAGGTTCTTCAAGATGTGCTGCAAAAAATGGAATTGGATGACCGGGAACTGCTCTCCCTCTACTTTGGCGCCGACGTCACCGCCGCCGATGCCGCCACCATCGCCGCCCAAATCGAAGAGAGCTACCCGGACATCGAAGTGGAAATCCTGCCCGGCGGCCAGCCGCATTATTACTATATTTTAGGAGCAGAATAGGATCAAAGATTGCGCAGATTACACAGATTTTTCCATCTGCGAAATCTGCGCAATCTTTGATAACTCCGTTTATGATCAAAATCGTCACCGACAGCGCCATGGACGTCCCCCCGGATATTGTGGAAAAACACGGCCTTACCGTAGTGCCAGTTTATGTCAACATCGGCGAAAAAGGATACCTGGAGGGGATAGAGCTTTCCCGGCAGGAGTTTTACGACAACCTGGAAAAGTACGATCCATATCCCACCACCGCCGCCCCCTCGCCGGGCACATTTGCCGAAGTGTATGAACGGCTGACGCAGGAGGGCGCGACGGAAATCCTCTCCATCCATCTGGCCTCCGCCCTTAGCGCCACCTATGACAATGCCCGCATGGGGGCCGAGGCCGCCGAAAATAGCTGTCCGGTGCATGTGTTTGACTCGCAGCAGATTACGTTGGGGGGAGGATTGTTGGTGATGACGGCCGTCGCCGCCCTCGCCGCCGGAAAACCCCTGCCCGACATCATCCAAATCCTGAACGAGCGCGTACCCCGCACCCGCGTCTTTGGCATGATTGACACCATGGAATCGTTGCGGCGCGGTGGCCGGGTCAGTTGGGCGCAGTTTGGCATCGGCACCTTGCTGCAAATCAAGCCGGTGATGATGATCAGCGCCGGTGAAATTAACGTCATCGCCAAAGTGCGCACCCGCAAAAAGGCGCTGCCGGAGATGCTGCGGCTGGTGGAGGAGTTTGGCCCCTTTGAACGCATTGCCATTTTGCACGTGCATGCCCCGGAAGCGGCCGTAGAGTTACAACAGCAGTCTGCCCATCTTTTTCCGGCCGGCGAAACACCCCTCATCGCCGAAGTCACCCCGGCCATCGGTACGCATCTCGGCCTGGGTGCGGTCGGCTTTGCGGCCATTGCCGCCAGATAAGGAATGGAGATTGGCTAATAGTGTCATTCCGAGGTCTTCCGAGGAATCCCGTTGCGGTAATCTAAAGGGATTCCTCACTCCGAAGACTTCGTTCGGAATGACATTCCACTGAATTTCAAGCACCCTATGATCAATAGCGTACTCCTCCGCGATGTTCTCGAAGCCGATCTGCCCATTTTTTATGAGCAGCAGCTTGAGCCGGAAGCTACCCAAATGGCCGCTTTTCCGGCCAGAGAACGGGCGGAGTTTATGGCACACTGGCAGAATAACGTCTTAGGTAATAAGCGCGGTCTCAAAAAGACGATTCTCTTTGACGGGCAGGTTGCCGGTAACATCGTCAGTTTTGAGCAATTTGGCGAGCGGGAAGTGGGGTATTGGCTGGGCAAGGAATTTTGGGGAAAGGGGATTGCCAGTCGGTCGGTGGCGGAATTTGTGCAGCTAGAGAGGACACGGCCATTGTACGCTCACGTCGCCCGCCACAATATCGCCTCGCGCCGGGTGCTGGAAAAGTGCGGTTTTGTGGAAGCCGGCTTGGTACTTGGTTTTCTGGACGAGGACGGCGTGGATGATGCTCAACTGGTGATCATGGAGTTGAGGTGAGGGTGGGGTACGGCCGTGCCAGTAGCATTCTGCCCCATCCAAAGCTACACTAAGGGGCGGAGAACAACATGATGAATACAATAACCATTGCACTGCCAGACGACCAGCTACAACAACTGAAAGAGGTTGCCAACCGCTTACGTGTCGCCCCTGAAGAATTAGTGCGCGCCAGCGTCGTAGAACTCCTGGCCCGGCCAGAAGAAGAGTTTGAGCAGGCTTTGGCCTATGTTCTTCGCAAAAATGCCGAACTCTATCGGCGACTGGCGTGATGCGTTATCTGACAGTTAATGAAGTTTTGCTCATTTATAGCCGTGTGATCGCCGATTCTGGGGGCACGGCAGGTTTACGTGATATAGGTGGATTAGAGTCAGCCGTTGCTCAACCGCGTATGACCTTTGGTGGACAGGAGTTGTATCCCACCGTTATTGACAAGGCGTCGGCGATGGGCTTTTCGCTCATTCAAAACCACTCTTTTGTGGATGGTAATAAACGGACAGGCCATGCGGCGATGGAAACGTTTCTGGTGCTAAATGGGTATCAGATTATCGCCAGCACAGATGAACAGGTTGATGTGATTTTGCAGGTGGCCGCAGGTGAGATGGGACGAGAAGCGTTTACCGATTGGCTTCGAGAACATGTTGAGCAACGGCCGTATGTTTTATGATTCAGGAAACAGTACATATGATTGTAAACGGCCGTATACCCCACTACCTCCCATCCATAACTGCCGCAATAAGGGAACGGGGTTGGGGGATTACGGCCGTGGTAGCTCAACAAATAAGGTATTAGATTCGTGAAGGATATACACAGGTGAACAATATAAGATTTTGCTTCGCAGCAATACCTTTCTTGGCAATAAGCTTTCTGGGAGCTTGCAATGCAAATTCTGCAAATACAGCAACCCCCGGAAATGCTGCTCAAGTCGCAATTACAGAAACCTTTACATCAACACCAACAAATACTCCGACAGAGCTGCCATCTTCCACGCCTATCCCTTCTCCAACCGCCACGCCTACTTTTACAAATTCGCCAACTCCCAGTCCAACGTCCACTTCTATTTCAACCCGCGTTCCCACGGAAACGCCTGATATCGCTAAATTTGACTTTCAGGAATATATTCATCCATCTGGCATGTTCAGACTCGATATGGCTAATCGGGATACTGAGTTGATCGAAATTGAGGATGCTGTTTATTTCACTGACGGGTTTCATCTGATAATGGCTGGATTTACTGAACAAGAATTGTTCTTGGATTCGACAACTTGGATGACAATAACTCAATCTTTTGCAGATCAATTTCTCATCAATTGGAGTCTCATCACTTCTTTTGACAGCTTAGAAAGACAAGAAATTGATAGTGAAGACTTCTACCTAATTCGTTTTAATTATTTTGCAGAAGAGGCACCCATCAATAAAGGGCTGGGGGAAATATTACTTATACAACAGGATAACACTATTTACGGCTTGGTTTTGCTTACGCCAGAGTACCATGATGTCGAATTTGTTTGGGAAATCGTCAAAGAATCATTTGCACCTTTGGAGGAATAACCCTATTCAGGTTATTGCTTTGATTTATAAGAACAGATAAAAACTGTGAAGGAGATAGCCGTGCGATACCGGGAGGAGAAGCGATGGCTAATTTTTGTATCATATGTCTCGATCATTTAATCGTTTACAGCGAGTTTTAGATTTAGAAGCAAAACAGGGGTACAAAAACACGGCCGTCGTCGGCGGTATTCGTCAGTTTGCTACCTTTTGGGTGGGGCAGGCGCGCGACGAGGCCGGCGATGAACTGGATGCCGCCCTGGTGGAACAGATTGCCGACGTGTTGGCCGGGTATGACCGGCTGCCCGGCCCCGAAGCCCGCGCCAAAGCCATTGCCGACCTGACGGCGCAGCTACAGCGCCGCGAAGAACGGGTGGGCAAAACCGAGGACAAAGGACAAAAGCCAAAGGACGAAAAACGCCCTAAAGCCGAAGCCCGAACTCCAAAAACCGATCACGCATCACGTATCACGCATCACGCATCACCGATTACCGATAACCGATTACCGATAACCGAACCAGAAGAGCCGCCGCCTCCCATAGAACCGGAAGAAGCGCCCCCTCCCAAACGTGCCTTCAAACAGGTGGAACCAGACCCCGAAGGATTGTCCCAACCGGTCAGTGCACTCAAAGGGGTTGGCCCCAAAATCGCCGAGCAGCTGGGCAAATTGGGCGCGGCCACCATCTGGGAACTGCTCTACACCTTCCCCCGCCGCTATGACGACTACACCCTGATGAAGCCGATCAACCGGCTGCAATATGGCGAACAGGTGACGGTCATCGGCACCATCTGGGAAACGCGCGCCCGGCGCACCGGCAACCGGGTCATCGTGCAAAGCACCATCAGCGACGGCACGGGCAACATACAGGCCACCTGGTTCAACCAGCCCTGGCTCACCGAATCGCTCAAGGCAGGCACACAGATCGTCCTCAGCGGCACGGTAGACCAGTTTTTGGGGCGGCTGGTGTTCACGTCGCCCGATTGGGAACTGCTGGAACTGGACCCGCTGAAAACACGGCGGATCGTGCCCGTATACCCGCTGACCAAAGGGCTGAATGGCAACAAGATGCGCGAAATTATGCGCACGGCCGTAGACCATTGGTCGCCGCGTGTGCCCGATCCCCTGCCCAATGGGGTGCGCCAGCGGCAAAACCTGGACTTGCTGCCGGTGGCCCTGGCGCAAACCCATTTCCCGGACAGCCAACAAGAACTGCACAACGGCCGTCGCCGCCTCATTTTTGACGAACTATTCCTGCTGCAACTGGGCATGGCCGGCAGCCGCCGTGAGTGGCAGTCGCAGCCCGGCATTCGCATTGAGACGGATGAATCCGTACTCACTCCGTTTCAGGAGGCGCTGCCCTTTGCCCTCACCGGGGCGCAGCAGCGGGTGATAGGTGAGATTATCGCCGACATGGCTGCCGGTGTGCCCATGAACCGGCTGCTGCAAGGGGATGTAGGCGCGGGCAAAACAGTGGTGGCGGCGGCGGCGATGCTCACGGCCGTGCGCGCTAACCATCAAACCGCCCTCATGGCCCCCACCGAAATCCTGGCCGAACAACATTACCAGGGATTGAGCCGGCTGCTCACCCCATTAGGCATTACCACCGGCCTGCTGACCGGCAGCACGCCCGCCACCGCCCGCGAACAAATTCTGGCCGGGCTGGCCGATGGCTCCATCCACGTGGCCATTGGCACCCACGCCCTCATTCAAGAGCAGGTGCAGTTCCACAGCCTGGCGCTGGCGGTGATTGATGAGCAGCACCGTTTTGGCGTGGATCAGCGGCAGGCATTACGGGACAAAGGCAGTAATCAGGGCGAAAAATACAACCCCCATCTGCTGTCTATGTCCGCCACGCCCATTCCGCGCACCCTGGCGCTCTCGCTCTATGGCGACCTGGACGTTTCCATTCTGGACGAGATGCCGCCGGGCCGCCAGGAGATCAAGACCCGCTGGCTGCCAGGGCGTGACCGGGAACGGGCATATGCGTTCATCCGCAAGGAGGTGAAGGCCGGGCGGCAGGCGTTTGTCATTTACCCGCTGGTGGAGGAGTCAGACAAGCTGGATGCACCCGCGGCCGTGGACGACCACAAGCGGCTGGATGAACAGGTGTTCCCGGATTTAAGGGTGGGATTGGTGCACGGCCGTCTCCCCTCTGCCGACAAAGAAGCCGTGATGCGCGCTTTCAAAGAGGGCGAACTGGACATCCTGGTCTCCACATCGGTTATTGAAGTGGGTGTGGATGTGCCCAATGCCACCGTCATGCTCATTGAAGGGGCCAACCGTTTTGGGCTGGCGCAGTTACACCAGTTTCGCGGCCGGGTGGGGCGCGGCGAATACCAATCTTACTGCCTGCTTATTTCCGACAGTGAAGCCAACGGCGCCGGCGACCGACTGGCGGCGTTGGAACAGAGCAACGACGGCTTTGTGCTGGCTGAGAAAGATTTGGAACTGCGCGGGCCGGGTGAATTTTTCGGCCGGCGGCAAAGCGGCCTGCCGGAACTGAAGCTGGCTTCGCTGCTGGATATGGAAATGCTGCAAAAAGCACAGCAAGAAGCCCGCGCTATTTTCGCCGACGACCCGCAATTAGAAAAACCGGAACACGCCCTGCTCAAAGAACGCATTGCCCGATTCTGGGAGGATGCGACAGATATCAGTTAGAGAGATCAGAGATTAGAGATTGGAGATTAGAGATTGACCCAATCTCCAATCTCCAATCTCCTCCCCAAAAGGATTCCCACCCATGAAAACCAGACGCGCTTTATACCCCGGCACTTTTGACCCGGTGCATTACGGCCACATTGACCTGATGAAACGGGCGGCGGCTATTTTTGATGAGTTGGTGGTGGCAGTGTATGACCACAACATGCCCACCAAGTCGCTGCTCTTTTCGATAGACGAACGGGTGGAGATGATTGAAACGGCACTGGGCGACCTGGATAACATTCGGGTAGTGCCGTTTACGGGGTTGACGGTGGATTTTGCGCGGCAGGTGGGGGCGGAGGTGTTTGTGCGTGGGCTGCGGGTGTTCTCGGACTTTGAGTTTGAGTTCCGGCTGGCGCTGGCGAACAAGCGGCTGGCCCCGGAGATTGAGACGGTCAGCCTGATTACGGACGAGGAACACACCTTCCTCAGCGGCACGACGGTGCGGGAAATTGCCTCGTTGGGTGGGGATGTGACCAGCATGGTGCCGCCGAATGTGGCCACCGCGTTGTATGCCCGGTTTAACGGCCGTGCGCCCCACGAGTTTAATCGCCCGGTGCCGTTAAGAGACTGACGATAGCCCCTACTACTTTGCCTGCATTCCTGGCCTCTGAACCACTGGCCTCGTCATGAAGCATTAGTGGATAGCCGCAGCTACATGAATCTATACAGGCACAAATACCTTGACTTCTTTTTCAAGCCGGTTGCCCAATGATATTCTAGCTTGTTCAACCTCGTAATGCGTTTGAATACCCATCCAGAACTCGACCGACATGCCAAAATAACGCGCCAGCCGAATGGCTGTATCGGCGCTAATGCCCCTCTCACCTCGAATAATTTTGTTGATGCGCATGGCCGGTACGCCAATATCTTGGGCCAGCCGATATTGGCTGATTCCCATTGGTTTCAGGAATTCTTCCTGCAAAATCTCTCCTGGATGAATCGGTGGATACTCTCTCATCGTTGCACCTCAATGATAATCAACTATTTCGACCTCATAAACGCCATCATCGCGCCATTCAAAGCAAATGCGCCATTGGTCGTTAATGCGGATGCTGTATTGCCCTGTTCGATTGCCTTTTAACGCCTCCAGCCGGTTGGCAGGTGGGACACGAAGATCATCTAAACTTGAAGAATGGTGGAGCATAATCAATTTGCGCTCAGCGATTCGTTGAATATCGTGAGGCAGTTTTTTAGAGAAACGGCCGTTGAAAACTTTTTCAGCCTCTCTATCTTTGAAACCCCTGATCATGACGGAAATTGTAAACCCTTTGGGATATTATCGTCAAGGGTTATGTTCCTGTGTTCCTGTGCTACGCATGGAACACCGGATTACGGCCGTCTCAAAAACCACCCTCTACTTCTCCACCTCGTCGTAAATCGTAAAGCCACGCGCCTGGTAATTGGCTAAGGCGCCGGGGTGGTCCAGGGTGCAGGTTTGCACCGTCACCCGCGCCGCGCCCCAGGCCCACGCCTGGCGGATGGCTTCCGTGAGCAGCGGGCCGCCGTACCCCTGTCCAATGAAGTCCGGGGCCAGGCCAAAGTAGAGGATTTCTATACGGCCGTACTCCATCTGTTGCAGTTCAAAATAGCCGGCGGGTGTGCCACCTTTGTAGGCGACCCAGGTGCGCACATTGCCGAACAGCACATGATCGCGCCACTGTTCGTCCGCCCAATGTTGCTTGTCAAACCATTGCCACTGCTGGCCGACCAGGGTGTAGAGGTATTGGTTGAAGGTGGGTTGGGGCACGGCCGTTTCCAACACCCGAAAATCGGGATCATCGGTATACTTCGGCCGTAACATTTCCGGGGAAAGCATTTCCAGGTAGAAAATCTTCATGGGCCGTCAAGGTTACAACCGGCTGCGCCGTCGCGGACGGGTCGGGAACATTTCGGATACTTGCTCATCCAGATTATCCGCAATGGTGGCTACATAGCTCATGCACATGAACGCCGCTTCGGGATTCAGCAGCGCCGCCGGTAATTTATAGCTGTACCAAACGATGCCATTATCAGCTTGAATGGCAAAAGCGCCCATCGGCGAAGTCCAGTTATAAGCCAACAAGTTTAAGGCCACTTCGGCTGGCGTTTTCTCCAGATCAACATCCAGCGCCAGGTCTGCCCGAAAATCTACCATCAAGCCAAGCTGGTCATCCACGATTGCCTGAACGGTCAATGTGGTTGTGCCAAATGTGGTGTTATAGCCGCCATATTTGTCTATCTCATATTCGATGCCCCGTTCTTCAAAGACATCGGTGATCATCTGCTGCGCCTGCTCCATGGTAGAGATACCGGACAGTAATTCTGTGGCTATTTCTAACGTTAATTTGTGCTGTTCCTTCTCCCAACGCGCCAGGGAACTGAGAACTTTGCGGGCCAGGCTGTCCGGCGTGGTAAAGGTGGTGCGCACCAGTTGTGCATCAATTTTGGCCTTAAATTTGGCTAATAGCTCCGCCCCTTTGCCCTCTTCTTTGTATTCGGCCGGCCACTCGTACTTTTCATCCAGCACAAAACAAAAGCAAGGTTTGCCCAAACGCCGCGCCTCGTCAAATTCCTGCTGGGTGATGGCGGTTTTACTGCCTTTGGGAATAAAACCATAGCGCCAGGCATAGATGCCCACAAACAGGTCGGCCTCCGCCACTTCGTCCAGGCAGGCGGCCCTGGCTCCCTCGGCCCGCGCCATAAAATCGGCCATGTCAATGGGATGATACCCGGCATGGAGCAGCGATTCGCGCACGGCCGTGCGATGCTCTGCTAAATCTCTGGATGTACTGGAAATAAAAACAGAAGTTGCCATCGGATTCTCCTTTTATGAAATTATTCAGGCAGCAAAGTGAAGTATGATGCAAATGAAGGTCTATAAATTTGGAAATCTCGCCGGTCCACAGTGCAAACGGTTTCTAATTGCAGCCGTTCGGCAACTGCCATCACGGTCGCATCCACAAAATCAATGCGGCTGCCCGCATATTGTCGCAAGATACGCCCCTGCCAATTGCAAATCTTCGTCAGTAAGTGGCAAGACTTTCAACTTGCTGGAAGGCAAGAATTCTATAAATCTGACGACCGCTAATTGTTCGGCGCGGGATTGAAGCAGATAGGCAATTTCAGCCAGGGTGGTTTGTGGAAGAATGATTTCACTTGGCTGTTTATAGGCGCTGGCAACTTGTTGGTGATATTTGTCACTACGGTTGATCAGGGCAATGACAAATCCAGTATCAACGACCGCTCTCATTGTTTTATTGTCCAACCGCTGTGAGATGTAATTGCTTCGCGCAAAATCTCTTCGGATTTTTCAGCCAGGTCAGGATCGTGCAAATCGAATAAGCCAACTAACGGATCGTCTTGTGGTGCGACATATTTTGCAATGGCTCTGCGTACCAGTTCTTCCTGCGAGAGTTTAGTTTTTTTTGTCAGTTTTTTCAGAGCAATTGCCAGATCGTCATCAAGTGAAATTGTTAGAGTTTCCATCGTCGTTCACCTTTCTTAATTTGGCTGTACCATCTCACAACACGGCCGTCATATACAGCCCGTCCATCGCAAAGTTGTGGTAACGGCCGTAATACCCCCGTGTGCCAATGGCGCTGATGACGGCGATCTTGGGGAATCCGGCGGCGCGGGCCATCTCTTTGGCTTTGGTAATGAGTTCCGAACCGAGACCCATGTGTTGTGCTTCGCCCGCACTGTCGTCGCTCAGGTTCAGCGCCGGGCCGTATACATGCACTTCACGGATCATAGCGTGCCCGGCCAGTTCGGGGATGGGCAACGCCTGATTCGGATGCGGGAAGGAGAGGCGCAAAAAACCGGCCAACCGCTCGTCGGCCGTTTCAAAGCTGAGAAAATGTTCGGTGGTGGCGTCCGTTTCATAGGTCGTCACCCGCAGTTGCAACTCATCGCGGCGCACCTTTTGGCGGCGAATTTCACGGGCGCGGATGTCTTGCAGGGCACGGCCGTCCGCCTCCACCCGCGCCGTGGCCACCTGCCGCAAATTGGCCTTCTTGTTGCCCGCCACCACGTTCGTCGTGGGAAAGTCGCGGATGACCCGGTTCACGCGCACGTAGCGCGGCACCTGCGCCAGACAATCGGCCAGCAACGCCGTCAGCGTCTCCTCGTCATACGGTTCATATTCGCCGCGCTGCCAGTAGGCGTACAGGTCGGCGTTTTCTACCAGCATACAGGGGTAAATTTTCAATTCGTCCGGGCGAACGGCCGTGTCCGACCACAACCGCGCAAAATCGTCCCGGTCACTTGCCGGCGTAGCCCCCAGCAAGTTTGCCATCCAATGCCCATGAATCTTAAACCCCGCCAGCCGCAGCAGCCGGAAGGCATCACGGGTGGATTGCACATCATGGCCGCGTTTGTTGATCGCCAGAATGTGTTCATCCAGACTTTGAATGCCCACCTGCACCTTGGTCACGCCCAGGGTGCGGAACCAGCGCAGTTCGTCCGGGGTGATGAAATCCTGGCGCGTTTCCACCACCAGCCCCACATTGCGGCGTGGGCCGATGGCGTTTTTTTCCTGCGCTTCCGCCAGTGAAGCCGAATCCTCGCCGTTCATGGCGTCCAGGCAGCGCTGCACGAACCATTCCTGGTAATCGCGCCGGTAGCTGGACCAGGTGCCGCCCAGGATGAGCAGCTCGATCTTTTCGGCCGGGTGGCCGATTTGCTCTAATGCCTGAATGCGGGCGGCGGTTTGGGCGTAGGGGTCAAAACCGTGCCGTTCGGCGCGCTGCGCGCCCGGTTCATCGTGCAAATAGCTTTTGGGCATACGCACATCGGTGGGGCAGAAGATACATTCGCCGGGGCAGGGGTACGGTTTGGTCAAGACCGTCACCACCGTCACGCCGGCCTGGCTGCGGGTGGGCTTTTTTTGCAAGCGGGTGACAAAATCGGGGTCGTAGGGCAGACGGCCGTCGGCACACATCCCCTCGTACAAAGCCAACACGTCACTCTTGCCCAGCCAGGGCAGCCCCCGCGCCGCATACGTGCGCATGAGGCGTTGATAGGTGGGGCCGGTTACGGCCGTTTCCGCCCCTACCCGCACCAACGCCTGCACAAACTGGATGAACAGCAATTCCTGTTCCGGTTCCAGTTGCACCGGTTCATGCTGCGCCAGCCACTCCGCCGCCAACTGCTGCACCTCGGCCGGCGGCACTATCGTATTCGCCTCGTACTTTCTCATAATTGGGGAGCTTCGGGAACCGGGTGCCCATCTTCTTTCAAAACTTCAATGTACAGATCAACGGCTTCTCGGATGTTCAGCATAGCTTCTTCTTTTGTTTCTCCCTGGCTAAAGCAGCCGGGCAGGCCTGGACACTCGGCTACCCAAAAGCCATCTTCACCTGGATAAATAAGGACTTGTCTCATTGGTTAACTTCTCTTTTAGCAACGGCATCGGCGCGATTTGCAATGTTATTCAACATGAGTTGTGTGTACAGAATTTCGCCAGTTTGTGCATCTACATCCAAAGTGCCAACCTGCCCCAATGGGCCGGTTGTGGGCAAAGCAATCCAAATAGGTACACGCCACCACAATTTCTCTCCGGCTACCAGATTAGGGCGTTCGCCATAGAGCAAATTCCCCACCTGATCGAGCAGCAACTTACTCACCTGACGCTGGGCCGATTGAGCAGTGACATTTATCTTCTCTGCCTCCGTGATGGCGAATTGGCTGGTCCAGTAAGTGTTGCTAAATTCGTCAGACATGATCTTGATAATCTCTGTCGGTAACTGTTAATTCACGACCGCCTCTCTAAAAGAGTGAGATGAGCTACCACGTTTTTCAGCCAGGCCAGAAAATCCTCAAAAAATACTTGAGAATTCTGTTCTACAAATGATGCTTGATAATCACGATATTTCCCGTGCGTATAAAAGCCAACCTGCTTCAGTGTGTTACCCAGTGGCTCTATATCCAAGCCAACGACACGGGTGTAGTATTGATTTATTGGCACATATAATCCTGGTTTCTTCTCATCTGCATATAAGTAGAACAATGTGAGAGGGTGGAACCGAGCCTCATCCCATTGTTCCATTCGTTGCAAAGTCTCACGTTTGAAAGGTATCCAATAAGTAGATTTGGAAGATCGTGGTTCTAGTCCATTCTGATAACAATGACTTAAGAAAAGACGTAACCGTTGAGCGGCTGCTAGATTGACCATCTGTTCAGTCAGAGAAATAGCCTTTTCTATACTTTCAGGGAAAGTGGTAGAAGGTGGCCATTGCGTGGGATCGCCCAACAATAACAAGAGCAGATTTACTAATCCCATAATCGCTTTGCCAGTGGAAGCATCATAGTTGGTTACAGTATGGGCCGATGGATTACGGAACAGGCGAAAAGCTGCCTCATACAAATTCTTGTATTGTTCCCGTTCCCAATCGCTCAAAGCCAGGACATGGGTCAGGGTGCCTTTCTGACCAAAGACGTTTTGCACCATGACTACGCCCGTCAGTCCATCCTTGTGTACGATATGGCGCAGCCTCTCTTCCAACAAGATAAAGGCGCTATGGACGGCTTGATCATATTTGCCCAGGTGCAACAAATCGCTGCAACGTGCTAATAATTCTGCATCTAGTCCGGATTGTCGCTCAAGAATCTGTCGTATCTGTTGTAAATCGTTGTTATTCAAAATCATATTGTCTCTTAAATGTGCTATGAACGGCTAATGCGATTTCCCAATGCAAACATCATTAGAGCAAGGATAGAAATACCTAGCAGTGCCTCAGTGCTAGCAATTGCTTCAGCTACCCAACCTGTGGTTTCAAATCGGGCAAAATCCATCGTAGTGAATGCACCTAGGCTGTAGATCAAGTAGTCAATCCATTGCATTCGCAAATCATCAACTAGAGCAATCTGGCCTGACCACCAATAAAGCACTGGGAAAGCAAGGACGATGAGCATACCTATCCAAAGAGTGCGCAATGGCTTTTCACCATACCCACTGGAAATATCGGTGAACCAATCAAAAAGCCATAGCCAGAAATACTTGAAGTGAAACCAAACCCAGTGCAGATGGAAAAACTGAGGGTTTTCCTCAAGTACCACTCCATAGTAATTATTAGCCCGCCAGGGGGCCAATGTGGCTCGACGCATACGTCGTTCTTTTAGGTAGGCCCAACTTGCCTCACGGTAACGGCCGTGCGACAAGTAAGCATTTTTCAGATTCATATAGATCTCTGCGGCTTGTTGAAAGCGTATACCAAGATTCCTAGTCCGATACTTGTCCGGCAAATCTTGAACATACCAACGATCAAAATATTCCTGGTACGCGGCTTCATCTTCTTGCAGCAATCCCTCACCAAAGTCAATCTCTGTCATGTCTGCATCTGCAATATGCGCTGCATTAAGATTTGCGCCAGCCAACTTTGTCCGCCAGAAACTTGCCCCATTTAATCGGGCACCAAACATCGTCGCACGCCGCATATCGCTCTGTGAAAAACTTGCGTCTTGTGCCCGTACTCCCAATAAGTAAGCTTCATAAAGAGATGCTTGCCAAAAACTAGCCCCATGTAAGTCTGTAAATGCAAGATTGGCTCGTGTTAAATTGGAATCTGTAAAATTGGTATTACTTAAGTTAGCACTTTGATGTAGTCTGGATCCAACCTTGTACGTGGAAAAAATGATGCCTCTAAGGTCAAGGTTTCGTAGATTGAGTCCTGATAAATCATAGTGCGATAGATCGAGACCATCAGGGCCACCGTTATCTTCAATCAGGCAGATAACATCTTCGCGAGTTAGTTTGGGCATTGATCGTTCAGGGGATGAGGGTGAGGCAAGTTGAGTTTCTGGTCGCATTTGGCGACCAAGCAAAATACCGGCTGATAATGTGCTGAGGATGAGCATCCAGTCACGTAGTATCATAGTCACATCCGTTAAATCAAGTCAGTTCGTCCATCAATTCTACCATTGTGCGCAAGGTCTCGATGTCGAAGACGGTGATGTTCATGGTGGTGACGGGCGAGTTGCGCCAGAGCGATAGGCGTTCTTTGACGCGCTCGCGGGGGCCAACCAGCGCTACCTCGTCAATCAACCCGGCGGGGACCTTCATCATCGCCTCCCCCTGTTTACCCGCCAGGTAGAGGTCTTGAATCTCGGCGGCTTCGGCTTCATAGCCGTAGCGCCCGGCCAGGTCATTGTAGAAGTTGCGCCCCTTAGCGCCCATGCCGCCAATGTACAGCGCCAGAAACGGCCGTAACATGTTGTAACAAATATCCAAATTGTCATTGATCACCACCGACACCGTCGGGGCAATATCAAAATTCGCCAGCGACTTGCCATTCCCGGCTCTGGCAAAGCCCGCTTCAATGTGCGGCTTGTAAATGTCGTGGTACTTTTGCGGCGAGAAGAAGATGGGCAGCCAGCCATCGGCGATCTCGGCGGCCAGTTCTACGTTTTTGGGGCCGATGGCCGCCAGGTAGATGGGAATGTCCGGCGCCGCTTCCAGGGTGCTTTTGAGCGGTTTGCCCAGGCCGGTGGCATCCGCGCCGCGATAGGGAATCTGGTAATGACGGCCGTCAAACACCAACCGCTCCTCCCGCCGGAAAATCTGCCGCACGATGTCCACGTATTCACGGGTGCGGGCCAGCGGTTGGGCATAGCTTTGCCCATGCCAGCCCTCCACCACCTGCGGTCCGGAAAGACCCAGACCCATCAGGAAACGGCCGTTGCTCAACTGATTGAGCGTCATGGCCGTCATGGCCGCGTTGGCCGGGGTGCGCCCCGGCATTTGCATGATAGCCGTGCCCAATTTGATGTTTTGCGTCAGCGCCCCCAGCCAGGCCAGCGGCGAGACGGCGTCCGAACCGTAGGCTTCGGCCGTCCACAGCGCATACACCCCCAACCGATCCGCTTCCTGCACTAACTCTAAAGGCAACTCAATCCGCCGCCCGGCATAACCCAACATTAGTCCCAGTCGCATCATCCACCTCCTGTGGAATTATGAATTATGAAGGATGAATTATGAATTTCATTCTTCAAGGGGAGAATGACCCTCTTGCCTGAATTGTAAAGCAGCCTACTCCAAAACCCAAGTAGTGCCAGGCAAGGGCAGAACCATTTTGATTGGCCAATGCCATACAGCCCCTTGCCTGGCACTGCATGGCCGCTAATGCTTTTCATACAAAAATCCAACATTTCTCCGATCTGTCGCCAACATTTTTCTAACGATGGTGGCAGAGAATACGCGCCATACAAACTGATTTAAGCAAAGACCTGTTCAAAAAAGGAGATATGAAAATGACCAGAATTGTCCGTTGGAACCGTGTAGACCCAACCGCTCTTTTTGAAGAATTTGTGAACCGCCCGGCGCTGCGTTGGAGCAATGAGTGGAGCGTGGCCTTAGACGTGGCCGAAAATGAAGAGGGGTATCTGGTGAAAGCCAATTTGCCCGGCGTCACTGTTGACGATGTGGAACTCACCCTGGAAGATAACGTTCTGACCATCAAGGGTGAAGTGAAAGGCGACGAAGTCGCTGAAGAGACCATCGAAGAGACGCAGTACCATGTGCGCGAACGGCGCACCGGCAGCTTCAGCCGCAGCGTCCGCTTCCCGGTATTGGTGAGCAGCACGGCCGTGACTGCCAACTTTGAAAATGGCGTCCTCAGCCTGCACGTCCCCAAGGCCGAAGAAGTGAAACCGAAGCGCATTGAAATCAAGGTTGCGTAAGAACGCAGGGCTGCGTAAGAACGCAAAACAACTTTCCTCCTCCTTTCTATGTAAAAAAAAGCGCCAGCCAATTTGGGTTGGCGCTTTTTTTGGTTTGCGGGTTAGATTGGTTCAATCTTGGAGATTGAACCAATCTTAAAATCTGCTACGATAACAGGCAGCTATCGGGAGTAGAAGTATGCAAACCATTGGTCGGTATGAAATTCAATCAGAATTGGGCGAAGGGGCCACCGCCGCCGTCTTTCTGGCCCATGACCCCCAGACCCGGCGCCAGGTAGCCATCAAGGTGCTGCCCTACGGCCGTACCGATGACCCCCTCTTTACCCACCTCTTCCGCCGCGAAGCCGAAACCATCGCTGCCCTCTCCCACCCGGCTATCGCTCCCGTCTATGACTTTGGCTGGCATGGCGAGCAGTTGTACATGGTCATGCGTTACCTGCCTGGCGGCTCGCTGCTTGACCGGCTCCAGGCGGGCGACATCGCCCCCGACCACCTGAACAACCTGATGAAACGCATCGCCGGGGCGCTGGACGAAGCCCACAGCCGGGGCATCATTCACCGCGACGTGAAACCGGCCAACATTCTGTATGATGAGCAAGAGCAGGCATATCTGGCCGATTTTGGCCTGGCCAAAATTGCCCGGCGCAGTTCGGGCCTCACCAGAGAACTGGTCATGGGCACACCCCATTACATGAGTCCCGAACATATGAAGGGGGAGACGTTAGACGGCCGTGCCGACATCTACGCCCTGGGTGTGGTGCTGTTTGAATGTCTCACCCGCCGCCTGCCCTACCCCTACAAAGACCCGGTGCAGGCCGCCAGAGCCGCCCTCCACGACCCCATCCCCTCGGTGCGCACCCATCGCCCCGACCTGCCCGTCGCCTGGGATACCATCCTGCAAAAAGCCTTAGCCAAAAACCGCAACGACCGCTACCAGCGGGCCACTGCCCTGGCGACCGACGTTGATCTGGCAATTACCCGCCGCTGGCATCTGCGTGCGTTGGAGAGTAATTGAGTAATTGCGCAATTACCCAATTACCCTGTTACTTTCCCTCAACTGCCAAAATCCCCAACCCGCCCAAAATAAATCCCATCCCCACCAGCATTACCCCGCTGACAACTTCACCGAGCAGGAAAATGCCCAACAAAGAAGCCGTGAGCGGTTCGGCCAGGGAAAGAGTCACGGCCGTCGCCACTGGTGTGTGCGCCAATCCCCGTGTATATAATAAATAGGCCAGCGCCGTGGCTATTACGCCCAACCACAAAGCCGCCATCAGGCCAGACGGCCGTGCCAGCCAGCTTATGTCCACAAAAAAGAGCAGCGGCAAAAGAACTAATGCACCCAAACTGAAGACAACGGCCGTTACCGTTTCCGGCGCATGGTCGGCTAACAACGCCTTACTCATCAAAGCAAACAGGGCATAACTGCCACCCGCCCCCAAGGCCAGCAGCAGCCCACCGGCATTCACGGTCACATCGCCGCCGGTGAGCGCCAGCAAACTGCACCCGGCCACCGCACAGGCCGTCGCCGCCAGCCAGCGGGTTGACGGCCGTACTCTCCCCCTCACCCACGTCCACAGCCCGGCGATCACCGGGGCGCTGCCAATGGCCACCATCGTGCCCACCGCCACCCCGGTGCGGGCCACCCCGGCGAAAAAAAAGGGTTGGTACGCGGCCACGGCCAGCGCGCCCAGGAGTAACGGCCGTTTGTGCCAGGCACGGCCGTCGGCCAACCGCCCGCGCCCCCAGGCCCACAACAGCAGCGCCCCGCCGCCAATGGCTAAACGCGCCGCCCCCACTGCCAACGGCGATACCCCGACCGGAGCCAATGCCTGCGTTGTGCCCGTCGTCCCCCACAGCACCGCCGCCAGCAGCACATACCAGACATCGCTCACCGCTTAAATAGGCGACTTGAATAAGGCAGGGTAAACAGCCACAGACCGACTACGGCCGTAAGCAGCGTATTGACCACCAGCGCCGTGGAAGGGTTGGTCACGGCCGTGAACACCATCAGCGTCAGGTAGCCAAAAAAGAACAATGGCAGCGCCAGCAGCATCCACTCTACCGGATTATTCCGTTCAAAAGTGCGGTAATAGGGCGCTACCAATGCCGCCGCCAGGATAATCCAGGCCAGCACCATCACCGCCTGCCACCCTTCGCGCAGCACCGGCGTCACCGTCAGCCGTTCAAACACCGCCAGGGCCACAAACAAGATCAGCAGCGAAACCACCATGACCCCCACCAGAATGAGCAATTGTTGTAATAACCCCTGGGTAATTGCCTGAAAACGGCGGCTGGCGGCCCGCCACACGTAAGACAGCGCCGTAATCACCACCAGCCAGCCAAAGAAGTTACCAAAGGGAATACCCAACCAGGGGCCGGGCGGCGTCCATTCCCAATAACCCAACTGCGCCGCAATCGGGTCCATGCACAGGTCAATGCTGATCGCCAGCAGCCCGTCCAGCCACGGCCGTCGCGTCCAGAGCAACCCCAATTTATCACTGGTTTGCGTAGCCGCATAAAAAATCATGCCCCAGCTTAACGCCACCGGCAGCGGCACGGCTCCCGGCAGCATGATGTGAAACTGGCCGTACACATAGGCATGGTAATCCCGAATGTCCATATATTCGAGCAGATAGCCATACAACATCGCCATAATCAGAGTCAGCAGCATGTACCGCCCCTGTTTGCCGGCTTGCCACAACAGCAGCACTGCCAGCGCATACGCGCCAATCTCAATGCCTGTGAAATACCAGGGAATCGTCGTCATTTTTCCTCCTGAATGAATAAAAAGTGTCAAGTATCAGGTGTCAAGTGTCAAGTCACCTGACACCTGCCACATGACACCTGACACCTGACACCTGACACGTGATCACGATTGCACCTGCGCCAGGTCATACCGGCAGCCCAATTCGGTGAAGATATGGGCGGCCTGGGCTAACGTGGCCGCGCGTTCGGGGTGATCTGGCGGCAGGCGACGGCCGTATTCGCTGAGCAACAACCCCTGTGGATAGGGCATCCCCTGTCTGGTCGCCACCTCAATCCCCTTGCGCCACGCCTTGTATGCCCTATCCGGTTTGCCCGCCAGCCACGCCTCCAGCCCCAGGCACAACTGCCAATAAGGCCGGGCAATGGGAAACGAGCGGGCATATGCCTTGAGTCCTTTCATCGCCTGTGCCGTTTGCGCCGGCAGTTCCGGCGCATCATAGTCCGCCTCTTGCAGTCGCAGCAGCACTTCTGGCACGCCACAATGCCCCGGCTGCGAAATAAAGGCAATGGGCAGGGTGTTGGCGATCATATTGGCCCCTTTCACGGCCGTTTCATACGCCAATCGCTGCTCCCCCAACCGCCAATACACCAGCGCCATTGAGCCATACACACTGATCTCCACCAGATCATTAGAATACTCGCGCAAAATCTCCACTGTTTCCAGCCCAATCCGCAGCGCCTCATCCAGTTCACCCAGCGCCAACGCATTTTCCATCAACTGCTTCAAATTCCAGGTGTCGTGTAGCTGGTTCCCACTGCGATGGGAATAAGCCAATCCCTGCCGGGCAAACTCATTCGATTCCTGAAAACGGCCGGTAAATCGAGCGATCCCTCCCTCTAACCCACCATTGGTCGCCCCTAATTGGGCGTCATTCAACTGTTCACAAATCGCCCGAATTTCTGCGCCCAACTGCCGTGCCTTCTCCCACTGGCAGTAACCCATATAGTGGGTGCCTACCCGCAGCATGGTCAGACCGCGCGTCGGCAAATCATTCATCTCCGCCGCCGCTGCCAGCGCCAATTCAGCATACTTGTCGGCCAGCGGGCCTAAGGTCAACAGCCCCATGGTCATCGAGATGCTGGCATAAGCCCCCAACTGGGGCGACGGCTTTGCCAGTTCCGCCACATTCAGGCGGCAAATGGAATAATAGATAGCCGATACAGTCTGGCTGGCATTGAAATACGCCTCTGCCAGGTAATCATACACATACGCCGCCGTCACCAGCCGTTCCGTCTCCTCTGCTTTAGCCTGAAGATAACGACGGGGGAAAAAGCGGTGTAACGCCTGGATACCATATTGCCCCACCGTGCCCAGGGCCAACCGCGGCGCCGACTCATATACCGGAAAGCCCAACAAAATGAGCGCCTGTTCCAGGTAAGGAATAGAAGCATCCGAGCGGCCCGATTGCAGTAAGGCCTGCCCCATAAACCTGTTCCAGATGCCTTCTTGCAGCCAGGTTATCTCCTGGCGAATGGGGGAATCGGTGGGCAGTTGTTTGAGCAGCGCCAACAAATTGCCAAAGAATTGGGCCGCCTCACGCATCACCCCGTTGTGTAATGCCTGCATACCGGCTTTGTCCAGGTATTCAATGGCCTTGCGGGCTGTTTGGGTATTACCTGGCTCCAGGCTGGCGGCCAGATGCCAATGATAAGCGAGCAGCGGGTAAATGGAGGAAAGATCATCGGCCAGGGCGATTTCGTACCACTGGCCGATGGCCTGGTGCAATTGCTGCCGCTGCGCATAGAGCATGAGATTGTAGGCCACTTCACGCGAGAGGGCGTGGCGGAAAATATAGCTCACTTCCGGGTCGGTCGTGTAAAAAGGCGTGATTTTCAGCCGGTCGAGATCAGACACGTAGAGGGCAACCTGATCCCGTTCGTCGGGAATGGGGTAGATGTCGGCCAGGAGATGCAGGGCAAAAATGCGGCCGATGACGCTGGCCACTTTTACCGTAAGCTGCTGCCCGGTAGAAAGGCGGCTGATGCGGGTGGTGATGACGCCTTCGATGGTGGTGGGGAAATTGATCTTTTGCAAGTCGCCGGTGACGCGGCAACGGCCGTCGGCCACCACAATGTGCCCCTCATCCCGCAAAGCATACGCTATCTCTTCGCTGAAAAAGGGATGGCCTTCAGCCGTATGCTGGATCAGGCTGGCTACGCTCTCCGGCAGGCTGGTAACGCCTAACCGCTGCTGCACCAGTTCCAGCGCCGCGTGGTTGCCCAGCGGTTCCAGGCGCAGCGTGTGGGTAGTGGGGCTGTTGAGCAGCAAACGGGCCTCGTCGGGCAGGTCGGGCGTTTGCATCGTCAACGGCCGTCCCGTCAGCAGCACCAGCAGCGGGTGAATCTGGTTCCGCGCCGCCGCCAGCAATTGCCAGGAAGCGGAATCCAGCCATTGAATATCCTCCACCAACACAATATGGGGCTGATCGGGTTGGCTTTGCTGCTGCAACAAGGTCAGCAGCAAATCACGGGTATTGTCGGCCCGGTTTTCCTGGGTCATTTGGGCGGTCACGGCCGTGTCCGGTAAATCCACGGGCAGCAGCGGGTTAAGCAGCGGCAGCAGCGGCAGCAGCGCCGGGCTTTCGGCCAGCCGGTCGGCCAGGAATTGCTGCACGCCAGACACATCCAACCGGCCTTCATGCTCCAACCCCAACAGGTTGATAAACAACGGCCGCCAGGCGTGGTAGGGTGTATGCTGTTCAATGGCTTCCGCAGCCACATACCAGATCGGTGCTTCCTGCCGGATGGCCGTCTGCAATGCCGTTTCCACCAGATGCGATTTGCCAATGCCGGCTTCACCTTCCACCAACAGCAGCCCGTCCTCCCCTCTGGCGATGAGCGCCTCTATGTGCTGCTGCACCAGCGCCAGTTCTGGCGAACGACCCAACAGCGGCCACTGCGCGGCCATTTCCTGCCGGTTTGCCAGGCCCGGCTGAATGGTTGTTTGTGGCCGGTAAACGGTAACAGGCGCCGTCTTACCTTTCAGGGACAGGGGCGGCATGGTGTGGTAGGTGATGCTGCGGGCTGTCGCCTGGTAGGTGGTTTCGTCACACAGCGCCGTCACGCCGGCATCGTTCCCCATTTCAGCGGCAGCAGACATGAGCCGGGCACTCAGGTTCACCACATCCCCCAGGAAGGTGTATTCGCGCCGGGTCTCGTTGCCCTGTTCGCCGCAAAAGACGCGCCCGGTGGTAATGCCCAACGCCCCTGGTACACCCAATGCGGCCAGCGCCGGACTGAGCGCCAGAGCAAATTGCACCCCACGCAGGGGATCGTTTTCGTGGGTAAACGGCGGCAGCCCCAGCACCATCAGCAGATAGGTGCCCTTTTCATCTACTACTATGCGCGTCCAATGGCCTTCATAGCGGTACAGCAGTTCTTGTACGGCCGTGACTGCCCGCTGCAAGGTGGCTATGGCGTCCGGTTGATCATACGCAATGTCTAGCTTCAAAAACAGGATGGTCAGGCGGCGTAGTTCGGCCAACCAGCCATGGCGGCTGGCGCTGAGGTTATGCTGCACATAATGAGGCACGTAGCGGCGCAGTTTCTCTTCTGTTTCCGGGGATAAGTTGAGGGGCGAGGGGAGGGGTAACGGCCGTAACTCCTTCACCTCTTGCAGGCGCATCACCCCATCTGCCAGATGTTTTCCCTTGACGGCATCCCCGGCCAATGCCCACGCCTCGCCAGACACCACCACCTCGCCGGCCGTC
>JAHBVI010000010.1 GCA_019637635.1 Anaerolineae bacterium
TCTGAAAGAAAACGACAGAACCTCCTGGTTGAATATCAACCAGGAGGTTTTTTGTTTGACGCTAACCCTTCACATAAGGGGGGCTTTGGTGTATACTGTGGCCTATTGTGGTAAAAAGTGGGGCATTGTGGGACGTATTAGCGCAAAAACCCACCCAATTGTATGGTAAAATGGCGCAATTGAAACATATGTTCTAATGACAAGACCTGACAGGTTTCAAAAACCTGTCAGGTCTAACTACTCGCATGTTCTTAGGCGAATACACCCACACGATTGACGAAAAAGGGCGGCTGACCATTCCGGCCAAGTTTCGGGGCTTGCTGGCTTCGGGGCTGGTGGTAACACGCGGCTTTGACCAGAACTTGATGCTGTTTCCGCTGGATGGCTGGCAGGAGCTGGCGCAGCGGATTGCCGCACGGCCGTTGGCCGATGAAGATATGCGCATGTTCCGCCGCCGCGTCTTTTCCGGCGCCACCGATTTACTGCCAGACCGCCAGGGCCGCATCCTGCTGCCCCCCTACCTGCGTGACTTTGCCGGCATCAATGGCGATGTGGTCATCGCCGGCATGTTCCACTATCTGGAACTGTGGAGTACCGACGCCTGGACGGCCGTGCGCCAATCCATTGAAAGCAATGACGACGCCGGCCGCTGGGAAGACCTGGGAATATAAATCGTGTTTAAGTGCTCAGGTGTTCACGTACTCACGTAAACACTTAGACACTTGAATACCTGATCACATGAACACCCGCCAAGAACATACCCCCGTCCTCCTCCACGAGGTATTGGCGCTGCTGCTGCCGGTGCGCAACGGCCGTTACATTGACGGCACGGTGGGCGCGGGCGGGCATACGGCCGGCATCCTGGAGCAGTCGGCCCCGTCCGGGCGGGTGTTGGCGTTCGATAAAGACCCACACGCCCTGGCGTTTGCGCAGGAACGGCTGGCCTGTTTTGGCGAGCGCGTCACCTTTGTCCATGCCAGCTACGCCAAAATGGGCCAGTTTGCGCCGCTGATGGGCTTTGCCCAGCCGGACGGCATTGTGTTGGATTTGGGTCTATCCTCCCGGCAGTTAAATGACCCCGCGCGCGGCTTTTCCTTTATGAAAGAGGGGCCGCTGGACATGCGCTTTGACCCCAGCAAAGGGGAAACGGCCGCCGACCTGATCAACAACCTGTCCGAAACCGAACTGGCCGACCTGTTCTGGCAGTATGGCGAAGAACAACAGAGCCGCAAAATTGCCCGGCTGGTGGTGGGGGCACGGCCGTTTACCACCACCACCCAATTGGCCGACTGCATCGCCGGCCACATTCACACGCCCAAACACATTCACCCGGCTACCCAGGTTTTTCAGGCGCTGCGCATCGCCGTCAACCACGAACTGGAAGAAGTGGAAAAGGGGTTGGCGGCGGCCATTGAACTGTTGGCCCCCGGCGGCCATCTGGCCGTCATCAGCTTTCATTCATTGGAAGACCGGATTGTGAAACAAACCTTCCGCCACCTGAGCCAGGATCGCACCCCGCCGCCCGGTTACCCGGCCACAGCCGACAGCGGCCCGGCCATCTTGCACCTGCTCACCAAAAAAGCGATCCAGGCCTCACCCGTAGAAATCGCCCAAAACCCGCGCAGCCGCAGCGCGCGGCTGCGGGTGGTGGAGAAAATAGAGTTTGGAGATTAGAGATTGGAGATTAGAAAGTCATTCAAATCTCCAATCTCTAATCTCTAATAATTCCCTATGATGGCTCGACACTCCCGCGACCAGTTACGCCGTTTTCGCACCCTGACGGAGGCGCAGGCTGTGTTGGGATGGGCCGTCATTTTGGTGCTGGCAGCCCTGGTGGGCACCATTTACGTCAGCCAGGCCAGCCGCACGGCCAGCGTGGGGCGGCGCATCCAGATGATGCAGGCCGAGATGGAAACGTTGAAGCGAGAAAACGCGGCCCTGGAGCGGCAAATTGCCGAGGCGCAGCGCTTGAGCCGACTGCAAGCGGAAGCGGCGCGGCTGGGTTTTGTGCCCGCCAACGCCGATGATATTGAGTACATCATTGTGCCCAACTACCCGATAGTGAACAGCGGCATCGTCAGTGAGCCAACGGTCACCCCCCTGCCGCCACCGCCCGACACCATCAACGACGCGCTCTGGCTGGCGCTGCACGGCCGTGTCACCGGTTTTGTCCAGGGAGAAGCCAATGAATAAAAGTCAACAACGCCGCCTGACCCTGATTAGCGTAGGATTAGCCCTGGCCGCCTTCATCATTATGGGGCGCCTCATTTTATTCCAGGTAGTACAGGCCGGCGTCTGGGCAGACAAAGCCACCAATGAAGTGCGCGTCGTCGCCCGGCCCGACCGGGGCATTATTTATGATCGCAACGGCGCGGTGCTGGCGGCCAATGCCGCCGATTACCAGATCGGCGTTTCACCGCGCCTCATCTCCAATCCCGAAAAAATGGCAACCGACCTGGCCACCATTCTGCAAAAACCGCGTTACGAGATTTTGGGGGCGCTGCAAAGCGGCGCGCCCTATGTGCTGCTGGCCGGGCGCGTCTCGGAACAAATTGCCAGCACCGTGCGCAGCCTGGAATATGCCGATGAAATTCAGATAGACCCCCTGCCCCGCCGTTTTTACCCGCAGGGGGAACTGCTGTGCCACGTGTTGGGATATGTGGATTTTGAAGGCCGGGGCGGCGCCGGCGTCGAAGGGTATTATCAACGCGAACTGGCCGGGGAAGCGGCGACGGCCGTTGTCAATATCTCCCCCCTCACCGAACAACGCAACGTCATCGCCCACGAGGGCGCAGACCTGGTGCTGACCATTGACCGCTCCATGCAATATCTCGTCGAGCAGCATCTGGCCAATGCCCTGCAAACCTACCGCGCCCGCAGCGGTTCCATCATTGTCATGGACCCGCGCACCGGCGCCATTCTGGCCATGGCCAGTTCCCCCTGTTATGACCCATATAAATTCTACGAGCAGGATCGGGAAGTTTTACAAAACCCGGCGGTGCAGCAGCAGCATGAACCCGGCTCGGTGATGAAACTCATCACCATGGCCGCCGCTCTCGATTCCGGCCTATTTACGCCCAGTTCCACCTATTATGACGCCGGGGTGCTGGAAGTGGGCGGCCACCGCACCTACAACTGGGACCGCAGTGGGCCGGGCATTACCGATATGACCACGCTGCTATCTCGCTCCCTCAACGTGGGCGCGGCTACCCTTTCCACCACGCTGGGGCCAGACCTGTATTACAGCTATATGCAGAAATTTGGTTTCGGCCGGCCATTGGGGATTGATCTCATGTCGGAAGCAGGCGGCACCATGTGGCTGCCCGGCTCTGAATTCTGGACGGAATCATTCCTGGCCACCAATTCTTACGGCCAGGGTATTGCCGTGACGCCGCTGCAAATGATCGCCGCTATTTCGGCCATCCCCAACAATGGCGTCATCATGCAGCCGTACCTGGTACAGGAAATTCGCGGTGAAAACGGCACCTTTGTGCGCGAACCGCGTGAGTTGAGCCGGCCCATCAGCCCAGAGGTAGCACAACAGGTGAACGCCATGGCGATCACGGCCGTTGCCCGTGAAGTGACCACCGCCAGCATTGACGGCTATACCATCGCCGGTAAGACGGGCACCGCCCAGATCGCCGAAAATGGCATCTATTTACCCGATGATACCATCGGCTCATTTGTCGGCTGGCTGCCGGCCGATAACCCGGAGATTATTATTTTTGTCAAACTCGACCGGCCCAAGACTCAACCCTGGGGTTCCATGACGGCTGCCCCTGCCTTTGCCGACCTGGCCGATGAGTTAGTGGTGCTGTTAGACATCCCCCCCGACAGCGTCCGTTTGCAGGCGGACGTGATGGAGGCGAGGGGGAATTAGGAATTAGGAATTAGGAATTAGGAATTTATGAAGGGGTTTCATAATTCATAATTCATAATTCATAATTTTTATGTTAACACTTGCCCATTTTTTCAACGTCCTGATGCCAGAGTACGCGGCCACCGGTGAGGAACCGGCGGTGGCGGCTGTGGTGATGGACAGCCGCGAGGTGGGGCCTGGCTGCCTGTTTGTGGCCTATAAAGGCGAACAGGTAGACGGGCACGACTTTGTGGCCGACGCCTTTGCCCGCGGAGCGATTGCGGCATTGGTGGCACGGCCGTTACCCGGCGACCACGCAACCTTAGACTTTCGCGCTGGTCAGCCTTTGCCGTTCCCCCTGCCCTTCAGCGTGACCACGCCCGTCTGTCTGGTGGTGAGCGATCCCATCGCCACCTTGCAGGCATCCGCCAGAGCGTGGCGCGCTCGCTTCGCGGTGCAGGTGATCGGCATCACCGGCAGCGTGGGCAAAACCAGCACCAAAGAGCTAACCCACGCCGTGCTGGCGCAGCAGTTCAACACCTTCAAATCACCCGGCAACCGCAACAGCATTTTAGGCCTGCCCATGGCCCTGTTTGGCCTGGAACCCCACCACCAAAAAGCGGTGCTGGAAATGGCGATGTATGTGCCCGGCGAAATTGCCACGCTGTGCGAGATGACGCAGCCGGAGATTGGCGTGGTGACGCTGGTGGGGGCCGTACACCTGGAACGGGCCGGTAGTATGGAAGCGATTGTGGCCGCCAAGCGAGAACTGGTAGAGGCGCTGCCCGCGCATGGCGTGGCTATTTTGAACCGGGACGATGACCGGGTGATGAGTATGGCCGGGCACACGGCGGCACGGGTTTTTACCTATGGCCTGGATGAGCGCGCTGATTTGTGGGCCGACCGCATTGAATCCAGAGGGCTGGATGGCATTCGCTTTGTGCTACACTACGGCCGTGACCGGCTGCACATTCAAGCCCCCCTCATTGGCCGCCATAGTGTGCATACGGCGCTGCGGGCCACGGCCGTCGGCCTGGCGCTGAACATGAGTTGGGACAGCATCGTGCGGGGGTTGCAGCACACGGCCGTGGAACTGCGCGTCGTCTCCGCCCCCGGTCCCAAACAATCGCTCATCATTGACGACAGCTACAACGCCAACCCGGAATCTACCCTGGCGGCGCTCAATTTGCTGGAAGATTTGCCGGGGCGCAAGGTGGCGGTGTTGGGCGATATGTTGGAATTGGGCTATCTGGAAGAGGCGTCACACCGGCTGGTGGGCCGCCGCGTGGCCGATGTCTGCCAGGAACTCATTGCCGTGGGCAGCCGGGCGCGCTGGATTGCCGAGGAAGCAGTAAAAGCGGGACTGCCGCCAGACCATGTGGCCCTGGCCACGGATGCGCTCACGGCCGTGCCCGTCATCGCCGCCCGCATCCAGCCCCAAGATGTGATCCTCATCAAAGGCTCTTACGGGATGCGTATGGATCGGATTGTGACGCTGTTGGGAAGATATGATTGAAGGAGATTAGAGATTAGAGATTGGAGATTGAATCAATCTCCAATCTCTAATCTCCAATCACGATATGTTATGCCTTTTGCACTAACCGCCGGTGGATTTACCTTTTTATTAGCCGTCATCTGGGGACGGCCGTTCATCGAAATGATGCGCCGTTTACGCCTGGGCAAACAAATTCGCATTGAAGGGCCGCAATCCCACATGACCAAGATGGGCACGCCGGCCATGGGCGGCATCCTCATTGTGGGTTGGGTGGTGGTGATCACCATCATCGTCAACATCGTCGCCCTGGTACAAACGATTGAGATCGCCCGCAGCATCGTCATCCCCCTGGGCGTCATGATCGCCTACGCCATCCTGGGTGGCATTGACGATTACCAGGGCATTCGCCAAAAGCCGGGTGTGGGCATGTTGGCCCGCACCAAAATCTGGTTCCAACTGGGCATTGCTCTGGCGGCCGCCCTCACCATCTACTTTGTGGTCAACGACGGGCATGGTTATATGGCCCTGCCCACCGTGCCCTACCTGATTGACATTGGCCCTATTTACATTCCCATTGCCGTTATCGTCATTGCCGGCTCGGCCAACGCCATGAACTTCACCGATGGGCTGGATGGGTTGGCCGGGCTGATTGCCGCCACCTGTTTTGTGGCCTATGGCATTGTGGCCGCCATGCAAGACCAACAGTTTCTGATCACTTTTTCCTTTGTCACGGTGGGCGCTTGTTTTGCCTTTCTCTGGTACAACGCCCACCCGGCGCAAATGTTTATGGGCGACGTGGCCTCGCAGCCGTTAGGCGGCGCACTCGGCGTGGTGGCACTGCTGACCAACCAATGGTTTATCTTGCCCATCATCGCCATTATCCCCGTAGCCACACTCATTTCGGTGGTGCTGCAAGTGGCGTCGGCGGTCTTGTCGCGGCGCTTTTTGGGCCGGGATATACGGCCGTTCAAAATGTCCCCCCTGCACAACCACTTCGTCCTGCTCGGCTGGAGCGAAACTCAGATTGTGCAGCGCTGGTGGCTGATCGGCCTCACCGGGGCAATGATTGGGATGGCGTTGGCCTTAATTTGATCGTGATGCGTGATACGTGATGCGTGACCTGGCGCATCACGCATCACGACGCATCACGCATCACGACATGGACGCTTTAACAGGCAAACGACTCCTCATTCTGGGCCTGGCGCGGCAGGGTAAGGCATTGGCCCGTTTTGCCGTCGGCGCGGGCGCGGTGGTCACGATTTCTGACCTGCGCCCGGCAGAGAAGTTGCAGGCTGACCTGGCCGAGTTGCAGGATTTGCCGATTGAACTGGTCTTAGGAGAACATCCGATGACTTTATTAGAGAGAACCGACATTTTAGCCATCAGCGGCGGCGTACCGGCCGATGCCCCCTTTGTGCTGGCGGCGCAGGCGCGGGGTATCCCCCTCACCAATGATGAGCAGGAATTCATCCGCCGCACCCCGGCGGACGTCATCGGCATTACCGGCTCGGCAGGCAAAACAACGACGACGGCGCTGACCGGGGTGATGGCGCAGGTGGCCGGGCGGCGCACCTGGGTGGGCGGCAATATCGGCCGTCCATTGATTGCTGATTTACATAAGATGGAATCAGATGATGTGGTGGTGCAGGAATTGTCCAGTTTTCAGTTGGAAATTTGGGAACAAAGCCCCCCCATTGCCACCGTGTTAAACATCACGCCCAATCACCTTGACCGGCACAAGACAATGACAGCCTATGCCAACGCCAAAGCCAACATTTTGCGCTTTCAGGATGAGGATGGCACGGCCGTACTCTGTCTGGATGATCCCGGTTCATTGGCGTTACGGCCGTTGGTACACGGCCGTTTGCGCCTCTTTAGCCTGGAAAAGCCGGTGGCCGACGGCGCCTTCTTGCACAATGGCAAAATCTGGCTGCGCAACGGACACGAAACGGCCGTGTGCCGGGTGGAAGATGTGCAGCTACGTGGCCGCCATAACCTGTTGAACGTGTGCGCCGCCATGACCCTGGCCGACACCGCCGGCATTCCCGCCGAAGCCATGTATGAAGCCATCCGCACCTTCACCGGCGTAGAACACCGGCTGGAACCGGTACGAGAAATCAACGGTGTGCGCTATATCAACGACAGCATCGCCACCGCGCCGGAGCGGGCGCTGGCGGCGCTGGCGGCTTTTGACGAGCCGCTCATCTTGCTGGCCGGCGGGCGTGATAAAGATATGCAGTGGGATGAATGGGCGCGGGTAGTGGCACAGCGCGTGAAACACGTCATCCTCTTTGGTGAACTGGCCGATTTGCTGGAAAAGAAACTAGACCTGACAGGTTTGGCAAACCTGTCAGGTCTGGTCACGCGGGGAGAGACGATGGCAGAGGCGGTAAAAGTGGCAGCAAGCACGGCCGTGTCCGGCGACATTGTCCTCCTTTCCCCCGGCGGCACCAGCTACGACGCCTTCAAAGATTTCGCCGAACGCGGCGAAAAGTTTAGAGAATTGGTGAACTCACTGTAGTGCGTAATCCTACGCACTACACAGTAAATCTATGGCAAACGTAACCGTTATCCGCAAAAAAAGCAGCCGCGTCAGTCCCACGCTGCGTTTTCATTTTGATTACTGGCTGTTGTTGGCTGTCGCCGGGCTGCTGGTCATGGGCATGTTGATGGTCTACAGCACCACTTTTGACTACGGCCTGCGCTTCAAAGACGACGCCACCTATTATTTCCAGCGGCAAATCGTCGCCCTGGTCATTGGCCTGGCCTGCCTGCTCATTGTCATGCAGTTTGATTACCACATCTTGCGCCGCCTTTCCATTCCCCTGATGGCCGCCACCTTGTTCGGGCTGCTCTTCGTCCTCTTTTTCGGCGAGAGCTTCCTGGGGGCGCAGCGCGGTTTTTATGAAGGCTCCTACCAGCCCTCAGAGGTAGCCAAGCTGGTGACGATTCTGTACATTGCCCACTGGCTCTCGACCAAAGGCGACCGCATTAAACTGGTAACATATGGTCTCATTCCTTTTTCCATCATTACCGGCGTTATTTGCGCCCTGATTGTGCAGCAGCCAGACCTGGGCACGGCCGGGCTGATTGCCATTGTCAGCTTTACCATCTTTTTTGTGGCCGGGGCCGACTGGCGGCAGTTTGCCATTGCCGGGCTGGTGGGTGGGTTCGCCTTTTTGTTTTTGGCCTATGCCCTGCCCCACGCCGCCGAGCGCATGGATGCTTACACCACAGCCCTGCGTGACCCGGAACAGGCAAGCTGGCACGTGCAACAAACCCTGATTGCCCTGGGACGCGGCGGCATTTGGGGCGTTGGTCTGGGTGAGAGTACCCAGAAGTTTGGCCCGCTGCCGCTGGCGCATACAGATGGTGTTTTTGCCGTGTTGGGTGAAGAGTTAGGTTTATTTGGCAGTCTGGTTGCCTTAGGCTTATTGATTATGTTAATCTGGCGCGGTTTGCGGACGGCGCGTCTGGCGCGGGACAGCTTCGGCTTTTTGTTGGCGTTGGGCATTACCTTTTGGTTGGGGTACCAGGCGTTGATGAATGTGGCGGTGATCACGGCCGTGATCCCCTTCACCGGCATCCCCTTCCCCTTCCTCAGCTACGGTGGTTCGTCCCTGGTCATCTCGCTCATCGCCGTGGGCATCTTGCTCAACATCTCCCGCGACCAGGCCATTCAGAAACGGCCGCAGCCGGTGAACCGTAACCCGTGAACCGTGAACCGTAACCCGTGACCCGTAACCCGAAGTCGGTTTACGGATTACCGATTACGGATTACGCTCTTAAGATGCGAGTTCTCATTTGCGCGGGTGGCACAGGTGGTGGCATTTATCCCGCTTTAGCCGCCGCTACCGAATTACAGAAGGCAGGCATTGTCCCGGAGGACATCTTGTGGATAGGCACAAAAGGTGAAATGGAAGAAACATTAGTGCCACGGGCCGGCTTGAAGCTGGAAACGATTAGCGGCGGCGCCATTGCCGGGGTGTCGTTACCCCTGAAGCTAAAAAATGGGGCGCGGCTGGCAGCCAGTCTGCCAAAATCGCTGCGCATCGTGCGCCGGTTTCGCCCGGACGTCATGTTTATGACCGGCGGCTACATGGCCGCGCCGGTCACGCTGGCCTGCCGCGCCCTGGCTGTACCCATTGTCATCTATTTGCCGGACGTAGAGCCAGGCGCATCGGTGCGTTTTTCGCTGCGTTTTGCCCGCAAAATTGGGGCTACCACCGAGGGCACGGCGCAGTTTGTGCCGCCGCACAAGCTGGCGGTTACCGGCTACCCGGTGCGCCCAGAACTGCGGGCCGCCACGCAGTTGAGCAAAGAAGCGGCGTTAGCCCGGTTCGACCTGGCGCCGGGCCGCCGCGGCCGAGGACGGCCGACCCTGTTCGTCTTTGGCGGCAGCCGGGGTGCGCAAAAGATCAACCGGGCGCTAATGGGCTGCCTGCCGGAACTGCTGGCGCGGGCGCAAATTATTCACGTCAGCGGCACACTGACCTGGCCGGAAGTGGAAGCTAACTGGCAGGGTCTCAGCGACGAGCAGAAACGGTGGTATCGGCCGTATCCCTATTTGCATGAAGAGATGGGAGCGGCGTACCGGGCGGCCGACCTGGTGGTGGCCCGCGCCGGGGCCAGCATGTTGGGTGAGTGCCCGGCGTTTGGCCTGCCCGCCATTTTGATCCCGCTGGCCTGGGCCTGGCGCTACCAGAAGGTGAATGCAGATTATCTGACGGAACGGGGCACGGCCGTGCAGCTCACCGATGACACCCTGGCCGACCAACTGCTGCCCACCATCCAGCGTTTGCTAGACAACCCTGACACCCTGGCCCGCATGAGCGCCGCCGCCCGCGCCCTGGATAAACCGGATGGGGCGCAAAAGTTGGCACAGTTGATTATCCAAAACGTGAAGCGTGAAACGTAAACATATTTACGTTTTACGTTTCACGTTTTACAGACCGTGAAGGACATCATAAATGCTAAGTTTGTCGTCTTTATTCTGGATCGCCGTGGGGGCATTTGCCCTGGTGGGCGCGCTGCGCGGCTGGGCCAGAGAGATTGTGGCCACGTCAGGGCTGGTGTTGGCGCTGTTTATCATCAACCAGTTTGGCTTTACCATTTTGAGTTTATTGGGCCAGACGCCAGCCGGTTTAAACGACCCGACGCTGGCCCAAAAGCGGCAATTTTACCTTTACTCGGCTATCTTGATGTTTCTGGCCTTTTTCAGTTACCAGAGTCCACGCTTGTCTGGCACAATTGGCGCGCGTTTGCGGCCGCGCGACACGTTTCAGGACAAATTGTTAGGCGCTATCGTCGGCGGTGTCAATGGCTACCTGATCGCCGGGGCCATTTGGGCTTTTCTGGAATATACCAACGTAGGCGCGTCGCAGTGGGTGCAGTTAGCGCCGGGTGTGCCCTATCCGTTTGATCCGGCGGTCATTGTGCGCCCGGCCGTAGGCACGACGGCCGCCAATATGGTGATGCGAATGCCCATCCCACTGCTGTCGCCCTATTTGCCATATTTGATGGTGTTGATGTTTTTATTTGTGATTATTGTGATGATTTGATGGAGATTAGAGATTGGAGATTGAAACCTCCAATCTCCAATCTCTAATCTCCAATCTCTGGTAATGAAAGGATTCACACTCCGACCTAAACAGCACCTCCACCTGGTGGGCATTGGCGGCGCGGGCATGAGCGCCATTGCGCGGGTGTTGTTGGGGCGCGGATTTAAGGTTTCGGGTTCGGATATGAAGTTGAATGAGGTCACGGCCGTGTTGCAAACAGAAGGCGCTGTCATTTACGAAGGGCACCGGGCCGAGCATATTGCCGGGGCGGACGCGCTGGTTATCACCTCAGCCGTTGCGCCGGATAACCCGGAAATTGTGGCCGCGGAAATTGCCGGGCTGCCTATTTTGAAGCGCGCCAGTTTTCTGGGGTATCTCATGGCCGGGCACATCGGCATTGCCATTGCCGGCACGCATGGCAAAACGACCACAACGGGCATGGTCGCCCAGATTTTGCTGGAAGCCGGGTTGGACCCCACGGTGATTGTGGGTGGTGTGCTGCCGGCGGTGGGTGGCAACGGCCGTGCCGGGCAGGGCGACTACTTTGTGGTTGAAGCCGACGAATATGACCACATGTTTCTGGGGCTGCGCCCAGAGTTGATCGTCATCACCAACATCGAACACGACCACCCGGACATCTTCCCCACTGCCCGCGCCTACGAAGACGCCTACCAGCAGTTTGCGGCGCTGCTGCCGGACGGCGGGCGGCTGGTGGTGTGCGCCGACGACCCAGGCATAGCCCGGCTGCTGAAAAAGCTAAACCTGCCCGGCGTGGAAGTGACCACCTATGGCCTGGGGCAGGCCAATGGCGGTGCGTGGGATTATCAGGCAGTTGATCTGCGCCCCAATCAGTTAGGAGGCACAGATTTCCTGGTGGAAACGGAAGGGCAAATGGTGGGGCTGGCGCGGCTGCGGACGCCGGGAGAACACAATGTGTTGAACGCCCTGGCAGCTATCATTGTGGGGCTGGATGTGGGCGTAGATTTTAACACCATCCGCACGGCATTAGCCGCTTTCAGTGGTATAAACCGGCGCTTTGAACTGATCGGCGAGGTGGGTGATGTAACCATAATTGATGATTATGCGCATCATCCCACGGAAATTGAAGCCACGCTGCAAGCGGCGCGGCAGCGGTATCCGGGCCGCCGCTTGTGGGCGGTATGGCAGCCGCACACCTTTAGCCGCGCCCGGCTGCTGCAAAACCGATTTGCTGCCTGTTTTGCCGCCGCCGACCGGGTGGTGGCGCTGGATATTTATCGCAGCCGGGAAAGTGAGACATTGGGTATGGACACGGCCGTGATCGTGCAAAACATGAACCACCCCCACGCCATCCACATCCCCCACCGCCGCGACGCTGCCGATTACATCCTGGAGCGCGTCCGCCCCGGCGACGTCATCCTGACGCTAAGCGCCGGAGATGGCAACGAAGTAGGAAAATGGGTTTTGGAAGGATTAACAAAGAAGTTGCTGGCGACTGGTGGCTAACCAGCCACCAGCCACCAGCAACCAACCACCGACACTATGAACATTACATCAACCATCCGTCTGGCTACCTACAAACTGTTTTATGAAACATTTGGTGATGCGTTGCAGCTTGATATGCCGCTCAGCCGGTATACGTCGGCGCGGGTGGGCGGCCCGGCCGAAATGTTCCTGACCGTGTACGACGCCCCCTCCCTGCAAAAAGCGGTGGAACTGGCTTACGCCGAGCAAATCCCCTACTTTATTTTGGGCGGCGGCTCCAACATTTTAGTGTCCGACGAGGGCGTGGCCGGTCTGGTAATTATGAACCGGGCCAAAAACATCAGCTACCGCCACATTGGGGCGCACGTGGTTTGCACGGTGGAATCGGGCGCCAATCTCTCATCGCTGGCGCGGCAGTGCATTGGCAAAGGGCTGGGCGGCCTGGAATGGGCCATTGGCGTGCCGGGCACAGTGGGCGGCGCGGTGGTGGGCAATGCCGGGGCGCACGGCAGCGATATGGCCGCCACCCTGCGCGCAGCCACGGTGTGGGAACCGGGCCGCGGCGTGCGTATCTACAACAACCATGAGATGGAGTACGGCTATCGGACAAGCATTTTGAAGAAGGAACACGGCCGTGAGATTTTTCGCCGCGTCATTTTAACCGCCGAACTGGTGCTGACCCCGGAGAGCGTGGACGTTCTTACCGCCCGCGCCGAAGGCTTTACCGCCCATCGCAAACAGACACAGCCCGGCGGCGCTACCGTTGGCTCCATGTTCAAAAACCCGGAAAATTATTACGCCGGCTATCTGATTGAAGCCGCGGGGCTGAAAGGGTATCGCGTGGGCGGCGCGCACATTTCGGAGAAACACGCCAACTTTTTTGTGAATGACGAAGACGCCACCGCCGAAAACGTGCGCACGCTGATTGCCGAAGCCTGGAATTCCGTGCGCGAACGGTTTGACGTGGAAATGGAATTGGAAGTGGAGTTGGTGGGAAAGTGGGATTTTGAAGCGTAAAACGTGATACGTGATGCGTGACCCGTGATGGTGTCACGCATCACGCATCACGCATCACGAGTGATCATGGTAGAAAAGGGTCCACATAAAATACGGGTCGGCGTCATCTTCGGCGGGCGGTCGGGCGAACATGAGGTGTCGCTGCAATCGGCGCAGTCGGTGATGCAGGCGTTGGCCCCGGCGAAGTATGAGGTGGTACCCATTGGCATTGACAAAGACGGCCGTTGGCTGACCGGCGATCCTCTGTTGGCGCTGACTGAAGGACGCGCTTCCCAACCGGCGACGCTGCTGCCCGATCCCCAATCGGCTGCGCTGATGCGCATGGAAAAGGTGGAGAAGGGCGTGACAGGCGTCACGGCCGTAGCCGAACTCGACGTCATCTTCCCCGTGCTGCACGGCCCCTATGGTGAGGACGGCACGGTACAGGGGTTGCTGGAACTGGCAAACCTACCCTACGTGGGCGCTGGTGTGGTTGGTTCGGCCGTGGGCATGGACAAGGCCATTTTTAAGCAGGTGATGGCCGCCAACGGCCTGCCGGTGCTGCCCTGGCGGTTGGTACTGTCCAGCCAGTGGCGGGCACAGCCAGAAACGACGCTGGCGGCGATTGAAGCCGACTTGCCCTACCCGGTCTTCACCAAACCGGCCAATCTCGGCTCCAGTGTGGGCATCAGCAAATGCCACAACCGGGATGAACTGATCGCCGGGCTGGACGAAGCCACCCGGTATGACCGGCGAGTAGTGGCGGAACAGGGAATTAACGGCCGTGAACTGGAAGTGGCCGTCCTGGGCAATGATGACCCCCTCGCCAGCGTAGTGGGCGAGATACGGCCGCGCCGCGACTTTTACGATTACGTCGCCAAATACATCAGCGACGATTCCGAACTGATTATTCCCGCGCCTTTAACGCCGGAAATAGCCACGCAGGTGCGGGAACTGGCAATACAGGCCTATCGGGCTATTGATTGCGCTGGGTTAGGCCGGGTAGATTTGTTGCTGGATAAAGATTATGGTAAGTTGTACCTGAACGAAATCAACACCATCCCCGGTTTCACGCGCATTTCCATGTACCCCAAACTGTGGGAAGCCAGCGGCCTGAGCTACAGTGACCTGCTGGATAAGTTGATTGCCCTGGCGCTGGAACGGCATGAGGAAAAAGAGCAGTTGAAAAAGAGTTTTGAGATTAGAGATTAGAGATTAGTAGAGATTGGAGATTGAGAGATTAAATCTCCTAATCCCCAATCTCTAATCTCCTCTGCACCATGAGAACACCACGACGACCCACCACCCAACCACGACTACGCAAACAGCCGAAGATGCGGCGGCTGGAGGCAGCGGCGTTTGTGGCTCAACCGAAATTGCAGGTGCCCAAGACGGCGCGTAAGCGGCAGCGGCGCAATTTCCGGCGAGTCCGGCTGCCGGTGGCGGGTATTAAGCAGGTGGTATTTTCGGCGCGGTGGGTGAGTATGCTGCTGCTGGCAATGGTGGTGTATGCGCTCATTCTCATCGGGCTAGACGAGCAGTTTTACGTGACCACGATTCCGGTGGATGGGGCTAACGCCATCCCGGCGGCAGAGATTGTGACCGCCAGCCAGTTGGCGCGGCAGCATATTTTTGCGGCCGATCCGGCGGGAGCGGCGGCGGGCATTTTAGCGGTACCCGGCGTGTTGTCGGCAACGGTAACGGTACAGTGGCCGAACCAGGTACACATTCAAATCAAGGAAGATTCACCAGCGGCGGTGTGGGTAGAGGGGGGAAACCAGTATTGGGTTATGGCTAACGGCCGTTTACTGCCCGCCCGCGCCAATATGTTGGGGTTGTTGGTGATTGAAGCCGAAGGGATGCAGCCGGTGGCTACGGCCGTGCCCACTGCTGAAAATAACAGCATCCCTACCGCGAACACCGCCTTTGTCCCGGCCGATGTGCTGGCGGGCGCGCAGCAACTACGGGCGCTGCGCCCCAACATTGACCGGCTTTATTACCAACCGGGCAACGGCCTGAGTTACCAGGACGGCCGTGGCTGGCGCGCCTATTTTGGCAGCGGGTTGGACATGGAACAAAAATTGGTCGTCTACGAAACAATTATTGAGCAACTGCAAAGTCGTGGCATTACCCCGGCGTATGTAAGCGTGGCGAATCAGGAACGGCCGTTTTACCGGGGTAATTAAAGAGATTGGAGATTGGAGGTTGGGGATGTTGGTCGCACAAAATCTCTAATCTCCAATCTCTAGTCGCTATTTTTGAAGAGGGCACATGGCAGATATTATCTTTGGACTGGATATTGGAACCACCAAAATCTGTGCCGTTGTCGGTGAAGTGCGCGAAGGGCAACTGCAAATTATTGGCCTGGGCATCACCCCCTCGCGGGGGATGCGCAAGGGGATGGTGATTGACGTGGGTGAGGCGTCGGTAGCGTTGGCTACGGCCGTAGAACAGGCCGAACAAACTTCCGGCTACGACCTCTCGCAAGCCCTGGTGAGCATGGCCGGGGAACACATCAGTTCCACCAACAACAACGGCATTGTGCCCATCAACCGCAACAGTCATGGGGTGACGGCCGTGGACATCGAGCGCGCGCTAGACATCGCCCAGGCCATCCCCCTGCCCCACAACCGGCAAATCGTCCACATCATCCCTCGTGGCTACAAAATTGATGACCAGGACGGCGTGCGCAGCCCGCTCGGTATGCACGGTTTCCGGCTGGAAGTAGAAGCGCATATCGTCACCGCCGACCGGCCCGCCCTGCAAAACCTCTCCCAATGCACCCATAACGTCGGCATCCATTCCACCGAATTTGTCCTCAACGCCCTGGCCTCCGGCGAAGCGGTGCTGGAACCGAACGAACGCGACATGGGCGTCATTGTGGCCGACATCGGCGGCGGCACCACCGACATTGCCCTCTATGCCCAGGGCAAAGCCTGGTACACCCGCGTCTACCCCGTGGGCGGCTACCACATCACCAACGACATCGCCATTGGCTTGCGCGCCCCCTATGACGTGGCCGAGCAGGTCAAAATCCAGTTTGGCGACTGCCGCCCGGACAAAATTGACCCCGAACACGTCTTTACCGTGGAACCATTTGGCGGCGAAAAAATCCAGGTCGGCCGCCAGGATTTGGCCCACGTGATCGAAGCTCGCGTCGAAGAAATTTTCCAGTTGGTGCTGCAAGATTTGAAGCGGTGCGGCTATGAAGGGCTGCTGCCCGCCGGGATTGTGTTGACCGGGGGCACGGCGCAATTGCGCGGCATTGCCGATATTGCCGAACGGGTGTTGAACGTGCCCGCCCGTGTGGCCCAACCGCGCAATCTGACAGGCATGATAGATAAACTCCATTCACCCGCTTACGCCACCAGCGTGGGCCTGCTGCGCTGGGCCATGAGCGATAACCACCTCTACCAGCCGCGCGGCCAACAACGGGAATGGGGCCGGCGAGTAGGGTCGTTGTTGAAGACTTTGTTACCAGGGTAGATAGGTGTCAGGTGTCAAGTGTCAGGTGTCACGCGCCTTATTGCTTGACACCTGACACCCGACACTTGACACAAAATTCACAGAGGGTCGAAGAGATGAAAACAAAAAATGGAACAGCGCAGCAGTTACCTTTGCAGCGGATGCCCGTTGCCGAAGGGTCGGCTTTGATCAGGGTCGTGGGCGTGGGTGGCGGCGGCAGCAATGCCATCAACCGCATGATCGAGGCCAGCATTGCCGGGGTGGACTTTATTGCCATCAACACCGACCAGCAGGCGTTACGTGGCTGCAACGCCCGCACGCGGGTGGCCATTGGCGAGCGGGCCACACGGGGACTGGGGTCAGGCGGCAAGGCCGAAATTGGGGCCAAAGCGGCCGAGGAATCATTGGAAGAACTGCATGAAGTGTTGCAGGGATCAGATATGGTGTTTGTCACCGCCGGCATGGGCGGCGGCACAGGCACGGGGGCCGCGCCGATTGTGGCCAAAGTGGCCCGTGAAGAAGGCGCGCTGACCATTGGCGTGGTAACAAAACCGTTCATGTTTGAAGGCACCCAACGGATGCGGGCGGCGGAAACGGGCATTGAGCAGTTGAAAGAGCAGGTGGACACGCTGATCGTGATTCCCAATGACCGGCTGCTGGAAATGGGCGACCGGCGCGTCTCGCTGCTGGATTCGTTCCGGCTGGCGGATGATGTGCTGCGCCAGGGCATTCAGGGCATCAGCGAATTGATTACTGTGCCGGGCCTGATTAACCTGGACTTTGCCGACGTGCAAACGGTGATGTCTTTGGGCGGCGCGGCGTTAATGGCCGTAGGCAGCGGCAAGGGCGAAGACCGGGCGCGCATTGCCGCGGAAACGGCGCTTTCCAGCAAACTGCTGGACGTGACCATTGATGGGGCCAAGGGGATTTTGTTCAACATTACCGGCGGCACGAATATGAGCCTGCACGAAATTAACCAGGCAGCGACGGTGATTCGGGAAACGGCACACCCGGACGTGAACCTGATCTTTGGCGCGGTAATTGACGAGACGCTGGATGACGAGGTGCGGGTGACGGTGATTGCCACCGGCTTTGAACATGGCTCGCCGTTGATGCACCGGATTACCCGACCGGATACGCGGGTTGCCAGCCGCCCCACGCAGCCACCGGCGCGGGTGACGGCCCCACCGGCCAGCCCCGGCGCTGCGGGTTCTGGCTATAGGCCCGCTCCCGCGCAACCCGCGCAGAGTAAACCGGCCACGTATCCGGTGGATAATATGGACATCCCGGCATTTTTGCGTAAACGGGAGAATCAGTAATCGGTGAACGGTAATCGGTAATCGGTGGATTTGTGACCGATTACCGATAAAAAAACGGCCGTAGAGGGGGACGGCCGTTCTATCAAAATTTGTTCCTATCTCCTGCCTGTATCATCTTTTTCCCCGACCCTCACTCCCGGCTCCAACCATTATCTTGCTGCGTGTTGAAAGGGGGTACGGCCGTGCCGCATCTGCCATTATCCGATTGCCAACTATTAACGCCTCTTTAACGAGGGAGAAAATTTTGGGGGGAAAATGCGGGTTGTCAGGGGTACGGCCGTGTGTTATAATGCCCGCCATTACGCCAAATGTGGGGGCGTCAGCAGCATCAAACACCATATATGGCGCTTTTTGTGCCTTTTTATCGAGACCCGCCCCATATCTGGGTTTGCCCTAAACCGGAGGCTATTTTGCACTGTCCATACTGCCACCACCCAAAAACAAACGTCATAGATACCAACCACGACGCGCGGGGGGGCACCCGGCGACGGCGGGTGTGTGACAATTGTGGGCAGCGTTTTAGTTCCTATGAACGCCCCGTTCTGGCGACGCCGCTGCTGGTAAAACAAGACAATACCCGCGAGGAATTTTCACGCGAGAAGCTCATGGGAGGCTTGCGTATTGCCTGCGCCAAACGGCCGGTAGCCGCCGCCGACATTGAACGCATCGCCGGTGAAGTGGAAGCAGAATTACAACAGCTAGGCAAAGCGGAAGTGTCCAGCAAGTTTGTGGGCGACTCTGTGATTGAAAAATTGAAGGAGCTGGACGAGGTGGCTTACATCCGGTACGTCACCGTCTATATGAATCTGGATGACCTGGAAGCCATACGTAAAGAGATAGACCGATTACGCGCGACCAAGACGTAATTGCGTAATTACCCAATTACCTGTTTACCCACCTACCCGAACCCACCAGACCGAATTCAGCAAGTCACGTTTGTTCAGTCTGTATACCCAAATCATAAATAGGAGATGGAAAAGATGTCAGATACGCAACATGCGCAAGTGCAGGCAGTGAAAGCGGCTGCGCCTAAAAATGGGAGCAACGGCAAAAATGGCAAACATGAGTTGGAGGCCAACAGCATTTATTTTAAGGTGGCTGTGCCCGCCAGCATTGTCAAACGTGACGGCCGTATCGTCCCCTTCAACGAGCAGTTGATCCATAATGCCCTGGAACGCTGTTTTGCCAGCCTGGGGCGGGAACCCAAAACTTCCATTGACGACATTACCCACCAGGTGGTGAACGTAGTCGCCGCCAAATATGACCTGCCCACGGTGGAAGGGGTGCAGGATATTGTGGAGATGGTGCTGCAAGCCGCCGGCGAATATGAAGCCGCCAAACATTACATCCTCTACCGCGCCGAACATGCCAAAATCCGCGCCAAACGCCCCGTCCCGGACGAAGTGCGCGAAGCATTTGCCGCCTCTGACCAATACTTCCCCACCCAACTGCAAAAATTCCAATTTTATGACAAGTATTCGCGCTTCAATTACGAGTTAGGCCGCCGCGAAACGTGGCTGGAAACCGTGAACCGGGCGGTGGATTATTTGCGGGAATTGTCGGATTACCGGCTGCCTGCCAGCGTCTACGACCGTATCCGCCAGGGTATTCTGGAAATGAAAGTGATGCCCTCCATGCGGCTACTGGCCATGGCCGGCCCGGCAGCCCGGCGTAACAACATCGCCATCTACAACTGCTCCTACATGCCCGTAGACAGCATTGATTCCTTTGTGGAGGCGCTCATCATTTCCATGAGCGGCTGCGGCGTAGGCTTTTCCGTGGAACGGCAATATGTGGAGCAGTTCCCGCGTATTGCCCGGCAGTCTGGCAAACCGGCGCCGACCCACGTGGTCAAAGACACCTCCGAAGGCTGGGCTGAGGCGCTGCGCACCGGCCTGACAACCTGGTTTAACGGTGAAGATGTAAAGTTTGACTTTTCTGAGGTGCGGCCGGCGGGTATGCCGCTGCGGGTGAAGGGGGGGCGCGCTTCCGGCCCGGAACCGCTGCGGCAGATGCTGGAATTTGCGCGGGGGCGGATTATTGCCCGGCAGGGGAGTTTTTTACGGCCGTTAGACGCCCATGACATGATGTGTGCCGTCGGTAATGCCGCCGTTTCCGGCGGTGTGCGTCGCACGGCGATGATCTCCCTCTTTGATTATGATGACCTGGAAATGCGCCACTGCAAAGATGGCGATTTCTGGCGCAACAACAGCCAGCGATGGAACGCCAACAACAGCGCCGTCTGGCCCAGCCGCGAATTGAGCCAGGCCGAAATCACCCGCTTTGTGCTGGACATGGTGGAATCGGGCCGGGGCGAGCCGGGCATCTTCAACCGGCGCGCGGCCGTGGAAAACCGCCCGGCGCGGCGGGATGTGGCTGAGTTTGGCACCAATCCGTGTGTAACGGCCGATACGTTGGTAGCGGTAGCTGATGGCCGGGGACATGTGCCCATTGGTCAGTTGGCGGCGGATGGACAGGATGTGCCTGTTTTTTGTTTAGACAATCAGGGCAAGATTACCGTGCGCTGGCTACGCCACCCGCGTGTTACAGGAACGCAGCAAGCCGTTTATACCGTAACGCTGGATGATGGCTCGACAATAAAAGTGACGCCAAATCATAAGTTTCGCTTGAAATCAGGGGAATACGTGGCGGCCGAAGATTTACGAGCCGGTGATAGCTTACATGTAATGACCCGGTATAAAGCCTCCATTAAGGATATTTTTGAGGAGGCCAATTCATTTTCACAGGATTATGTGTGGGTGAATAACGGCCGCCGGCAAAATCAGGCTGAGCATCGCCTGATAGCCTCTTTCCACTACAACACAGCTATCCCCTCAGGCTACGTGGTGCATCACAAAGATTTTAACGCCAGCAACAATGCGCCCGATAATTTGGAGATTTTGTCTAAAGTTGCCCACGATGCTCTGCACGGTGAACAGATGCGCGGTGAAAACAACCCCATGGTGCGGGCCACAACCGAATGGACAGATGAGCGGTGGGCAGATTATCGCCGGAATATGTCTGAGGCAGTGAGTGGGGAGGGAAACGGCCGTTACTCTGGCCTCAGTCACGAACAACTCAAACAACACGCCCTCAACCTGACCAGGCAGCTAGGGCGGCGGTTTTCCACTCAGGATTGGCAACAATATGCTCAAGAAAATGGACTACCCCAAACATTTAGCGTCTGGCGACAGGCTCATCTGGGTGGCGTCATTGGTCTGGCAAAGTGGGCGGCGCTGACAATGGATTTTGATCACATAGACGCCGATCCCCGTGTCGTGCAGTCATATCAGTGGTACAGCGAGATGGGTTATGACTGTGAAATTATCGAAGGCAAGCTCTACATTCAAAAGCAATGTGAAGTTTGTGGCAAACCGTTCTTAGTTTCTAGCAAACAGCGTGAAGCGGGCGTGTGTGGTCATAGTTGCGCTTCTAAACAACAGTGGGAACGTAACCGTGAAAATTTATTGGCCGCCCTCCATGAATCCCACAACGAGCGAAAGACGCAAGTACAAAACGCCCAATTGGAAATTTACACTGCGCTCAAATATCAGTTAGGGCGCAGGCCATGGAAGAAAGAATGGGTAGCTGCATGCAAGAATCAGGGCATTAGCACAGAAATATCACGAACCAGTTCACCCTTTCGCTCTTATACAGAGTTGGAAGAGGCAGCCGGCATGTACAATCATCGCGTGGTTTCGGTTGAATTTGCCGGTTATGAGGACGTTTACAACGGTACAGTAGATGAATTCCACAATTTCTTTGTAGGTGGATGGGAAAGTCAGACCCGGCACGGTAAAGAAAAATGGACGTACATCAATAACGCCCAGTGTGGCGAGATTATTTTACGGCCGTATCAATTCTGCAACCTCACCAGCGCCATTGCCCGCGCCGACGACGATTACGAAAGTCTGCGCGATAAGGTGGAACTGGCGGCCATCATCGGCACCATCCAATCCATGGCCACTTACTTCCCCGGCCTGCGCCGCGAATGGCAGAAAAACTGCGAAGAGGAACGACTGCTGGGCGTAGACCTGAATGGACAGATGGATAGTCTGACGGTGCAGGAGCCGGACGTACAGGCGCGCTTACGCGAAGTGGCCGTGGAAACCAACCGCGTGTATGCTGACCTGTTGGGCATCAAACAATCGGCTTCGGTGACGTGCGTCAAACCATCGGGCAATTCATCGCAGTTGGTGGATTCGTCGTCCGGGCTACATGCGCGGTGGGCGCCTTATTACATCCGCAATGTGCGGGTGGGCGCCCATTCGCCGGTGTTCAAAGTGCTGCAAGATGCGGGTGTGCCCATGGACCCAGAAAATGGGCAAACACGGGATTCGGCCATTACCTGGGTGGTGCATTTCCCGGTGAAGTCGCCGGCTACGGCCGTGACCCGCAACGACCGCACCGCCCTGGAACAATGCGAGTTCTGGCTGCAAAACAAAATCAACTATACCGAACACAACCCCAGCGTCACCATCACCTACCAGCCCAACGAAGTGCTGGACATCATCCGCTGGGTGTGGGAACACCAGGACAAAATTGGCGGCATGGCCTTCCTGCCCGCCTTTGACGCCCAATATGACCAGATGCCCTACGTGGAAATTGACCAGGAAGAATATGAACAGTTAGTAGCTAAATTCCCGGAGATAGATTTTTCCAAGATTTACCGATATGAGGAAGAAGATTTGACCACCGCTGCCCAAGAACTGGCCTGCCTGGCCGGTAACTGTGATATATAGGCTGTTTCGTAGTAATAGTTCGTAGTAACGGCTTCAGCCGGAAACCGGCTGAAGCCGTTACTACATGCCAGTCGCTTTTCTTTTGCCCTGAAATAGCCAGTGATTTTGTAAGCTATCTGGCATAAAAAGTAGCAGTATCATCAGGTTGACACTTTCCGACAACTTAAAGATAATTATTTACAAACTTTTTATATTTTGTGTGTGCCCTCATTTTGGAATGTTCAAGCTAATTTAACAGCCAGAGATAGAGGTTCGCTAATCTTGCTTGAGTATGCCTATCTTCACCGATTCCCCAGGCACAAGGCGCACATCATAATTCATCCTTCATAATTCATCATTTTCAGAGGAGAAAGGGTATGAAAAATGCATCAGGGCATGACGACCAGGCAACGAGTGTGGACGGCCGTACCCCATATGAACCGCCTGCAATCATTTACAAAGGCAAAATCAGTACCCGTGCCGGTTCCCCAGTTCCCAGACCAGATGGCAGTACATCCGTAGTTGACCCGGCCGATCTATTTGGTGACGATTAGCGATTAGCCCCTCTCTTTGTTACCATCTTTGTCTCATTAGATGTATTAAAAACCTGCCCGTAGGCAGGTTCTTTTTTATCAGGGAAGCACGCCAGGGTTGGGAAAGGGCCATTCCCGGAAATCAATCAGACAATTGTCGCGGTCAATCCAATAGGGGTATCGTTCCAGGCTGACGTTGGAGGTGGAGACCGGGTTACAGCTAACAACGCCGGGAAAAACCCCCGCGCCATAGGCGATGGCGTCCACGACCTGATCGTGGGCGTCGCGTAAAATCACTTCATCGCCACTGTTTCCCAACCGCAAGAATGTATTGGGATCACCCCAGGCCGGATCATCAATCATGTTCGGAACGAGGGGATCGGTATCCAGAATTTCAAAGTCTGGGTAGAAGCCGTATTCCGCAAAAAATGCGGTCGCGGCGGTAGCAATTACCAGGGTGTGCCCGGGCGCCAGGATGACGCCGGCCGGAAAACGGCGCACATCTTCAAAATCGGTAGGGTGAACCGCATCACCCAGGCTGAAATTGCTGAGGTCAACCGGATGCCCGGTGGGGTTCACCAGTTCAATAAATTCTGTATCATCTTGCGCGCCACGGGGATCATATAACAGTTCGCTGATGAGTACATAACGAGCCGGAGGGATGTAATCGCGCATGACAAGGGGCATGTGCAGCCGGTAGCCCCAATCACCCCAAAACATTTCGGCCAGGAGGGCATACGCGGCGTCTGATTGCACTTGTAGGGCCAGTTCACGATTGCCTTTGCTGGAAAGTTCGGAGCCATTGAGACTGCCGACGTGGATGGCGCCACGGCCGTTGGCCCACACCAACACCATCTTGTTATGAATCCCCAAACCGGCAGGGTTGCCCGTTTTGCACACCATATCCAATGATTCTACCAGAGCCAGATTGTTGACATAAACACAGGTGGCGCTGTTGCTGATGGGGCTGGTGGCGCTGTCAAAAAAGCTGTCCAATAGCAACCGCACCACCGCACCGCGCCGGGCAGCGGCGATGTAGGCTTCCAGCCGGGGGTTGGGGTTGTCTACCGGATTAGAGAGCGAAGAACCCCAATACGGCCGTTCCTCCAACTGCTGCACCAACACCATACCCCCGGCCCCGGCCTGGTTAACCATGCCCAATAAAGCATCGTCGCGGCGCAAGCTGTTTTCCGGCGACTGCACCAGTTCAAAGGCAAAGGTACCGTGTACGGCCGTTGGCGCTGCAAACCGCACCGGATAACTGATGCCACCGGTGACCGTCACCGGCACAAAACCGGGCGGCGGCGCGCCAATCAGATGTGTACCGGTGATGTCTACGTGGGCGGCGGGGTCAAAATCGCGGTTGAAGATGGTTTGCACGTGGCTGACTACGCCGGGCGCGTCGGTGATCAGCGCCACGCCGCGCCGGCCCCAGGTGCCATCGCTCTTGTCGTCATCAGGCAGGCTGCGGGGGCTGAGGTTTTCGCTGCTGATGACCACTCGTTGCCCATCAATCAAGATGAATTTGGCGTGCAGATAGGTGTAGCGATCATAAATCTGCTGGCTGCTTTCGTTAAACATGAACCAGCAGTACGCGCCCGCGTTGGCTAACAGTTGGCAGATATACCGCTCCTGATCGGTGACGCCGCCAGCCGGTTCGGCTTCCATGAGAATGGTAACAGCCACGCCCCGCTGCCGCGCCGCCAGTAATGCCTCGGCAACGGCCACATTTTCAAAGGTCTGGGTTTCAATCTGAATGCTGGTTTGGGCGCGGGCAATCTGGTCAACGATGGCCTGGTAGGCATTATCGGGGGCGATGGCAATGGTGAGTACGGCCGTTTCCGTTATCTGCGCCGTCCAGAAAAACTCATCTAAATCCCAACCGGGAAACAACACTTTACGGCCGTTGCTGACATCTGTATTCCCCTGCGCCCAATCGGCGGCGCTGTTACTGTCCGGCAGCGGCAGCCCGGTCTGCTGGTCGCGGGCGCGGTAGAGAATCTGGCCGTTGCTGCTAAAGCTGGTGTTAGGCGCATACGGCTGCACGGCGGGGCCAACCCAGGCAGCGCCACACTGCTCGTTGGGGTTGCTTTCATACGCCAGACAATCTATGAGTGTATTGGCCGCATCGCGCAGCATCACCTGGTCGCCGGTATTGGCCAGGCTGGGCCAGGAACCGCCCAGATTGGGCACCCCGGGCAGGGTATCATTGCGTTCAAAATCGGGTGGGAAGCCAAACTGGCGCTGAAAGGCGGCGCCATCCTTGGCCAGCCAGATCGCCTGACCGGGGTCGAGGGTGGTGGTAAAGGGGATAACGGCCGTAGAACTTTCGCCATCATTCAACTGCCAGCCAGAAATATCCACCACCTGCGCGCCCACATTGCGAATGCGCACCGCCTCATCCGCATCGCTCAACTCATAGCCATCGTACAGCACGGCGTCAATGAGTACCGTCGAGCTACGTGCTGACGCCCTGGGCACAGCCAGCAACACCGCCAAAAGCAGCAAAGGCAAAATAACAGCGGTTGTTAACCCCAACAGTCGCTTGAACATGACACCCTCCACCTGTGTTGCCGGTAAACGGTAATCGGTTATCGGTAATCTGAAACCCGGCATTGGACATCAGATCGCGGTTCACGGATTACAATTCACGGCCAACACACTACTCGAAATGTATAACAACTTACGGTTTCCGGTACAAGGCTGAATTATAACGGCCTCTTCGCCATTCTCAAACATGAATTTCCGCAATTCGAATCACGGGCATTGTCCAAAAACGACTTGTTCATCTTAATAAATCTGGCGTCAAACTGTCATTCCAAAAGCCGGTGCTGAGCTTGTCGAAGTATCTTCCGAGGAATCTTTTATCGGGCAAACAGAAAGATGCCTCGCTCCGAAGACTACGCTCGGAATGACACGGTTCTATTGCCGAAACTAATTTTTGATTTTCACATTCTGCACCAGTAAAGGCAAAACCAGCCTTCACCCCCTCACCTGTTCACCCCCACATCTCCCCTTTGCCAGAAAATTGCCAGACAATTACCCGTTCCGGTGCGGGTAGAATATGATATAAACAACCTATCAGCCGCCGGTTTGGGGGTTGGACAATCGGGGGGGATGCCCTGGTTTCCTTGATAAAGATTCATAATTCATCCTTCATAATTCCTAATTCCGAAGGAGACGGTTTATGCGCAAAACCGACCAATTGCATAGTGATCCCCATATAGACATTCCCTATGAACAATTGTTGGTCATCGGCCAGGATGGCCCGGCCACCGACAATCTGAAAGGGGAAATGGTGGAGACGCAGCAGCGGCTCAATCTACTGCTGGCTGCCAGCAATTTACTGGCCGAAGCAGAAAATCTTACGCGCGGCCTGCAAGACCTGGCACACCTGATGGTCAGGCACATGGGCGCATCCTTTTGCCACATTTTTTTGTTAGACCCGGAAAATGAGTATCTCACGGCCGTCGCCGTCTCCCCCTTACCCGAAGACCCCACCACCTTTCGCTGGCAGCCGGGCTTGGGCCGGCCAACGGCCGTCGCCGACTGGCCGCGTCTGAACGAACTGCTCTATGAACACCCCTACAGCATCCTCAAAATGAGCGGCCAGGCCGGGCGAGGCATCTTGCAGCGTTTATCCCGCCAGTTAGAGATGGAAACCGACATACAATCCATGCTCGTGGCGCCGCTGCGTTCGGGCCGCCGCACCCTGGGGCTGTTGGCGCTGGGCGAAATGCGCCCCTGGCAAAAAGCCCCCATTAACCAGAGCCAGATTGAACTCACCCTGACTATTGCCCGGCAAACGGCCGTACTCATCGAACGCCTGCAAGCCCATGAAGAAAGCCAGCGGCGCAGTCACTTGCTGGCGACGCTGGACGAGACCTCGCGCCGCATTCTGGCACAGCAAAACACTGACCGCCTGCGCCAGGACGTAATCCGGCTGGCAGCGGAACTGGTTGGCTGTACCGCCAGCGGCCTCTTGTATGCCGCCGGTAATGGGCTGACGCTGACCGATGTCTATGGCCTGCCGCCGGAATGGGTTGGCCGCCAGATCAGCCAGGCAGAGGGGCTGTTAGGGCACGCCGCCCGCACCGGCAGCACCCTGAGTACCAATGACTACCCGCACTGGCCGGAGCAGGATACGCTCTTCGCCGGGCTGAACCTGCAAACCGTCGTCGCCATCCCCCTCAAACAAGACCAGCGGGTCACGGCCGTGCTCTTCATCGCCGACGCCGAACAAAGCCACCGTCTCTTTGCCAACGATATAGACATTCTGGAGCGTTTTGCCCTGCAAGCGGCCATTGGCCTGGAAAAAGCGCGCCTGCTCAACCAATCGGAACAGGCGCGGCAGCGACTGCACCAGTTCTACCGGGCCAGCAACACCCTCGTCTCCTCGCGTGATCCCCGGCAGGTGTGGCAAGATATTGTCACCCAGGCCAAAGAAGTGACCGCCGCTGCCGGGGTGCGCATGTTTCTCATTGACCAGCATACCGGCCAGGTAACAGACCTGCTCATTTCCGAAGACGACCACGTCAACGTCAAAAGCGTCATCCGCCCCAACGGACTCTCCATAGAGGTAGTGCGCACCGGGCAGCCCCAAATCGTAGAGGATTACCAGCAGGCGCGCGACCGGGCCAACCCCAGCTTTTTTGTGCGCGGCATTCAGGCCGCTGCCGGGCTGCCCGTCTCCATTGAAGGCGAGTGCATGGGCGTCATGTGGGTCTATTATGATTCACCCCGCACCTTTAGCGACAGCGAAATTGAAGCGATGCAGCTATTTGTAAACCAGGCCGCCATCGCCTATGAAAACGCGCGCAAAATGAATGAACTGGAGCATATGCGCCAGGCGGCGGAAATGCTGGCCCACGCCGACGGGCTGCCCGCCGTCCTCAACCAGATTGTGGAAAGCGCCTGCCAGGTGTTGCGCGCCGATTCGGCCGTCATCTGGTCTTATGATGAATCCCGGCTGGAATTCATACCGGAAGATTCGGTTGCTTATGGCATTTCCGAAGATGTCTGGCTGCGCTCGCGCAAACAAGGCCCCCGCCCCGGCGGCACCACCGACACCGTACTGCAAATGGGCTGGCTGGGCATGCACAATGTGGACGATCTGGAAACATACTCCTTTATGGGTGATTCCACGCTGCTGCTGCTGCGCGGCGCCGGTGTGCGCAGTTTTCAGGGCATGGCCTTGTGCGTGGGTGAGGAAAAGTTAGGCACGTTGTATGTGAACTATAACCGGCCCAAAACCTTTACCGGGCAAGAACAGGAAATTGCCCAGACGTTTGCCAACCATGCGGCGCTGGCGCTGCGCAACGCCCGCCTGCTGGCGCAGTTGGGCCAGGCCAGAGAAACCACCGCCCTGATTGCCGATGCCACCACCCTGGCCGATCTGCCGGAAACGCTAGACGCGGTGGCCGCCGGCATTTACCAGGCATGGCATTGTGACCTGGTAACGATTCATGTGTATGACCAGGAACGGGATTTGTTGATTCCGCCGTCGACGGTACACGGCTTGCTGCACTATGAAGTGGAACCGGACATGCGGCCCAGCCGATTGGTACGCACCTTGCTGGAGCAAGGCCCCAAATTGATCGTTGTAGAGGATACGTTGGCTGATCCCTTGTTTACCGAAAGCCACTTCCGGCTGGAGGAGGAGGTGGTTTCTTGTGTGGCTGTGCGGCTGCAAATGAGCCGGCAAATGGTGGGCATGTTGTTTATCAATTATCGCCAGCCACACCATTTTACGGAAAATGAGCTGCGGCACATTGAGCTTTCGGCCAATCAGGCGGCTATTGCCATTCACAATGCGCAGTTGTATGAACGGAAACAGCGGCGCACGGCGGCGTTGGAGGCACTTTACCAGGCGGGGCAGGCGGTGACGGCCTCGTTGAACCAGCAGCAAATTCTGGACCATATCGCCGAACAGTCGTGGCGGTTGGTGAGTTTTCCCGGACGGCGCATCGGCTATTGCAGCATCTGGCTGGTGGAAGAGGGGATTCGGGCCAGGGTGGTTTCCGCTTACCCCCGCGAGGAGCTGCAAAAGACGCGCCAGGCGGTGGGGCCGTTTGTGGATTGGGCAGCGGGGGCGCACGGCCGTACCGGGATCATGCACCGCGCCTACAAAACCCGACAGCCGCAGTTGGTAGCCAACGTGGACGATGACCCCGACTATTTGCGTTCACACAAAGAAACCCGCTCCGAACTGGTAATGCCCATCCTCCTGGAAGAGGAGGTGGTGGGCATTATCAACGTGGAACACTCGGAGTATGCCGCATTTGACAAAGAGGATATTCGAGCATTGGAGGCGCTGGCAGCCCAGGCGGCCATTGCTATGAAAAATGCGCAACTGTATGGCACGGCCGTGCGCCAGGCCCGGCTGCTGCATCTGGCGGCCCAGGTGGCCGGCCACGCCAACAGCACCCTGGATGAACAGAAGCTGCTCAAGAAAATCGTCCACGCCATTGCCACCGATTTTGGCTTTTACCACGTAGCCATTTTCCTGATGGATGAGAAGCGGGAGCATGTGGTGATGCGCGCCGCTTCTTCGGAAAATGGGCAGGTGATGGTGCGGGATGGTTACAAGCTCAAGGTAGGGGAACAGGGGTTGGTGGGGCAGGTGGCGCTAGACGGCCGTTACCAGATTGTCGGCGACGTCAGCCAGAATGAACGCTATTTACGCAACCCCTTGCTGCTACATACCCGTTCCGAAACCACCTTTCCCCTCATTGCCCGCGGCCAGGTGATCGGCGTGCTGGATTTGCAGCACCGGGGGGCCGGCGGCCTGCAAGAAGACGAAATCAGCACCCTGGAAATGATGACCAACCAGATTGCCAATGCCATTCATAATGCCCAGCTCTACAGCCAGGCAGGGCAGCAAGCCGTGACCTTGCAGGCGTTGTATGATGCCGGGCAGGCAGTGGTGGAGTCACTTAATCTGGATGAGATTCTTACCAATCTGGTGGAACAGGCGTGGAAGCTCACGGGCACACAGGGGCTTCAGGCGGAGTTTAGCTGTTTATTGTTGGAAAACGGCAGCCACCTGACCTTTGAGGCTGCCTACCCGCCGGAGACGCTGGCCGGGCTGCGCCAGCGCCCTGGCCGCATTGATCTCAGCCAGCCTCAGCGATATGGCGTTACCGGCCGCGCCTTCAAAACAGGCGAGCCGCAGTTAGTGACCAACGTGCGGCAAGACCCTCATTATCTACCTTACAGCGAAGAAACCACGTCAGAACTGGCCGTGCCGATCAAGATTGAGGGGTATGTGGTGGGGGTGATCAACGTGGAACATTCACAACCGAAGGCGTTTGATGAACGGGACCAGGAAACGCTGGTGGCGCTGGCTACCCAGGCAGCCATTGCCATTCAAAATGCCAACACCTACCGCGAGGCGCAAATTTTGCAGGATGTGGCCGCTTCGCTGGCGGGCGCAGCCGATGAACATGAGGTGATGGAACTGGTATTGGCGGCGGCGCTGAAATTAACCCGCGCCTCATCGGCCAGTTTTTTGTTTTGGGATGAGGCGAATGAACGGTTTTCGCCGGCGTATACGGTAGACGAACTGGGGCAGGCGTTACGGCCGTACCAGACCACCGCCCGCCGTCGCGGTTTTACGCGCAATGTGGTGCGCACCCGCCGCCCCGTTTTCATCTACGACGCGCTGTATGTGACTAACGCCAATCCCACCATTGTGCAAAAAGGGCGGCGCTCACTCATCGGTATACCGGTTTTGAGCGAAGGCAATGTGATTGCAGTGATGCACATTTTTAACACCCTGCCCCGCCACTACTCGCGCAACCAGATTGCCTTGCTGGAAACGTTGGCCGCGCAGGCGGGAGTGGCTATTGCCAAAATGCGCCATCTGGAAGAGCTAAAAAAGACCAGAGGGCAGGTAGGCGCGTATACGGCGCTGGCCTGGATGGGCATGGCCAGTAATGCCTGGCGGCACAGCATTACGGCCGATGCGGTCAATATCCGCAATGCGGCCGATATGGTCAACGTGTCATTGGCTACGGCCGTAGCCGATGACACGCAGCGCCAAAAAATCAAGGACAAATTGAGTTTGATCCATAGCCTGGCCGAACGGGTGATGAGCCGCCCCATCACACCACCGCTCTCCTCCGAGGAAGGCGCCGCCCGGCTGGTTATTAACGACCTGATCCACGAGCGCATGGCCCAGTTGTGGGAGGATGACAAATACGCCGTTTTGTCGCCGCCCACCCTGCGGTTGGAAGCCAGCGCCGGCGTTCTGGTGTGGGCCAGCGCCGAATGGCTGCGGCTGGCGCTGGACCTGGTGGTTGACAATGCCATTGACGCCATGAAACAATCTTCTGTGCAGCGGCTGACCATTGAAACTGCGTTGAACCAGGATCAGGTGGAAATTGCCGTTCAGGATACCGGCCCCGGCATCCCCGCAGCGATGCTGCCGGAGTTGTTCAAGGGGTCGCTCAAACGGCCGCGCCGCGAGGGACACTTGGGACGGGGCCTGTTGATGGTGCAGGCCATTGTGCAAACTTACGGGGGCGATGTTTTTGCCCGCAACGCGCCAGACCGGGGGGCTACGCTGGTGCTGTCGTTACCGGTGCATGAGGCGGAGAATCCGTAATTCGTAATCCGTAATCCGTAATCCGTGAGCAGGAGCAGTGAGCGGTGGGCTAACGGGGGAAGTTAATGATGATAAGTGAGGTTGTTCTGGTGGAGAAGAAGCGCCTTTTTATCCTGACCAAAAATACCACATCGCCGTGGGTGACGGCCGTTGCTGCCGCCATTCAGCCATTGGGTGATGTAACGGTATACGATGAGGCAGACCTATGGCCTGTTCTGGCCTCAAACCCGCCAGACCTGTTATTCCTGGATGCCAGCAGTTTTGCCCAAGATGTGGTAAAACTGGTAGAACAGTTACACCAACAGCAGGAAAAAATGCCCATTATTGTGGCCTCTACCTCGCCCACCTGGCAGCACGCCCGCGCCGTGCTGTTGGCCGGAGCGTCTGACTATATCCGCCACTCGTTTGATGCGGCGCAGATCAGGCAAACCTGTGGGGAGGCGATGAACGTAGATTTTGATGTCTGAAGCCGTACCTACGCCCACAACTCGCCGCATTTTATTGGCCGATAATGATCCGGTGGCGCTGGCTTTGCACCAGGAATTTCTGGAACAGCACGGTTATGAGGTGATCACGGCCGTGAACCCGCTGGAAGCATGGTCGGTCCTAGTAGACCAGCAGGTAGACCTGGCCATCATTGACATCCGCTTGCAAGATGACCTGGATGCCAAAGATAACAGCGGCTTGCGCCTGGCGCGGGCTTTTATGAACGGCCATACCGCCCCGCGCATTATCATCACCAGCTACGCCACGGTGGAGGCGGTGCGGGATGCCTTGCAGCCCAACAGCAACGGCGTGCGTCCGGCGGCCAGTTTCATTACCAAACAAGAGGGGCTGAATCAACTGCTTACGGCCGTACAGCAGGCATTTCAGATAGATGTCCGCCGCCTGCTGGAAGCCATCCATGAGGCATTTAGTGATGCTGAACTGCGGGAACTGTTTTTTGGTGGTACGTTTGATTACGACGGTTTGTCCGGCAGTAAACGCGACAAAATCGTAGAATTGATTGGTCATTATCAGCGGCGCGGCCGTTTGCCGGAATTACTCGCTCTGTGTCGCCAGGCACGGCCGTACCGCACCTGGGATGTGTGATGTGATGAATCAGTTTTGCCTGTTATGGGCGGATAATACGCCCGAATCATTGGAATTGTACAGCGAATTTTTCGGCAACGCCGGCTACCACATTCTCACCGCCACCAATGCCGAGGAGGCGCGGCTGGCGCTGCGCCAGCGCCGCATCCATCTGGCCGTGCTGGATATGCGCCTGGAGCGGGAAGAGGATGACAAGGATATGAGCGGTTACAACATCGCCCGCACTGAAGCGCCGGGTATACCGAAGATCATCCTGACGGCCTGGCCCAGCCTGCGCGATGCGGTACAGTCGCTCAAAGGGGCCACGCCACCGGCTGTGGAGTATCTGACTAAACCGGAAACGACGCTGGAGATGCTGCACACGGCCGTGCAGCAAGCCCTGTCGCAATATGCGCGCATTAACTGGCAGCTCGCCATCCAGTGGCAAACAGTGCCCGCCTTTCTGCAAATGGCGCAATGGCTCGCCCCGGAAACGCCAACCACTGAGCTACCAGAGCGGGCCGCCGAATTAGAAGATGTGTTCCGCAAGTTGTTTTATGACTATGCCCAGATCACCATTGGCCCGCCGCTGACCTTTACGCCGGAGCATTTCATCCTGCCGGTGTATGCCTTCACGCCGCAGGGGGGGGAATCGCGGCATATTGTCTCTTGTGGGCTGCGCACGGCCGTGCAAACCGAAAACAGCCAGTATGAAAAACTGGTACCGCAGCGGTTTGGCATCAAAAACATTGGCAAACTGCACACGGCGGAAACGGCTCGTTTTGCGGCCATTGCCTACACCTTTATGGGTGATGATCTGGCAGCCAGCCAGACATTACGTTTTTTTAGCCAGAATCGCCCGGCGGCCGAGGTCACGGCCGTCATCCACACCCTTTATGCGCAAAACCTGGCTGCCTGGTATGAAACGGCCGTGCCCCAACCAGACCACGACCTGCTGCCCTTTGTGCAAAACTGGCTGCGCCTGCCGCCACCCGCGGAGATGGCCGGGCGCATCCGCCAGATTACGGATACGCTGGCTGCCCAGACTGGCCGCCTCAGCGCCACCACCAACGCCCTGCATTTTCATCTGGAGGGTGAAACGCTCACCCTGCCCCACCCGGCGCTCTGTTGGGATGCGGGGGATTTTGCCTGGCAAGGGGATGTGGTCTGGGGAGTCACACACGGCCGTGTCAATGCCGACACCATCCTGGTAGACCGCAAACAGCAGGTGTGGCTGCTCGATTTTGCCGGGGTGAATTGGGCGCCGCTGCTGATTGATTTTGTGACGCTGGAAACGGCCGTGACCCACGACCTTTTCACCCTCCGTGAACTGCATCACATGGACGCTCTGCAAGAACGGCTGTGGCAGCCGCTTCAGCTTGACGAACCCATCCCCACCGCCGATCTGCCGCCGGAGGCAGCCCACATCGTCTACCTGGTCAACCAGGTGCGGCAAGACGCGGCCTGGCTGGCCGGGTGCGATTGGCGCGCCTACCGGGAAATGGCTTATCTATGCAGCCTGGCGCGGTTGCTCAGCCTGCCGCCGCAGCCGTACCACACCGGCCAGACATTGGCGGCGTGGCACCATTTGCTGCTGGCAACGGCCGTACTCACCGCCCAACTCACCACCACCACCGGCCCTGTCATTACCGGGGAGCCAGGATTGCGGCTGGACGACGTGAATAAATCGGTCTGGGTGGAAGGGCAGCAGATTGAACTGACCACCCAGGAATATGACATTATGGCGTACCTGTATGCCCACGCCGGGCAGTTGTGCGAACGGCACGACATCGTGGAAAAAGGGCTGCATGAGCCGTATGATTACCATGACCCGGAACAAAGCCGCCTGAACAGCGCCATGAGCCGTCTGCGGCGCAAAATTGAGCCAGACGCCCGCCAGCCACGTTACCTGTTCACCGTCCACGGCCGTGGCTACCGCCTCCACCCCGATGGCCTCCCCTTGTAAGTCAGAGAGCTGACAGGTTTGGCAAACCTGTCAGCTCTCTCATGCCAGATAACTGCCCGAAAATCCCCTCCTGTTTTCCCTATAATGTGCATAACTGTACGCTGGTCGCCGTAGCACGAGGGATGGAAGTTCATCCTTCATCCATCATCATTCATACTTTCCATAGGAGGTAAAAACCATGATGAGGTTCATCAAGAAAATGGTGCAAATTCCGGCCAAATGGTTTGGCGCCCGATTTGCCCCAGACAACCATGTGGTGCCGGTGCTGCGCATGGAACAATACCACCGGCTGGCCGGGCCAGGTTACTTCCACATCAACCCAATGCACGAAACCACCCTGCCCGCCATCACTCTGGCAGTGCGCCTGGGAGAATTCAAATTTGAGGAAGTCATGAGCCGCGATGGGATTCCGTTTAGCATTACCGTCACCGTGATGTTTAACTTTAACCCGGCCAACGCCATTCCCGCCGCGCAGCCACAAGTGGTGCGCGCCGCGCCGGAGATGCTGGTGGGCGTGGTGCGCAACCATACCGAACACGGCCTGCGCCGCCAGGTGGCGCGCATTGACGCCGAGACGCTTTACAGCGGCGACACCCTGGCCCATGTGGAAAGAGACCTGGTGCGTTTGCTGCGCACACGTTTAGCCATGATTGGCATTACACCGCTGGACAATGGCGTCTTTATCAAAGAGACGTTGGCGCCATCCCGCTTCCGGGAATCGCTGCTGATTGCCAAACAGTACCAGGACACACTGCGGGCGCTGAACGGGCAGGAAGGGCAGTTGATCGAGCAGGCCATCCGCGCCGGATTGATCGCCGGGCTGGAAAAGAATCACGGACAGGTGACGCTCTTTTCTGGGCTGGATGGGCAGGTACAGCCGACGGCGGCAGAGGTGGCACGGGAAACGGCCGTGTCGCCACCCCACCGCAGCAACGGCGCCTACCGCCCCCACCAGGCAAACAAACCGGACGGCACACCCGAAATTTCTGGATGACTATAGTGGTTAGTTGCAGGTGGCCGGTGAGTGGTACCGGTCACCTGCAACCAGCCGCTACATACGAGGAGTAGTCGAGATGATCGTTTCTATAACTCTCTCAAGCCTCATCATTCTATGCCTGATTGCGTTGATTATTGGGATTGTGATGGGGGTATCGCTGACTCGACCCACCGTGCGTTAGCGGTTGGTGGGCAGTGCCAGGCACAGGGCAATACCGCTGCGTTTAACCAATGATCTGCGGCCCTGTGCCTGGCACTTTATATGTTATTCCAGGTTCAACAGCGTCACGGGGTCTTGTTGGGGGTTGCACACGCCGCACCAGACGGCGCCGGCCACAACGATGGCTTTGTAGACGCCGGCCGACGTGCGGTAGGTGTGGATGATGTACGGTTTTTCCTGGGCGTGGGCCTTGCACACCGCCCGGCCACAAAATTTACAGTTCGCGTGCGACGGCCGTTCACAATGCCAGCATTCCATTCATCTTCTCCTAATGGCGGGGCGAGGCAGCCGGTATGTTGCTTTTCTTGTTACCGGCTATGTAATTCCCGGCTGCCTCGCCCCTACTCCACAAACGCCAGGTCTTTATTGGCAAACAAATCGGCAGCCAGCATAAACAAGATGGTGGCATACAGCAGCAAGATGGCCGGGGCTAATGCCTGGGTGGAGGTAAAGTAGCCGCTTACCGTCGCTTCTGCCAGCGCCCGGAAAGGCCAGAATATCAGACCAAACAACTGCCCTACCGTGCTGACCTCATTACCGTTGAGCGTAATGGCATAATTCGCCAGCCGATCATTAACGCCGGTCCAGCCCTGGCTCAGCGCCATGCGGTTTAGCTGCATGATGGCGCTGCGAACGGTGCTGTTGTGGATGCCCTGCGCAAACAAAAAGATCGCCAGCAGACCAAACAGATAGACCCGCGACCAACCTCTGGCCACCAGGTCGGCGGCGTGCAGCGCCAGCCCAATCGCCAGGATAAGCAGCGATAACCAGACCGGCGGAATTTCGATGATTCTTTGCAGGCTCAATTGGGGGCCATTCACTAACGCCAACAGGGCCAACAGCAGTTGCAGGATGATGGTGGTAATGAAGGCGCTGAGGAAGACGGCCGTTAGATACTCCACCCGACTCGGCAGCCGCACCACCCAGGGATACAGGTTGGCATGATTCGCCCGTGTCGCCAGCATAATCGTCACCAGGAACCCCATGCCCGCGCCAAACACACCAATAACCAACACATAATACGCCACCTCCGGCGTCTTTTGCTGGGGATTAAAAAACAAGAGCCAGAACACCAACGTGGCAATCACCAACCCCACGCCGGTTAACGAGCGGAACAGGTAGCCCGTAAAATAGTTCGTCAACGTCCAGATTCGCCGCATTACTGCACTGCCTCCGCATAAATTTCCGCCAGGGTGATATGTTTTTGCTCCACGTGCAGCACGTCATACCCGGCGCGCAGCACCATCGCCAGAATATCGCGCCGCAATCGCATAGCCGCATCTCGCAAATAAATGCGGCTGCCTTCCACCTGAATACCCGGATGGAGTGCGTGCAGTTCCGCCAGCAACAGCGGGCTGATAATGGGCCGGTCTGTTTCAATGAGGGCATAGGGGCTGACGGTGAGCGCATCCACCATGCTGCTCTGGTAATGAATCTGGCCGCGATTGAGAATAATCAGGTGCGTGCAAACCTGGGTCACTTCATTGAGCTGGTGCGAACTAAGCAGAATGGTTTTCCCGGCAGCGTGCAACTCTTGAATGCGCCGGTGCATCTCGTCCTGGCCGGCCGGGTCCAGACCGTTGGATGGTTCATCCAGCAGCAGCAGCGGTGGGTCGCCGATGAGCGCCTGGGCCAGCCCCAACCGCTGCCGCATCCCTTTGGAGCAGGCCCCAATTTTTTTGTTGGCCGCCGAGAGTAAATCTACCCTGGCTAAGGCTTCGGTGAGGACCCGCTCCGTCTGCGAATGGGGTAAACCGCTCAACTCGGTCACAATTTTGAGGTATTGCTTCACACGTAGATGGTTGGGGAAAAGCAGCCGGTCGGTCTTGTAGCCGATGGTCGGCCACGTCCCGGCATGAGGGTAGATTTTGCCTTTGTCGGGCTGCAAAATACCGGCGATCAGCTTAAACAGCGTCGTTTTGCCCGCCCCGTTTGGCCCCAACAATCCCACTACTTCGCCCCTGGGAATGGTGAAAGAAACATTATCAATAGCTTTGAACTGGTAGAACTGCTTGGTAACGTTTTGAATGCTTATCACACTACAATCCTGTCCTTGTTTTTCCGAAGTGGAAGTTTACCACAGCCATTGTGGTGGGCAATGGAACAAAAAAGGTGCGACGCATATTAAAATCAGGTATCAGCATAGGGCGAAGGGGGAATGTGGGGATGGGTCAACGGTGGCGCATCTAACGTTAAGGCCGGCGCCGGTTCACCCAACCGATGCTCCGCCCGTTCCATCACCTCCACATCCGGGTACATAATGGCTACTTCCAACCCGGTCGCATCCCAAACCATCTGGATTTCCAGCCGGGCCACATAACGCGGCCGGATAGCAGGCGCTAATTGATCCCGAATTTGCGTCGCCAAACTATGATGCACGTCCGGCCACAAATACGCTTCCAGCTAAGGGTCCATACCGGGAAATGGTGACGGCATGACCCACCTCCTATTTGAATAGTCAATGATCAACGGCCAATGATCAATGGCAGGGGTATAACATAGGCCGATAACTGATTACCGATTACCGACGGTAGCAGCTACGCCCAGGTGGTCGGAGGCGGTGCTGGGGTTAATGACCACGTCACTGGCATCTACATCGGCGGTGTACCAGATGTAGTCCAGCCGCCGGTTGGGTTCGGTGGAAGAGTAGGTGTAACCGGGCACAATGCCGGCGGCGTCAATGGCGTCGGTGAAGCCGGCGTCGCGGAACATTTGCATCTCCGGGGTCGTTGGCGTGGCGTTCAGGTCGCCCATGATGAGGGTGTGGGCACGGCCGTTCCAAAAGCCCAATAACGCTTCCGTCTGCTCCACCCGAATGGCGCTGCCATCGTCCAGGTGGTGGTAATGGGTGTTGATCAGGCGCAGCGGTTCACTTTCGTTTATGTCAATCTCTGTGAAGATAAAACCACGATGCAGCAGCAGATCATCGGGCGGTAGGGCGTGGACTTCCGAGGTGAGGATGGGGTAACGGCTAAAAACGGCGTTACCCCAGTTGCCGCTCGCGGTAGCACCCCAGACGTAAGGCATCCCCAAACGCTGCTCTAACCATTGCAGCATGTCGGCCGAGCCGTTCACAATCCAGCCGCGTGACACTTCTTGCAGCGCCACCACGTCTGGGTTTTCCGACTCAATCGTTTGGGCGATGGCTTCCAGGTCAAGCTGGCCCCAGGGATTGACACCATTGTGCAGGTTATAGACCAGCACCCGGACGGGGCCGCCAGGGGCGGGCACGGCCGTTGGCGTTTGCCACGTCAGCCACTTAAACACCACCGCCGCCAATAAGACCAGCAGCACAATCAGGCTGCTGCGAAAAACAACCGGGGGGGTGGGTTCGGCGGCAGCCCGGCTGGCGGCCAATCCCGCCAGCACCACCAGCAAAATAGCAATGGGCGGCAGGACGGTATTGGGGAATAGGGGCAGCGTGTAACCGGCGTAATAGAGGAAGATGAAGATGACAAACAGTATCCAACCAATACCGTCGGCGATGGTGAGATTGCGGATGGTGTGGGCGCGGCGCGAAGCCGCTTCGGGGTCGCCGCCGCGAATGTTGAGTACAACCAGCATGAGGATGGCGGCTAACACCATCTGGCCGAAAATGAGGTAGACGGCCGTGACTACCGGCGAGGAGTCCGCAAACCAGGCCAGCGCCACCACCACCAGCCCCGTTACCAACACCAGCGCCGCATGACGCCCGCGTGTGGCGATGTAGCCCATCACCACTAATCCGACCGCACCGGCCAACAGCGCCAGCGCCATTGTTAAGGGCAACTGCCAGCCGCCAATGGCCGACAACTGCGCCAGATTCAAGAAGAACAGGAGTTGTAAGAAGAGAAACGGGCCGAACATGCCCCAGGGCAGCGCCTGCCGGAAAGGGGCATCCTGATCGGCTGCCGCCGGGGGCAGTTTGTTCATCACAAAGGCCAGGCTGCCCATTTGCAGCAAAACCAGGACGATGGCCAGCAGCCCGTTCAGCCAGCCAGACTGCCAGTTGAACTCATAACTGTTGTACAGCCCGTTCAGAAGGGCCACGAGGATAAAGCCTATCTGCAAACCATAGGCAAATGTAACCATGTTTTGCCGGGCATGGGGGCGGAGCGCCGCCAGGTAGACGGGGAAAAACAGGACAAAACAGATAGCGCCGACAATGCACAGAATCAGGTAGGCCAACGGCGCGTTCGGCCACAACTGCAAGGCCAGCCGGGTAATGCCCACGCCCAACACCGTCACCAACAGCAGTACCCGCGCTCCTATAAATCGGCGCAGAAATTCGGCCAGGAAGCTGGATGTAAACACGATGAGGGCTAACGCGCCAATGGCTACGGCCGTCCACCCCATCCGGTCGCCCAACACATATAACAGCAGCGGGAACAGCGCCCGCAGCAGTTGTACGCCTAACAAAATGGTCAGCGCGGGCAGCCCTACCACTGCCCAGGGATTGGTGAGCAAGTTATTTTTTGTGTTCATGGGTTTTCCTCCTTCTGAAGACCTGACAGGTTTTTGAAATCTGTCAGGTCTGGGGGGAACTATATCATGGAAGGAGGGATCACAAAAATTGAGGATCGGTCGCCCGCAGACATCCGATTTTTCAAAAAAATCGGATGTCTCACGCCACATTTACAGGCCGATAAAAATCAGCCTGTCCGCCGTCGCAGCCACCATTTTTCTAGTTCAATGGCTACAAAAGCCAGACTGCCCGCGACCAGACAAACCAGCAGTTCCGGCAATGAGAGCGGGTCTACCTGGAAAAAGCGTTCCAGCGCCGGGAGATAAATGACCACCAGTTGCAAGCCAAACGTCACCAGTGCCAGTATCAACAGGGAGGGGTTGCTGCGCAGCCCCAGACGAAACAGCGAGACGTGGGTGGAACGGGAGGCCAACGCCTGCCCAATCTGCAAGAAGGCCAGGGTGGTGAAGATCATCGTCTGCCAGGTCTGGTCGCCGGGGGTGTAATAGAAGAAGCCGATAGCCAGCCCGATGATGGCGATCAGGCAGCCAACCCAGATGACATGCCAGCCCAGCCCTTCGCTGAACAGGCTGGCCTGCGGTGAGCGGGGCGGCCGTTTCATAATGCCCTTCTCGGCCGGTTCCACGCCCAGCCCCAGACCCAAGAGGCCATCGGTGAGCAGGTTCAGCCAGAGCAGTTGCAGTGGCAGCAGCGCCACCGTCATGCCCAGCAGTGGGCCAAAGAGCATGACGCCCACTTTGCCCACATTGCCGGCAATGGAAAACTTGACGAAGCGGCGGATGTTGTCATAGATGGTGCGGCCTTCTTCAACGGCCGTGACTATCGTCGCAAAGTTGTCATCCAGCAACACCATCTCGGACGCCTCTTTAGCCACATCGGTGCCGGTAATGCCCATGGCCACGCCGATGTCCGCCTTTTTCAGGGCGGGGGAATCGTTGACGCCATCGCCGGTCATAGCCACGATATGCCCACCCTGCTGCAAAGCCTCCACAATGCGCAGCTTGTGTTCCGGCGTCACCCGCGCATACACGGAGACGTCGGCTACCGCTTCCGCCAGTTCTACCGGACTCATCTGGTTCAGGTTTTCACCGGTTTTGACACGGCCGTTGGTAGCAATCCCCAGGTCATAGGCGATAAACCGGGCCGTCAGCGGGTGGTCGCCGGTGATCATGATGGGGCGAATGCCGGCGGTCTGGGCGGTACGCACGGCCGTTTTCACTTCCGGGCGCGGCGGGTCAATCATGCCCACCAACCCCAGGAAGATCAGGTTGTTTTCCAGCGTGGGCAATGTTTTGGCGTCGGGGATGGCTTCCAGCCAGCGGAAGGTCATGCCCAAAACGCGCATGCCGTTTTGGGCCATCTGTTCATTGGCCAGGGTGATGCGCCCCCGCCAGCTTTCGTCCAGTGTCTCGGCACGGCCGTTGACCCACACCTGGTCACAACAATCCATCAGCCCATCCACCGCCCCCTTGGTGAAGGCGAGATAGGGGGCGTCCGTGAGGATAGGCTGCACGGCCCTGGGCAGCGTGTCGCGCGCGGCAGGCAGTTGATGAACGGTGGTCATGCGTTTGCGGTCGGAATCAAAGGGCAGTTCGGCCACACGGGGCAGCCCGTTTTGCAGGCCATCCAGGTTGACGTTCGCCTGGGCCGCCGCTACCAGCAGCGCCCCTTCGGTGGGGTCGCCCATGGCCATATACCGGCCTGTTTCCGGGTCCGGTTGCAGCGAGGCGTCATTACAGAGCGCGCCAATGGCCAGGGCGGCGGCAATGGCCGAGGGCTGGCGGGCCAGAGAATCGGCGTCCATCAGTTGCAGAGCCGGCGGCGTATGGCCGGTGCCCGCCAGTTCCAGGCTGTGCCCGGCCACGTCAATGACGGTGACGGTCATGCGGTTTTCGGTGAGGGTGCCGGTTTTGTCGGTGCAGATGATGGTGACGGAGCCGAGCGTTTCTACGGCGGGCAGTTTGCGCACCAGGGCGCGGCGGCGCAACATGCGCTGCGCCCCCAAAGCCAGGGTGATGGTGACGACGGCGGGCAAGCCTTCCGGCACTACGGCCACGGCGACGCTCACGGCCGTCAGAAACATCTCATCCAACGCCTCCCCGCTCAACACGCCAATCACCAGCACCAGCGCGGCGGCGAGGAGACCCAGGACCGCCAACAGTTTGCCCACCTGATCGAGCTTTTGTTGCAAGGGGGTTTGCCCCTCTTCCACCTCTTGAATCAGGGCGGCAATTTTGCCCAGTTCGGTGTTCATGCCCGTTTCCACGACGACACCGACGCCACGGCCGTAGGTGACGTTGGTGCCCATGTAGGCCATGTTTTTGCGGTCGCCCAGGGGCATGTCGGCTGTGGTGAGGACGGCCGTTTCCTTTTCCACCGGCTCCGATTCGCCGGTCAGCGCCGCTTCCTGGATGCGTAAATTGGCGCTTTCGGCCAGGCGCAGGTCGGCGGGCACAATGTTGCCCGCTTCCAGCAGCACCACGTCGCCGGACACCAGTTCACGGGCGGAGATTTCAGTGCTACGGCCGTCGCGCCGCGCCCGCACCACCGGCACCGACAGGCGCTTCAGGGCGGCCATGGCCTGCTCGGCGCGGTACTCCTGCACAAAACCGAGCAGGGCAAACAAGACGACAATGGCGGCAATAGCGGCAGCTTCGGTAGCCTTGCCCAGGAAGGCAGAAACCACCGCTGCCAGGATCAAAATCAGCACCATGACGCTGCTGATTTGCTGCCACAAGATGAGCCAGGGGCTTTTGCGCCCCTTTTCCTGCAACTCGTTGGGGCCAAGCGTCTCCAGCCGCTGCTTTGCTGCCGCCGCTGTCAACCCCGTCTGCACCGGAACGCTTAACTCCGCTTCAATCGCGGCAATCTCTTTTTGATGCCATTCTTGTGCCATAACTTTGTAGCCCAATCACCTTTTACCACAGAAGCGCAGAGACACAGAGAGATATGCCCTCTGTGTCTCTGCGCCTCTGCGTTGGAAAAAATCAGTGACCGTCTATTATCTGCCGTTCAACGGAATCAGGCCACGTTTTTCTAATTCGGTGATAATTTTGGCGGCGCTTTCGACCGGCGTTTCCTGATCGGTGCGCAGGTGGATGTCCGGGTTAGCCGGCGCTTCAAAGGGGTCGGAGATGCCGGTAAAGTTGGGGATTTCCCCGGCAATCGCTTTTTTGTACATGCCTTTGACGTCACGGGCCATGACTACTTCCAGCGGCGCGTCTACAAACACTTCCAGGAAGTTGGTTGTTTCGGCGCGCACGTGGTCACGCACGTTTTGGTAAGGCGAGATAAATGAGCAGATGCAGCCCACGCCATTACGCGAGAGCAGTTTGGCGACAAACGTCACTCGTTCGATATTTTTAGCGCGGTCTTCAGCGGAAAAGCCCAAATCTCTGGTCAGGCTTTCACGCACCACGTCTCCGTCCAGGCGTTCCAGGCGGAGGTTACGGCCGTCTAGCTGCCGCAGCATCTCTAACGCCACCGTCGTTTTCCCCGCCCCGGAAAGTCCGGTCATCCAGACGACAAAACCTTGTTGATCATTCATGTTGAAATCCTTAGTGGTTGGTGGCTGGTGAATGGCACCAGCCACCAACCACTTAATGTGTTTTTACAAATCCTTGTCGAATCAAATAATCCAATATGGCGCGGGCGTTCTCTTCTACGGAGGTTTGCGCCGTGTCAATGCGCAGTTCCGGGTGGCGCGGCGATTCGTAAGGGTCGTCAATGCCCGTGAACCCTTTGATCTCCCCTTTGCGCGCCCGTTCATACAACCCTTTGGTGTCTCGGAGTTCACAAATTTCCAGGGGAGCGTCTACAAACACTTCTACGTAGTGCCCCTTTTCAAAATTGCCGCGCACGTCATTCCGGGTGGCCCGGTAGGGAGAGACGGCGGCGCAAATCGCCAGCCCGCCATGCCGCACAATTTCGGAAGCCACGTAGCCAATGCGGCGCACGTGATCGTCCCGGTCATCTTTGCTGTAGCCCAGCCCTTCGCTGAAATGGGTGCGTACCACATCGCCGTCGAGCAGGGTGACGTTACGGCCGTGTTCCTGCAACAATGTGGTCAATACCGCCGCCGTCGTAGATTTACCGGCATTATGTAAACCTGTTAGCCAGATGCACACGCCCTGCCGGTGGCGCGGTGGATACGTCTCGCCCAAAATCTCGGCTACTGGCTGGCGTGTAAACCAGGCAGGCAATAATTGGCCTTTGTGCAGATACTCTTCGCGCACCTGCGTGCCAGAGATATTGGCCGTTTTCACCTCCGGCGTCACCTTCGTGATTTCTTCGTACCGTTCTTCTTCGGGCAGGTAGACCAACATCTGGAATGGCACCACGCCCACGCCAATTTCATCGCTGAACTGCTCCACCAATTCCTGAGCATCATACGGGCCATAAAACGGCTTGCCTTCGGAATCGTTACCCGGCCCGGCATGGTCACGCCCCACAATCAGGTGATTGGCGCCATAGTTGCGGCGGATGATGGCGTGCCACAACGCCTCGCGCGGGCCGCCCATGCGCATGGCCAGGGGCAGCAAGGACAGCAGCACCCGGTCGGGATCATAATAGTTGGCCGCCAGCGCCTTGTAGGTGCGCACGCGGGTGAAGTAATCCACGTCGCCCGGTTTGGTCAGCCCGACCACCGGATGCAGCAGCAAGACGCCATCTTTTTCTTCGATGGCCCGTTTGGTCAACTCCTCGTGGACGCGGTGCATCGGGTTGCGCGTCTGGAAGGCGATCACGTTTTCATGGCCGTAGGTTTCCAGCCGGGCGCGGGTTTCGGCAGGCGTCAGGCGAATATCTTTGAAGTCATAATGGTTGGGCAGCTTGAGTACTTGCAAGGGGCCGGCGATGTTCCGTTTGCCCCAGCGGTGCATTTCGGCCACCAGCGGGTGGCGCAAGTCCAGCGTGCCAAACACTTTCTGGGCTACCTCTTCCAAATCCCAGGTATAAATTTCCTCGACTTTCATAATCGCCAGCAGTTCATTCTGGGGGTCGCGCAGGGCAATCTCTTCGCCCACTCCCACATCCACCTCGTCATCAATGGGCAGGGTGATGGGAATAGGGAAGACGTAGCCGTTGTCCAGACGCATGGTGTCCAGCACGCTCTGGTGGTCGGCCTGGCCCATAAATTGATCCAATGGTGAGAAAGCGCCGGTGGCCAACAGTTCCAGGTCACAGACGGACCGGTCAGACAGGCGCACGGAAGGCAGCCGGTTGGCATAATGGCTCAGCCCGGCGATGGATGCCGCCGGGACCGTCAGGTCTACCAGCGTACCGCCGTAGGGAGCGATGAGTGTAGATTCTTTTACCGCTATCAATGGTTTACCTCTTTTTTACGGCCGTCACAGTCACAAAAAAACAGCCCTACCGGTGCTTATGGCGGGTGGGCTGTGTGCGTTTTGAAAGTTACGGCCAGGTGATATTGTCAGGGGTGAATTGTACGGATTCACGGCCGTTATGCAATTGTGCAGGATAGACTATTAGTCCACTGTTCAGAATCCCCAATCTGTCTGAAAACTCCCGTGACGTGTGACGTGTGACGTGTGATTCCTCACACGTCACACGTCACAGTTTAGCGTCTCTCCCGGCCCACGGTGACGATAGCCGTTGTGGGCGCGAACTCCGGCAGGGCAAAGGCGGGGCCGCCGGCGGGGCGCTGCGTCATCATATCGGTAATGCGCGCTTCCCGAATGCGGCACCACATGTCGGTGCTGATGCCATACCGTTGGGCGCGCACCTGACTGCTCATGGTGCCATCGGGCAACAGTTCCGGCGGGTCGCGGAAAAAGCCCACCAGGTCAATGCCGCCGGCCTCATTACGAATGGCGCGTGTCCATTGGATGCGATGTTCAAAGCCGTCAATTTCCAACGCCTGCTTGGCTTCCCAGACGGCAACCCGCGTCATGCTGGCGATATTGGTGAAAATGGGGCGCGGCACATGCGGGTCTAGCTGGTCAATGCGATGATCCAAAGTCAGAAAGGCGCAGATGGTGCAGAGGAGAGTAACAAGAGTTACGGCCGTGAACCAAAACACCAGAAAGCGTAAATTCAATAACGGCGCAGAAGCCAACCCCGGCAGGCTGTTTTCCAGCGTAGCCATGTTAGCGGCAATCTGGGATTGTACGCCAGGTAACAGGTTCGGGTCAGCCGCTAACAGCCGCGCTTCGGCCAATATCCCGGCGCGGGTCCAAATGGGCATCTGGCTTTCTTTGATCCGGCCTAAATCCGTCAACATGGCCGCCAGCAGAAAGTTGTAACAGGTAGGATCCACGATGACGTTTTGCCCGGCGTTGGCGGCCTGCCATTGGGCGCGGCACTGCTGTAAGGTAAGCTCTGCTGGCAATGGCTGAATAGCGGCGGTCGAAATGATCGGTTGCAGCGTCGTGGACACATTGTCAATGAGATCCCGGCGGCAGGATATATCGGCCATTTCGCGGATAACTTGAAGCTGGCTTGTGGCGCTGTTGATGAGCAGCAAGTTGCCGTGCGGGCTGGTAGCAGCAATCGCTTGTAAGTCGGCAATCATCTGGTCAATTTGGGTTTTTTCACAGGCGCGGAGTTGGGTATTGAGCACGGCCGTTAACCCCGCAAAAGCATTATTGACCGGCGCACTCTCATCAAGCTGGTTCACCTGTTTACTAACGGCATCAATTCGCGCCACCAGGGTAACGGCGGTGGGCTGATCAAAGATAGCCTCTTTTACTTCACGCAGCACCGGCGGGACCACATAGGCCACGAATGGCAGCAAGAGTGCCAGGACAGCCCAGATAAGGAGGGCGCGCAAGGTGGCCGGGGACGCGGATTCGGTCAGATTAGGCGCAACCTGGGATAGATGGTTGCGGATACGCATGGGGTACCAGAGACCAGGGATAAGTAACAACGGCAGGATTCCGGCCAGAATAACGGCGATAATCAGGGGCAGCCAGCGCGTCCACTTGTTGAGTTCCAGGTTGGGCAGAACAGCGGGATTGAATAACAAAGCCACAATCATCCCTACCGCCAACACAGTCAGAATAAGGCCAATCCAGAGTGTGTATTGGCGGCGGAAGGGCATACGCGCCTGAAAATTAAGCCAGTTGCGGTTATCGGCGCCGCAGCGGGGGCAGGTAACAAAATAGAACTGCGTGGGATCACGATGCGGGCTGTGTTCCGGGTTCGGTTCGGGCACAGCGCGGGCAGTGGGCGAAGCCTGGCGACGGTGACGGTCAGCCTCGTAACGCAATTGGGTGCTGTGGAATTGATCCGTGGGCACATGCCAGTTGCCGGCCATCGCGCGCCGACGATTTGGTTCGTCTACCGCAATTGTGAATTGTTCGTGGCAGCAAATACAGGTGATTTGCCGGGTGGACAGGGCTTTGGGGGGCACAGGGACTTGGATCATGCTACTACTCCATTGGTAAACGGCCGTACCACACAGCCATTTAGCCACACAATACGCAACCAGCGTTAACCAACCGTTTAACGCACTGGGCTGAACGGGTGGTTTTATTCAGTTGGGGATACCACGTCAGATTATTGGGCCAGGGTTGACCTCTCTCAACACCAAACCGTACTGTAACTATACCGACAAAACTAACAATTGTGCTGACAGACCGCTTGTTGTTTATAGGCGACTATCTTGGCAGCGACGCTGTATGCGTTACACTATACTCAGACCCGCCCGGCAGCGCAAGAAATTTGTCTGGCAGGTTCCTGGCAACATTGTGACATTTATTATGGGGGTTGGTGGCTGGTGGCTGGTAATAGCAGCCGCTAACAACCAGCTACCAGCCACTACAGGACAAGATTATGTCAATAGTTACCCCAGAGGAAATGGCAAAAGCACAGGCAGCATTGGCAAAAGTGCAGGTGGATTGGTTGGCGCGAGAGGGGGTCACGGCCGTAGACCTGGGCTTCAAATGGTCACAGGGCGAAATGACCGGGCAGTTGGCGATTCGCGTCCACCTGGCCCAGAAAAAACCGCTGGCCGAACTGAGTGAAGACGAGATATTTCCCAAAGAGGTAGATGGCATCCCCGTGGACGTGATTGAAGCTGTGTATGGCATTCAAATTATGCTGGAAGGAGATGCACAGTTGGAAGCGGCCGTAGACGGCCGTAACCAACGCTTCACCGAAATTCCCCTGGGCGTCAGCATTGGCTGCCCCAATGTCACCGCCGGCACCTTGGGTGCAAAAGTATATGACGCCACCACCCAGGAAGCGTATATCCTGAGCAACTGGCACGTGCTGGTGGGGTCGCCAACTGCCTCCCCCAATGAAGCGACCTGGCAGCCCGGCCGGCTGGACGGAGGCAAAGCCAGCGACAAATTTGCCGAAGTCACCCGCTCCGTACTCGGCCCGTTTGACGCCGCCCTGGCCCGCCTCACCGGCGAGCGCCCCGTGCTGGAAACGACGTTGGAAGGCGACCACATCGCCGCCGCTACCGTGCCTCAATTGGGTATGATGGTGTGGAAGAGCGGCCGTACCACCGGGCGCACCGCCGGTTTTATTGACGGCGTGATGATGACCACCCAGTTGAATTATGGCGCCGCCGGGGTGCGCCGGTTAGAGCAGGTTTTCCGCATTGTGCCCCGCCCCGGTTCCCCAACCAATGAGGAAATCAGCCTGGGCGGTGATTCCGGCTCCGTCTGGGTGGATGAGGCCAGCGGCAAAGTGGTGGGCTTACATTTTGCCGGGGAAGTGGGCGATGATCCCGAATTTGCCCTGGCACATGACATCAACCCGGTGATGGTGCGGTTAGGTTTCATCTTCCCGGCGCAACTGCCTGCACCGGAACCGCCGGCTGAACCAGAACCACCGGCCGAACCAGAACCGCCAACGTCTACCGCCCCGCCGCCCACCCTTTCCTGGTGGCAGCGATTTATCAACTGGCTGCGTGACTTGTTTGGGTAATAACCGGGCAGCAGATGAGGAACGGATCAATAGTTGGCGTATAATTTTGCATCCGGCAGGTTTTTAAGAACCTGTCAGGTGTGAGCGGTTATGAGCAAACGCGAATTTCACCTGGAAGATGAACATCTGTATGACCGGTCGGGCGCGGTGCGCTGGATATGGTCGCATTTGTGGCAGTATCCCTGGCTGCCGGTGCTGGTGGTGCTGGCTTCGGTGGTGAACAATTTTGCCGCCAGCGGGGTGCAGGTGTTGATCGGCCGTACCTTTGACCTGATCACCAGCGATAACTGGCAGGTGGCGGCGCTGGTGGGGTTGTCGCTGGCGGTGTTTGGGGTGATTGCCGTGCAAAGCGTTATGGGGCTGGCGCGTAACTGGACGAATGAGTTTATTGCCCAACGGTTTGAGCGGGATTCGCGGCAGGAGTTTTACATCAGCCTGTTGGGGAAGGACCAGACGTTTCACGGCCGTCAGCGCATTGGCGATGTCATGGCGCGGGCCACCAACGACGTGCGCACCCTCAACCTGATGTTCAGTCCTGGCCTGATGCTCATTGTGGATTCTCTTATGGGCATTGTGGCCCCGATTGTGCTGATTACTCTGCTAGACCCCCGTTTGCTGTTGGTGCCGGCCATTTTTTTGCTGTTGTTCGTTATTACGGTATGGGACTATTCGCGGCAGTTGAACCCGGTGAGCCTGGCGCAGCGGGAGCAGTTTGGCCTGATGAACGCCGGGCTGGCGGAGGCGATTGGCGGCATTGAGGTGGTAAAAGGTAATGCCCAGGAGCAGCAAGAGCTAGAGGAGTTTGCGGCCAATGCGGGCCGTTTCAAAACGTATTTTGTCAAACAGGGCATCATCCAGGCGCGCTATTTGCCGCTGCTAGTGTTTAGCCTCTGTTTGGGGCTGGCTTTTTTTCATGCGCTCTGGCTATGGCAGGCGGGCACATTGACGTTGGGACAGGTGGTGACGTATATGGGGCTGTTTGGGATGCTGCGTTTTCCCACATTTATCTCTATCTTTTCGTTTAACCTGGTGCAGTTAGGCATTGCCAGCGCCGAACGGCTGCTGGAGATGATGAACGATGAGACGGAGTTGGACGAAAATGAAAAGGGGATCAGCCAGCCAATTCACGGCCGTGTCACCTTTGAAAACGTCAGCTTTGGCTATGACGGTACGCCGGTGATCAAAAACATCAGCTTTACGGCCGAACCAGGGCAGACGGTGGCCATTGTCGGCCAGACGGGGTCGGGCAAAAGCACGTTGACGCGGCTGATTAACCGGATATTTGATGCTAACGACGGCCGTGTCCTGGTAGATGGCGTAGACGTGCGCGACTGGAGCCTGGAATCCCTGCGTTCGCAAATTTCCACCATTGAACAGGATGTCTTCCTCTTTTCCCGCTCCATTGCTGACAACATCGCTTTTGGCTGCCCGGATGCCACGATGATGGAAATTGAAACGGCCGCCCGGCAAGCCCAGGCGCATGACTTTATTATGAGTTTTGACCAGGGATACGAGACAGAAGCGGGCGAACGGGGCGCAACGCTCTCCGGCGGGCAGCGGCAGCGGGTGGCCATTGCCCGCGCCTTCCTCACCAATCCGCGCATCCTTATTCTGGACGACAGCACCAGCGCCATTGACAGTGCCACCGAAGACCAGATTCAAAAAGCGATGCGCCACATCAGCCGCCAGCGCACCACGTTTTTGATCACCCACCGCCTCTCCCAAATTCGTTGGGCGGACCAGATTCTCGTCCTCAGTCACGGCGAACTGGTAGACCAGGGTACACACGACGACCTGCTGGCCCGCAGCCCGGCGTACCAGCGTATTTTTGCGCGGTATGATTAGGGTTTGAGATTGGAGATTTGAGATTGGAGATTAGAGATTTACTGGCAGAGGTTGACCGTTTGAAAGCGGAGATTGATGCCTTGCGACCGATTGATCCGGCGCAGGAACGGCGCATTATGCAAAAGTTCCGGCTGGATTGGACGTATCACTCGAACGCGATTGAAGGCAATACGCTGACGTATGGGGAGGCAAGGGCGTTTTTGCTGCATGGGGTGACGGCGCAGGGCAAACCGTTTCGGGATTATCTGGAAGTGAAAGGCCACCACGAAGCAATCAACTATTTGTTGGAATTTGTGCGGCAGCAGAACCCGCTGACGGAAGCGGATATCCGAGAACTGCACAAGATGATTTTGGTGGAGCCATATGAGGTGGACGCGGTGACGGGAGACGGCCGTCCGACCAAACGCCGTGTCACTCCCGGCCAATACAAAAGCACACCCAATCACGTCATCACCAGCACCAGCGAAATGCACTACTACGCCACCCCGGAGGAAACCCCGGCCAAAATGGGCGACCTGATGGCCTGGTTCCGCCGTGAAGCAGATAAAGCAGAGTGGCATCCAATCATCCTGGCGGCTGCCTTTCATTACCAGTTTGTGGTGATCCATCCGTTTGATGATGGCAACGGCCGTATGGCCCGCCTGCTGATGAACCTCATTTTCCTGCAATACGGCTACCCACCGGTCATCATCCCCCTGGATAAAAAAGGGGAATACCTGCTGGCGCTGGAAACGGCCGACGCTGATAATAATCTGGAGCCTTTTATCCTCCTGGTTGGCAACACGCTCCTGACAGCATTAAACCTTTTCCTGATTGGCGCTAGAGGAGAAAATATCGAAGTACCTGGTAATCTGGACGAGAAAATTGCACCTTTGCGAAAACAAACTCATGGCTAACTTTCCTAAACATATAGAAATTGTTGTCATTGGTGGGGGGGTGATGGGCGCGAGTACGGCCTATCATCTGGCGCGGCGCGGGGCGCGGGATGTGGCCTTGCTGGAGAAAGAGTCGTTCTTCGGCACCGGGGCGACGGGGCGCTGTGCCGGCGGCGTGCGTTACCAGTTCAGCACCGAGGTCAACATTCGCCTGTCGCAGGCCAGTTTGCCCATGCTGGATCGCTTTGAGGAGGAGATGGGGCAGGCCATTGACCGGCGGCGCTGCGGGTATTACTTGCTGCTCACCCGCGAACAAGATGTGCCCCAATTCCGGCGCAACGTGGAACTCCAGCACCGGTTGGGTGTGCCCACGCAATGGCTGTCTGGCGATGAAGTGCGGCAGCGACTACCATTTCTCAAGGCGGATGACGTGCTGGCGGCCACCGTTTGCCCGGAGGATGGGCTGGCGGACCCGAACGGGGTGGTGGCGGGGTACGTGAATGGGGCCAGACGGCTGGGGGTGCAATTGTGGGCGGACACGGCCGTACACGCCATCACGTATAAAAATAAAACCTACACCATCCACACCAACCAGGGCGACATCCAGTGCGAAAAGATCGTCAACGCCGCCGGGCCCTGGGCCGGGCAGATCAGCGACATGTTGGGCGTGCCGCTGCCCATTGTGCCCCTGCGCCGCCAGTGGATTACCACCACCCCCCTGCCCGACCTGCCGCCCGATTTCCCTTTTGTCATTTTCTTCGGCCAGAGCCTCTACTTCCACCCCGAAGGCAAAGGGCTGCTCACCGGCATGTCCAACCCGCGCGAGCAGCCGGGCTTTGACCAGTCGGTGGATGAAGCGTGGGAACTGGTGCATTTAGAGGCGGCCATTCACCGGCTGCCCCTGCTGGAAAGAGCCGGGCGGCAGTCCGGGTTGGCCGGGTTGTATGAGATGACGCCAGACGCCCACCCCATCATCAGCGGCGTGCCGGGCGTGGATGGGTATTACGTGGTCGCCGGTTTCTCCGGGCATGGCTTCATGCACGGCCCCATTGCCGGTAAGCTGATGGCGGAGATTATCCTCGATGGGGCCGCACACACGGTTGACGTCAGTATGTTGGACTACGCGCGGTTTGGCGACGGCCGTTTCATTCAGGAGTACAATGTGGTATGAGATTGGAGATTAGAGATTGGAGATGGGTCGAATCTCCAATCTCTAATCTCCAATCTCTTGAGAACTTTTATGGGCTTCATTTTAGATGGGTTAGACACGGAAGATTATGACCGCAGTTATGGCGACCGGGAATTGGTGCGGCGAATTGCGGGGTATTTTCGGCCGTATGCCGGGCGGATGGCGCTGGTGGCGGTGACGCTGACGCTCAATTCGCTGCTGGCGGTGGCCGGGCCGATTATCATTGCCCGCGCTATTGACATCATTGCTGAAAACCCGACGATGCAGGCGATGGCGCTGATGGCCCTGGGCGTGTCGTTGACGGGGGCGGCGGCGTGGGTGTTTAACTACATTCGCCAATACTTCTCGGCCAACATCATTGGCAGCGTGGTGCTGACGCTGCGACGGGACGTGTTCCAGGCGACGGTAAACCACGATATGTCCTTTTTTGACGAGCATCCGTCGGGCAAAATTGTCAGCCGCATCACCTCGGATACGCAGGATTTTGCGGCAACCGTTGATCTGACGTTGAACCTGCTCAGTCAGGTGTTTCTGGTGCTGTTTTTGACTTTTTATCTGCTGACGATTGATGTGGTCTTGACCATCATTTTGCTGGCGATGACGCCGCTGGCGGCCTGGATTGCCCTGGCCTTTCGCCACCGGGCGCGGGATGTGACGCAAAAGGCGCGGCGGGTCACGGCCGTAATCAACGCCCAAATTCAGGAATCGGTCAGCGGCATTATCGTGGCTAAAAATTTCCGGCAGGAAACGGCCGTCTACCAGACCTTCCACGCCAATAACGAACAGGCTTACGCGGTGAACCTGCGGCGGGGTATGACGCTCATGTCCATCTTTCCCATCATGGTGCTGGCATCGGGCTTTGGCACGGCCGTACTCGTTTTTGCCGGTGGATTGGCCACACGGGCGGACAGTATTTTGGGTGGCGTGACGGCCATTTCACCCGGCGAATGGTTCTTGTTTATGCAGGCGGTCGGTTTTTACTGGTGGCCGATGATGGGTATTGCCTCGTTTTGGAGCCAGTTTCAGGATGGATTGTCAGCGGCGGAGCGGGTATTTGCCCTGATTGACCTGGAACCGAACGTGCAGCAAACGGGTGATGAGATGGTGGCGGGGATTGACGGCCGTATCCAGTTCGATCATCTCACCTTCAGCTACAGCGACAAAGAGATCGTCTTGCCAGAATTTTCATTGGAGATTGCGCCCGGCGAGACGGTGGCCCTGGTGGGGCATACCGGCGCGGGCAAAAGCAGCATTGCCAAGCTGGTGGCCCGGTATTATGAATTTCAGGGGGGGCAGTTGTGGGTAGACGGCCGTGATATTCGCTCCTTCAACCTGTCCCAATATCGGCGGCACATTGGCGGCGTGCCCCAGGAGCCGTTCCTGTTTGCGGGGACGGTGCGCGAGAATATCCGGTACGGCCGTCCCGATGCCAACGACGCCGAGGTCATCACCGCCGCCAACCGCATCAGCAATGGTGAATGGCTAAACGGGTTGGTGCGTGGTCTGGACACGGATGTGGGCGAACGGGGCAGCAATCTGTCTATGGGGCAGCGGCAGTTGGTGGCGCTGGCGCGGGTGCTGCTGAAAGACCCGGCCATCTTTATCCTGGACGAGGCCACTGCCAGCGTTGACCCCTTCACGGAAACCCAAATTCAAGAAGGACTGGACGTGGTGATGGCCGAACGCACGGCGATTGTGATTGCCCACCGCCTCTCAACCATTAAACATGCCGACCGGATTGTGGTAATGGATCACGGCCGTATCATTGAAGAAGGCACCCACGACCAACTAATGGCCCAAAGCGGCCATTACGCTGACCTGTACAACACCTATTTCCGCCACCAATCGCTTGCTTATATCAACGAAGAGTTCCTGGAAATCACTGCTTAAGCACAGAGACCTGGCAGGTTTTTGAAAACCTGTCAGATCTGAACGGTCACGCCTAAACAAAAAGAGCCGCCATTCGGCAGCTCTTTTTGTTCGGACACACAAGGCTAAATGTCTAGGAAAAGGCGGGTTTGGCCGGGTAGGACGCAGGGCGCGGTGAAGTTTTATCGTTCTTCAACATCTCAATCAGGCGCAAAACGGCCCAACGTTTGACCTCGTTGTCTTTGGCCTGGCGCACCGGCTGTCCATTCACTACCACCCACATCTGATTTCTAATTTCTTGCAGTTGCATTATTTCCCTCGCTTTTTTGGTCGCTACCATTTCCAATACAAGCTACAACGATGGTAGGTAGAGGGGCTTACGGGCATACTTAACAAGTACGGCCGTGTCTCCCCTATTCACATCTCTTTCACGTCTGGTAACCTCCCCGCCTAAACAGGCACAAAATCTAACAGTTGGGAGAGCATGGAAATACGATTCACGTTTGACGGAATATCTTGCACCGTGCCCACATTGGCGCGATCCAGCCAGATACCGCTGCCATATAACCCCTGTTCCACCGCGCCAATGGCATCCACATTCAAATTGTCGCCCACATACAGACATTGGGCAGCAGGTGTACGCAGCCGGTTTGCCGCCCGTTGAAATATGGTCTTGCTGGGTTTGTGAACGCCCACTTCCTCGCTGATGGTGATGTGTGCGGTGGGGATATACGCCCCTACCAGATTTTCCATCACCGGGCGCACGGTGGTTGAGTGGTTAGACAAAATCCCCAGTACCAGGTCTGTCTGATACAGCTTTTGCAGGGTAGATACCACATCATCATACAAGGTAGTGGGCAGATGCCCATAGGCGATATAGATGCGGTAAGCCAGTTCGCGGCTGGTATCGGGATAACCCAGGCGGATGAGCATCTGCCGGTAAAAGTTCATGATCTCCCGCCGGGTCTGGGGTTTGACGGTCCCGTCTATTCGGCCCAGGGCAATATCCGCCAGCAAGGATTCTCTGGCGGCGCGGAAATCGCCTACCGGGTAATGAATGCCTACATGCTGGAACAGGACGGCCGTGCGTTCAATATGCGACATATCCGGTTGCAGCGTGTAAGCCAGCGTGAAGTCCCAATCAAACAGGACGGCCGTGATGCTCTTTGCCGACATTTTCACCATCCAATCTCGAAATTATGAATTATGAAGGATGAATTATGAACGTCATTCCTTCTGGCGCATCTCACGGCACAATTTTGCAGTGGCGTGTACCCAGGTGAGATCATGGCAAACATTGTATGAGAACCACCCGGTTTATTCAGTGAAAAAGGCGATGATTTTACCGGCTAAACAAAAAACCCGAAGGGAAATTTACGCTCCCTTCGGGTTTTATAGATGGAGATTGAGAGATTGGGAGATTGGGAGATTGGGAGATTCAATCTCCCAATCTCTTAATCTCTTAATCTCAATAATTTCTGCGCCAACAGTTGGTTCACCAATGCCGGGTTGGCCTTGCCTTTACTTTGGCCCATCACCTGGCCCACAAACCAGCCGCGCAGCTTTTCTTCGCCGCTGGCATAGCGGGCCACCATTTCCGGGTTTGTTGCCAACACCTGCTCAATGAGGGCCACAATAGCCGCTTCGTCTGAGATTTGCGCCAACCCTCTGGCCTGCACAATGGCCGGGGCCGATTGGCCACTGCGGAACATCTCGGCCAGCACATCTTTGGCGGTGTTGTTGTTGATAGCCCCTTTGTCTACCAGGGCGATCAGTTCCACCAATCCGGCGGGGCTTATCTGGACTTGCTCGATGCTTTGTTTGTGTTCGTTCATCAGCCGGAACAGTTCGTTGAGCAGCCATTTACTGACGGATTTGGGGTCGCCGCCGGCGGCTACGGCCGTGTCCAACCATGCCGCCACCGCCCGTTCCTCGGCCAACACCCGCGCCTCATACGGCGTCAGCCCAAACTCATTGACATAACGCTCAATTTTGGCGTCCGGCAGTTCCGGCAAAGCCGCTCGTGCTTCGGCAATCCACGCCTCAGAAATAAACAGCGGCGGCAAATCCGGCTCTGGAAAGTAGCGGTAATCTTCCGCTTCTTCCTTGCTGCGCTGGCTAAACGTGCGCTTTTTGTCCTCATTCCAGCCGCGTGTCTCCTGCACTACCCGCCCGCCGGATTCCACTACCTGGATTTGTCGCTCAATTTCGTGGGTAGAGCCATCGGCCAACGCTTTGAAGCTGTTCAGGTTTTTCAACTCCGTGCGGGTGCCAAATTCCTGGCTGCCGGACGGCCGTACACTGATATTCGGCTCCACACGCAGCACCCCCTTCTCCATGTCACCACTGTTCACACCCAGGTAACGCAAAATCTGGCGGATTTTCATGGCATAGAGCCGCGCCTCCTCACCGCTGTGAATGTCCGGCTCGGAGACAATTTCCAGCAAAGGCACACCGGCGCGATTGTAGTCCACCAGAGAAGTCCCGTCGTCCTGGTGCGTGAGTTTGCCGGTGTCCTCCTCCATATGGACACGGCGGATGCCGATGCGTTTGTGTGTGCCATCGTCCAGTTCCACATCCAACCAGCCATTGACACCCAGCGGCTCTTCATACTGGCTGATCTGGTACCCCTTGGGCAGGTCGGGATAGAAATAATTTTTGCGGGCAAAGATGTTGTGTTGGTTGATCTGGCAGTTAAGGGCTAAGGCCACGCGCAAGGCGTACTCTACAGCCTGCCGGTTAATCACGGGCAGTGTGCCGGGCATACCGAGACAGAGGGGGTGTACGGCCGTGTTTGGTTCGGCCTCCACGCTGTCCACCACCGGCGCCGCACAAAACATCTTCGACGCCGTCATCAACTCCGCATGAATCTCCAATCCAATAATCGCTTCGTATTTGTTATTCATTCACCCTCTCGCTCAATTTGTTGAATCAAGTTTTCAACCTCTCGGATAATCTGAGGAAGATTTGGTTGATTAAAACTCATGCCAGGTGCGGGGACGCGGTTATGTTTGATGTCAGGCGAAATGTGTTTGTGGTGCGGGTGCGTACTTTGCAGTGCTGGCTCATTTGGGTGAGGTTGGGGATCATACCAAAACAGTTTTTCCTCACTTTGCCATATTTCGTAACCATACCAATCAATCATGGCAGGCAAGCGATGAGACAGAATCCGTTCACGCACCACCACACGAAAATCATGGGCAAAGTAAAGTTCGCCAGTAACACGGGCTAACGATGAGCCACGCCGGACGAACGTGACTGTTGAACGATACACTGATGGAAACTGATCTGGTAGTGTGTACAAGAACAGTTCATAATCTTCCACCGAACGGAGGGGGTTGCTCATACGGCCGTGCGAATAAGCCCCGAAAGGCTGGCTGTCTGCTTTTGAATTCGTTGAATTGCATTCCGGTATTCAGCCTGGCGTTCCAGCCAGGTCTTATACACACTGGCCCACTCGCCAAAGTCCAATACCCAGGCATCATCTTCTGGTTCTTCGCCGTTTACGTAAGCTGCATAAAACGTCTCTGAACGAATCCCATATTTCCGTTCAAACTCCAAAAGCTCTTCTTCAAGCGCATGAATATCCGTCAAAATTTCATAAGGCGTCATATATCACCTCTCACATATAAATCATATCCGATCTGGCTGATTTCTCGCTTCTGTCAAAGGCATCAAGGGTTACTATCTGCAATAATCCAGGGATCAGTTCCGGCGAGGCGAGTAAGACTGTAAGTGATGCGTTGATTAGCAACAGTATTGTCAAAATTTGTTAACGCTAAAACCACTTCAACAGATGCCGTTGTATCTGTTTCATCTAGGACTTCAAGTTTTAGAATTTCAACCTTTCTAAAAGAATTCCAATACTGGCAATATGGAGTCAATCCGGTTGAATGCTTATTAACCCGATAATCTCCTGATAACCTTTCCCATGCGTCTCGACAGTTGATATTGTCCTGCAAGCTAAAGTAGCCTATAACAAATGCTTCAGAATCCCTTAGTTCTAATTGTTTTTGTGCATCTGAATACCCGTACCAGAATAACGCTAGAACTATCACAAAGATGACGCCGCCTACCCAACACCCAATATGGCCACCGCTGGTTGGTGAGCTAACGTAGGTGTCTTGGTCATCATTGTGGGTGATTGGCTCAACTAATCCATAGTTCTGGATCACTGTTGATCTCTCATACCAAACTTGGTCCCTAAGTTCAAACAACCGACCACGACGCTCAAAATATTTTACTAACTCTCGTCCGAACTCTGGCACTGTAGTTTCTGCGCTAACATCTTCCCAATTAACTCCCATCTGTTGACAAAGCTCTTTCATTTCCCGGAGGTTGTATGTCCGAACAATTAGGGTATGTAATTCGTTTATTTGTTCGTTTTCTAACTCAGCCATGTCTATAGTTGCCTCAAGGTCAGATTCAAACCTCTATCGTTTCTACCTCATAAGGCTGGATAAGGACATTGGCAGGAATGCCCAGGCCCGATTGCAATTTGCGGATCATGTTTAGGGACAACGGCCGTTTCCGGTTTCTGTTTGGATTGATCTAAACTCCATCGCCAGTCTGGAACCATCATGGTGTTGCTCGTCATTTTTGCTCGTTAATTGGAGGGTCTGCTTGCTTCTCTGTTATACCAGATCAGGAAATTGGCCGCGTTAACGATCTCCACCTGCGCGTAATTGCCCAAATCCAGCAAATGATGGTCGCCAGAGACGATTATTTGGGCCTGGACAGCTACGGCGCAAGCCAAAACCGCGTCATCATCTGGATCGGCGATAATAGTAGGATTAATGATTGCTGGTTCAACGCGGGTAGTGAGAGCAGCGTAACCTTTAAGTAGCTGCGATTGCGTAACCCTTGCTTGTTCCAACCGGGTAGCAAACTTCTCCCGGTGCAAAACATCAGCAAGTTCCGCGATTAGCGCATCGGTCGTAAAAAGGCTAACCTTTCCCTCACGGGCCAATGTCAAAATCTGGCGCGGTGGGCCTGCCCATAATAAGCCAGAAATAACGGTGTTCGTATCAAGCACGACGCGCATGGCGGGCAGCATCTACCTCAACTTCAATTTCACTCTCTGTCAACGGCCGCATCTCTACATTTGCCAACCGATCCATTGCCCTAAACAGTTGGTCAACCTGGTTTTGCCGTTCTAATTCTTGTTCGATAAGTGCAGTGATTGTTTCTGGATTCAACAAATTGGCAGCTTTCGCCTGCTTTGCCACATCATCTGGTAAGGTTAAAGTTAGTTGAATAGAAGTCATGATTTTGCTCCATTTCAAAGGGCAATTGCCAATAGTTTAGCAGATTTCTACCCATGCCGGCGCATGAAGCGTTCCAGGCGGTTGAGGGCGTCTTCGATTTTTTCGTAGGCGGTGGCGTAGCTGGCACGCATAAAACCGGCCCCACTCGGCCCAAACGCTTCGCCGGGCACCATGGCCACCTCCTCCTCTTCCAGCAGCTTCATGGCAAATTCGTCGCCGCTCATGCCGGTGCGGGCGATGGAGGGGAAGGCGTAAAACGCCCCACGCGGCTCAAAGCAGTCCAGCCCCAACGAGTTGAAGCCGTCCACAATCAGGCGGCGGCGGCGGTCATATTCGGCGCGCATCGCCTCCACATGTTCTTCGGCGGCGGGCGTAAAGGCGGCCAGGGCGGCCATTTGCCCGGTGGTGGGGGCGGACATGATGGTGTATTGATGCACTTTGCGCATGGCTCCCAGGATTTCCGGGTTAGCGCAGGCGTAACCGATGCGCCAGCCAGTCATGGCGTAATCTTTGCTGAAGCCGCCGAGCAGGATGGTACGTTCGGCCAGGCCCGGCAGGGCGGGCACACAGGTGTGGGGAATGCCGTACACCAGCCGGTCATAAATTTCGTCAGAGATGATGAGCAGGTCGTGTTTTTGGGCTACGGCCGTGACCTCCTCCATCCTCTCTCTTGTCATCACCGCCCCCGTGGGGTTGTTGGGGTAGCCGAGCAGCAGCGCCTTCGTGCGTGGCGTCACGGCCGCTTCAATCGCCTCGGCCGTGACCATAAAATCGTTTTGCATGGTGGTAGGCACGTACACGGGCACCCCCCCGGCAAAGCTCACTTCCGGGCCATAAGCCACAAAACAGGGTTCGGGGATGATCACTTCGTCGCCGGGATTGAGTACGGCCGTACACACCAGATACAGCGCCTCACTCACCCCCACCGTGATGATAATCTCGCTTTCCGGGTCATAACTCACCTGGTAGCGGGCTGCCAGGTTTTGCGCCAGCGCCCGCCGCAGTTCTATTGTGCCGCTGTTAGACGTATAGGCCGTCTCGCCGCGCCGCAGCGAGGCAATGCCCGCTTCCAAAATGGGCGGCGGCGTCACAAAATCCGGCTCGCCAATACCCAACGAAATGACGTTTTTCATGGTGGCGGCAATATCAAAAAACTTGCGAATGCCTGACGGCGGGGCCTGGGCTACCCGATCAGAAATAAAGTTACGCATATCTCCTCCTCTCATTCACTAATAGGGTGTGCTCGTTTCGCCGTAGCCAGGATTGCATCCAACACTTCAGATACTTCCGAGTCTATTCGATCTACAGGCATGAAGCGGACCAACACATGGTAATCTGTTTTATTCATCAAGTTTGGCAAATCGAGTCGTTTGAAAAATGTCTCAAAAAGCCTGTCTAAAAAATCTTCGCTGGCTTTCGTGTCTATCCACCATCGGTCTGCTAAATCTCGTTGCGCTGCGCGAGGTACAAAATCTTCTATACACTCTTGCATGATTTCACGCCGCTGACGACGAATAGCGGACTCAAACAAAGGCCCAGGGGATAACTCACTCAAGAACTCTCCAGCATAAGCTAAAAGCGTATCCGGTGTACAAAAATAGTTCTCCACCTCACGTCTGCGCCACATATATTCTTGAAGACCAGATTGACTTTCCAGCGAGCGTTCCAGTCGGTCAAACAAGGCATACCCCACAAGATCAGATTTTGCTTCCCTAAGCCCATAGAAGTGTTGTCTGGCTTTAACAGGTTGGTTGTAAACATAGTTTACAAATGGCGAAGCCAACATTTCTTGCACCGGGTGAGAAAGCTTTTCAGCAAAGGCACGTAATATGGCCAGATCAGTTGATCCCTCTAAATATAACACCCATCCCGTTTGTTCTGCTTGATAATACTGCTCAAATCCAATCTCTTTAAGAGATTTGAGGAGTTGACTACCTCTATCATCAATGCGATGTGGCTCTCCCACAAATGCAACCACTGTATCCCGGTCAGCCGCCTCATTCAAAATAACCTCCGAATGACTGGCAATAATGATCTGGCTTCCTTGTTCTCTGGCAGAATTTACCAGGAGTTCGTAGATTTGCCGTTGGCGCAAAATCTCCAAATGGGCATCCGGTTCATCTAGCAATAAGACAGAATTTGGATTAACCGCTAAATATGCCATCAAAAGCAATGTTTGTTGTAAGCCCCGCCCAGAAGATGATAAATCCAAGTTGACGCCTGAGCGATCCTGGTAAGACATGGTGATCTCACCTCTTTCCACAATATAAATGGGTTTTTCCAGCCTGACTCCAAAGAGTTTTTCGATTTGCTCACATGTTTTTTGCCAATGGCTGTCTTCACCCTCAGTAGGATTTGCCAACTGGTAACACAGATTACGCAACACTTCGGCGGTGCGCCCCTCGCCAATCCTGACATTGATAGCACCTGTGTCTAACCTTATTTCATTCGCCGCCAAACCAGACATTGGCGGCAAAAACGCCACTCGCAATTTTTCTGCCTCATCTGGGACAGGCATTCGCTCCGGGTTCTGACCCTCGCTAAGACGAAGCGGTCGGCAATAAATAGATTCTTCATTAGCGTAATCAAATTCAAATCCACATTGCCAGGCATTGCCTCCGGTTACGCCTTCTACAACAATGTCCACACGAACATTCTCTGTTCGCTGTGGGCCATTTCCTCTATGAATGTCTCGCACGTGGAGATCACGCCACAGAAGGTTTGCGCCAGGGACAGGTGTGGCAATTAAGTCGCGCCGATTGATAGTTACGCCAGGACGTTTTGCGGGAGTCGTTTTTTTACCTTTGCGCTTTTCATTCCACCGTCGCAAGCCAATTTCCCAAAGTGACAAAGCTTGCAGGGCTGTTGTTTTTCCAGAATTATTGGGGCCAATAAAAACAACAGGGTTTCCTAGAGGAATTTCCACCTCATCAAAGCGTTTGAAATTTCTTATGGTCAGTTTGGTAAACATGACAATCACCCTAAATCCACAATCGAATCATCGCCAATAAACATCGTTTTGCCGTGCCCAATTAACTTTGCTCTTTCGCCAATCAACGCACCATCTAAAATAGCGTTTTCTAGCTGCGCGTTAGCGTCTATGATGCTGTTTTTGATGATGCTGTTGCTAATTTGTGCGCCGGGGCCGATGCTGACGTAGGGGCCGATGACGCTGTTGTCTACGCTGGCATCGGCGTGAATGAAGACGGGCGGCAGGGCGGTGAAATCTTCGGCATAGCTACGGTCAATGGCGTCTTCGCTGCCGTAACCCAGCCCCAACAACCGTTCGTTGGTCGCCAGGATGTTTTCCGGGTTGCCTGCATCCAGCCAGAAGATGGTTTCCTGGGTGCGGACTTTGAGACCCTGCTCCAGCAAGACCTGGTAGGCGTCGGCCAGGTAGTATTCGCCTTTGGTCTGACGGCCGTCCGCAATAATCCTATCCAGGGCGTGGCGTAGGATACGGCCGTGCCGGAACCAATGAATCCCCGCAATCGCCTGCTGGTAACGGTCATGGTCGGGCTTCTCGATCAATTCCGTCACAAACCCATCGGCGTCCGTGGCCACCACGCCAAATTTGCGCGGGTCTTCTACCTCTTGCACCAGCATCACCACATCGGCCGTCGCGTCGGGCAATTCCGTATACCGCGCCTGCACAATGCCATCGCCAAAGGCTATAACCAGTTCCCCCTCATCCATAAAATCGCGGCACAGCCAGAGCGCGTGCGCCTGCCCTAACAATTCTTCCTGCACTACAAAATGGCTGTCCAGATGCGGATACTGTTCCCGAATCCACGCCTCAATCTGCTCCCCTTTGTAGCCAATCACAAAAATCACTTCTTCGGTGGTGATGTCGCTCATCAGGTCGAGCAGGTGGCCGATGACGGTTTTGCCCGCCACATGCAGCAGCGGCTTCGCCCGGCTCCACGTATACGGCCGCATCCGTTTGCCAAACCCGGCGAGGGGGATGATCACTTTCATGGTTTGTCCTTATAGACTACAACGGATACCGAAACCAGCGGATAAAAGCGTTCTTTATCTGTTGTTTCCACTATCCGCTGTAGTCATCGTTTGTTCATAAGCAAAAGCCACATTCAAAATCACGGCTTCTTGTAGTGTGTTACCAATTAATTGAAGCCCAATCGGCAAACCCTGGCTGTCACGACCGCAGGGGACGGAGAGGCCGCAACTGGCGGACAGGTTGATGGGTAAGGTGAAGATGTCTTGCAAATACATTTGCAGCGGGTCATCTACGATGGCCCCAATTTTGAAGGCGGTGGTGGGGGAGGTGGGGGTGGCGATGACGTCTACTTTCTCGAAGGCGTTGAGGAAATCTTGTTTGATGAGGGTGCGCGCTTTGAGGGCACGGCCGTAATAAGCCTCATAATAGCCCGCACTGAGCGCATACGTGCCCAACATGATGCGCCGCTTCACCTCCGGGCCAAAAAGGGCGCGTGTCTTTTTCACGGAATCAATCATGTCGGCCCCCTCTACGCGGGGGCCAAAACGGATGCCGTCATAGCGGGCCAGGTTGGCACTGGCTTCGGCCGGGGCGATCAGGTAATAAACAGGTAGGGCATAGGCCGTGTGGGGCAGGCTGATTTCTACGATCTCCGCGCCGAGTGCGGCCAGTTGCGCAATAGCGTTGCGCACGGCCGTTTCCACTTCCGCATCTATCCCCTCAATAAAATACTCTTTGGGCACACCCACTTTCAAGCCGCGAATATCGCCGGTCAGGGCGGCTTCAAAGTCAGGCACAGGTACATTGAGCGACGTGCTGTCTTGCGGATCGTAACCGGCGGTGGCCTGGAACACGGCCGTGCAATCCGCCACCGTGCGCCCAAACGTACCCACCTGATCCAGTGTGGAGGCAAAAGCGACCACACCCCAGCGGGACATACGGCCGTAAGTCGGCCGTAAGCCCACCACCCCACAAAACGAGGCCGGCTGGCGCACACTGCCCCCCGTATCCGTACCCAATGCCCCATACGCCATGCCCGTGGCCACCACCGCCGCGCTGCCGCCGCTGCTGCCACCCGCCACCCGCGTCTGGTCATACGGATTGCGCGTGGTGAAGTAAGCGGAGTTTTCGGTGGACGACCCCATGGCAAACTCGTCCGTATTCGTCTTGCCCAGGATGACGGCTCCCGCCGCCTTCAACTGGCGCACCACAAAAGCGTCATACGGCGGCACAAACCCTTCCAGGATTTTGCTGCCCGCCGTCGTCTCTACGCCCTGCGTGCAGATGATGTCCTTGACGGCTACCGGAATGCCCAACAGCGGCGAATCCTCGCCGTTGGCGCGGCGCTGGTCGGCCTGCTGCGCCTGTTCCAGCGCCAACTCATCGGTGATGGTGAGGAAGGCTTGAATGTCGTTATCTGTCGCTACCAGATGGTCGAGCATGGCCTGGGTGGCGGCCACACTGGTCGTCTCACCGCGCCGCAGCGCCTCGCGTAATTGGGTCAGAGTCAATTTGGTGAAGTCCATAGCATGTGTTCCATCAAAAGTTTTGGCCCATAGTTGTACCCGGAAATGGGCAATGCGCAATAAAAAAGGGCCGTGTGGCCCTTTGTATAGCTGACCTTGTTTAAATTGGAAATAACAGTTGATACGGCCGTCTAACGTTCACGCTGTGCCGCCGAGAAACGCAGGGACGAGGGCGTGACCAGCCGACGAAGCCCGCTGGCAGTGGTCAGGTCGAGCGCGGGGTCAGGCCGCACCTATGGCGGACTCATCATCAATACCGGCCCACCTGAGGGCGTCTGCCCGTTCCCAAAAGGTGTGATATTGGGTGATCTTGCCATTGCGAAAAACAAAGCCGTCGGCAAATCGTCCGCCACTCCAGTCAGTCGAGTCCTTCAAGCGGACCCAGGCATAGAGGTATACGACAACTTTGTCACCATTCACCAGGAACTTCTCGGGCTGGCAGGTTCCTTCGGCCCAAGTCCCGCGTCCTTTTGTGATATGCTCTTGCACTTCCGCGATACCCCGATAGGCGCCAGCGGTTGGAAAACCCTCTGGCTCAATGCGCACAATCTGCGGATCAAAATCCTTCGTTACGGCCTGCATATCATTACGATTGATTGCCGCGAAGAACTGCTCTAGTGCTTCAATTTCGTTACTCATAGATCTCCTCTGAGGCAATGCCAGTTGCGCGCCTCGCATGCCGGACGCACCCCGGCTTCCACTAACCATAAAACTCTGGCGCTTTTTTGAGTGTTTCCCACTGCTCCGTGTCATGACCGAAAATCACCAGCCCGACATGCTCCCGTTCGACCAAATCAAGCAGTTTAATCGTACTGGCGCGAATCGCTGCGGCGTCCGGGTTGTTATCGTCGTCCTGTTCGTCGCGGGTAAAGCCCTCGCCGAAGGGCACAGCATCAATCGTCAATAAAATCGCCCCCGTTTGGGGCAGCCGCACCAGCACCGATTGATGTCCCGGCACATGCCCGCTCGTCTCAATCAGCTCCAGCCCCGGCAGCAGTTCCGTGTCTCCGTCCACCAACCGAATGCGCGCCATTGGCTGATCCCATTGGGGTCGAATGGCCGCATAACGTGGATTGTTCGCCGCATCCAAATGATGCACACGCTGAACAACATAGTGCGCCTTCGTGAATGCCGCGTGTCTTCCGGCATGGTCGCCATCATAATGCGTCGAAATGACGGTATCAATATCGTCCGGTTTCAAGCCAATGCTCGCCAACTGCTCAATAACGTCCTGCCCATTCTCGAACTCCTGTGCATCTTCAGGGATGATCTCCGGTAGACCACTGTCAATCAGAATATTTCTGCCGTCACCCGTTTGCACCAGGTAACAAACAATCGGAATCTGGTATTCCGGCATTGACCCCACCTGCATGAGATAAAGACGCTTCACGGCCGTCTGGCTCATAATTTCCTCCGTAGAAAGTAAAACGGCCGTTCGTCACGGCCGTTATCATCTATATATTCGAGGTTTATGGGTCCCCCCTCTCCTCTCACCCCTCATCCAACACGGCCTGCACCACAAACTGATTATTAGCTTGTTTGGGCGCGTTAAACAGCACGGCGTCCATGGCCATACCCGGTTCGGCCACATCCTCACGCCACACATTCTGCTGCGTCACCGCATGAGCCGTTGGCGGCACCCCCTCCAGGTCTAGTTCATTCAGCCGCGCCGCATAATCCAGGATGGCCGAAAGCTGGCCCTGGTACAATGCCGTCTCCGTCTCCGTCAACTCCAACCGCGCCAGATGCGCAATTTTCTCCACATCACTCCGCGTCAAAGACATAAATCCTCTCCCAATAAACCCGCCCCGATTACCGTTCACCGATAACGGGCTACGGATTACGGATAACGGATTACGGATTACCCCACCACCGCCTTCTCCTCGCGCCGTTTCTTCGCCGCCTCCTGCATCTTCTCGAACTCCTCGTCCGTCCACAGATGCTCCGGGGCCGTCAGGCGGTCAATGTAGAGGATGCCGTTCAGGTGGTCAATCTCGTGCTGGAAGATGCGCGCCGTCCAGCCGTTGAGTTTTAGCTTTACCTTTTTACCATAACGGTCCTGCGCCCGCACCCGCACCACCTCATGCCGCTCCACCTCGCCCACATAACCGGGAATAGACAGGCAGCCTTCTACACCATCCACCACTTCCCGTGACTGCCACACAATCTCCGGGTTAGCGATTACAAACAACTCGCGGGAATCGGGGATTTCGTTGCCCTGGTCATCTTCTTTGGGCAGCGTTTCTATCACAGCCAACTGCATCGGTAGCCCAATTTGCGGAGCGGCCAGCCCCACGCCGTTGCTCTCGCGCATGGTTTCCACCATGTTGTCAATCAGCGTTTGCAGTTCGTCGTCAAATTTAGTAACCGGTCTCGTCTTCTGGCGCAAAATCGGCGCCGGGAGTTTTACAACGTCTAATAGTGCCATGTTCGGTAATCGGTGTTCGGTAATCGGTAATCGGTAATCAGGTGACACACCGTTTACCGTTTACTGATTACCGATTACTGTTTTGTTCCTTGCAATCGGTAAATTTGCTCCAATGTCTGGCGGCCCTTCACGCGAATGGGTTCCATCGCTTCGGCTACCACCCAATCCTTCACCAGTTCATAGGTGGCGCTGCTGAGCAGCACTTCGTCGCCGCCCGCGTTTTCCTGTACCCTCTTGGCCAGGTTCACGGCGTCGCCAATGGCCGAATAATCTTTGCGCAGGCTGCTGCCCACATTGCCCACCACCGCTTCGCCGGTATGCACCCCTACGCCAAAATGCAGGCGGCGGTCTTCCGGTATCTCCGCCAGGTAGGCGCGCATATTTTCCTGAATCATCAACGCCGTGCGCACGGCGCGTTCGGCGTGGCGGCGCTGCGGGTTGAGCGGCGTGTTATACAGCGCCATCACCGCGTCGCCCATAAACTTGTCGGTCAGCCCTTCAAAATTATCAATGGCGCGCACAAAGATGGTGAAGTAGCCGTTCATAATTTGAATCAGCTTTTCCGGGTCTACGTGTTCGCTAAAGGTGCTGTAGCCGCGCACGTCGGCAAAGAGCACGCTCATAATGCGGTGCTGCGGCCGTTGCGCCGCGTCCAGGTCTCGAATCTGGTCTACCAGGGCGGGCGGCAGGTAGCGGCGCACGCTTTCCAGGTTTTTCTTTTCGGTGACATCGTTGAGTACCATGGCCACACCGAGCGTTTCCTGTTCATAATCGCGCAGCGGTGTCAGGGTCAGGTTCAGGGTGGTGACGCCGGGGCGACGGCTGATAACCAGGTCAACCTCGGTGTTTTGCACACCCCCTTTGTGGCGCACATCTTCTACCAGCGGTTCTATCGGCAGGTTCAAGGTTTCCAGCGCCGTCTGGTAGGTCTGGCGCATGATGGCGTTCTGCGGATAACCTAAAATGCGTTCGGCGGCGCGGTTATAGAGGGCAATACGCTCTTCTTCATCAATGGTGATGACGCCGCTGGTGATGGAGGCAAAGACGTTATCCATCAGGTCGCGCATCTCGGTAATTTCGGTCAGGTGGTTGCGGATTTGTTGGAAGAGGCGGGCGTTTTCAATGGCTACGGCCGCCTGGTTGGCAAAGGAGGCCAGCAAATCCCGGTCGGTATCGCCAAACACGCCGGCCTGCACCCGGTTATCGGCAAAGATGACCCCGATGATCATCTCTTTGATTTTGAGGGGCACACAGAGGATGGAGCGCAGGTTGTAGCTGATGATGCTTTCCTGGGCGGCAAAGCGGCTGTCTGACATGGCGTTCATGGTGACGATGGGTTCGCCGGATTCAGCCACAGCGCGCACAATGCTGCGGCTGAAATCAAAGGAGGATTTTTCCAGCGTTTCCCGATCCATGTTGCGGTAGACGCGCACATCCAGTTCGCCGGTATCTTCGCTTTTCAGCAACATGATGGAGCGTTCGGCTTTGGTCAGATCAATGATGGCATCCATCACGACCACGAGCACCTGATCGAGGTCAAGAGAGGAGTTGATCATAGCGCCCACGTCTTGCAGGGCGCGCAGTTGTTCACGCTCTTTTTCCTGGGCTTTCACGCGCCTTTCCAGGTCTTCTACGGTGCGGCGTAGAATGACGATCTGGCGGGTGATTTCATCGCTGGAACGGGCAACGACAGGATGGGCAACATCGGGTCGGCTGGTGATCAGGGTTTGATGCTGCTGGTTTACGGTTGTGCCCAGGTTGTCAATGAGTTTGCGCAGGTCATTGAGGTTTGTATGTATTTGGGTTGTTGATGGATCTTCCACCGGGTTTCTTCCTACGGAATTATGAATTATGAAGGATGAATTATGAAGGTAGCAGATAAGGGTTCAATTTCTTAAGAGACCTGACCGGTTTTTTCATTAAGAAACCTGTCGGGACTGAACAGCTACCAACTTGCAGGAGATAGGCGCACTACAATCCCCTGACGCGGTTATTATAACAGTTTTCACTTTGTTGGTTACATTTTGGCTAAAGTGGAAGGTATATACGTGTTTACGTGATCAGGTGATCACGTAAACACGTGTGGGGGCTGTTAGAGGCGGAAGCGGCGGCGACGTTTGCTTTTTTGCTGCCAGCGGTGAATGCGAGCAGCGATGCTCTTTTTGAGGAGCAACGGCCGTAACTCCTGCCAATAGGGTAACGGGTCAAACCCTTCTTCGGAACTGCGCTGGCGGCTGAACTGTTTGAGGACAAATTGGCGGGTGAGGGTGCGAATGGCGTCCTTGCCTTCAGGCACGGCCGTTGCCAGCAAATCGGCGCGCTCATACGGTGTATACTCCTGCGGCTGCGGCACGCCCAGCCAGCGCGCCCAGCTACCCAACCGTTTATAGCTGCGGTCCACGTCCATTTCCACGCGCCGGTTCATCGTATTCGCCGTTAAGGAGAGACCCACCGCCGCCAGCACAATGATCGCCGCGCCAACAGCTTCCCAGATGGGAAACGGCCGTGTCTGAGATTCTGGCTGCGTGGCCGGGCCGCCTCTGTTTTCACCGGCGATCAAATCCTGCGGGTCTTCCGCTTCCAGTAAATCTTCTTCCGGGATGCTGGCGGTTTCCCGGTTGTCATTAAAGACGAAGGAACTGAGCGAGTCGTTGCCTTCGGCCGTCAGCCGTTCCGGCCGGGTGATCACCGGAATAGAAGCAGTTGGCTCAAACTGAATCCAGCCATAAGAGGGGAAATAAACCTCCACCCAGGTGTGGGCATTGCTGGCGCGCACCCGATACAGATGGGCATCCTTATCATACGTGCCCTGAGCGTAACCACTGACCACCCGCGCCGGCACCCCCTGGGCGCGCAGCATCACCGCCATCGCCGAAGCATAGTAGTTGCAGTACCCTTCCTGGCTGACAAACAGCGTGTAATGCACCGGTTCCACATTATCCGGCGGCGCGGCGATTTGATCATTATAGGTAATGGTCTCCCGCAAATAGCTTTGCACTGCCATCGCCTTATCATACGGATTATTGTAGGGGGCCGTTAATTCGGCGGCCAAAGCCAATGTTTCTGGCGTGATGCTGTCTGGCAGTTGCAAATAGGTATCTTTGACCCAGGCGGGATAATTCGTAGAGGCTCCCCGCAAACCGGTAGCGTCAGCCACCGACAAACGGGACACCACTTCATATCGGTCTCCTTGCTGCATGACATACTTGGCGCGCACGGCGCTCACCAGTTTGTCTCCATTGGCGTCTTCACGGGCGCTCACCAACAAGGGGCGGTCGGCGCTAATAATTTCCGGCGCGCCATAAATGAAGCTGGAACTGGGGAAATAGGAATAAACCGTTTGGGTCACCACCTCACGAGAACGGGTGAAAGGAATATCCAACACCCCCTCATCAGTAAAATGCTCATAGACCAGATCGTTGGCCTTGTGCCAGGTTTCGTCTTCGTAGGTGTCATACACAATGGCCTGCCAGTAGACATACGGAAGCTCTTGGGGCACGATGATGTCCATGACGGGGGTGCTGCCTACGGTGCGCGGCCCGCCCAAAACCAACGAATCCTGGTAGGGATCGGCCGTATTGACGCCATAGGTACGCAGCGCCGAAAACATGCGCGTCCAGTTGTCCTGGAATTCGCGCCAGGGGCCACGTGTGCCGCCCAGGGCATCGCTAACGGCGGCATTGGCAGACAGGGGCGGCAGGCCCCAGGCCAGGATGAGGGCAATGGCGGCGGCAATGAGACCGGCGCGGGCAAACGCGAACCAGATGTTATTTTCATAACGCACGGCCGTGCTGCGCCATGTCCTTTCCTGTTCCACCAGATAGGTACGGGCCACAAACAGGGCGGCTAACAAGGCATAAACGCCCAGGTAATAGGGCAACGGCCGTGGCCCGGCGTAATAGTAAACCACACTCAACAGCACCAACCCCATGGGCACAATGGCCCGCCACACGTGCGGGAAGCGGAAGGTGTACCAGGCCGCCGTGTAGCCCAGCAACCAGAAGATGACGGCCGTTTGAAAGACAAAAATCAACCCATCCCGACTGGTGCCGCCGTCCACCAGTTTGCCAAACCAGGCCAGCTGCCGGGCAATCATGCCATTGTCAGGATGAATAATCCGCTCTCGCCAGGCCATGCCCACAAAACTATCCGTTGTCCCCACCATATAAAAAATGACAAACGCGCCATATAGCAGTGCGTACAGGTGGGCGGTGTTAGGCGAAAAGCGGCTTTTTGCCAGCAGAGTCCCGGTTAAAATAGCGGCTGTACCGATCAGGGGAATCACATGCAGACCGCTGATCAGGTCTGCCTGCTTAATGGCATAAGCAGTTACAAACATCATAGCCCACAGCAAAATGAGCGTTGACCAACCTTCTTCAAGTTTAGGGCGAGTGTGCATAGTTACCTCGTCTTTTGGGGGAATCCTTTCCACATCATTATACGCTCCACCAGGGGATTATAATGACGGCCGTTCCCCCCAACCACCAATCATCCCAACGTTTTATATGCACTTAATATACTGATGCGTGATAAGTGATGCGTGACGTGTGAGATTCTTCCGGTCACACGTCACGCATCACGCCTCCTATGTACCGGCTTTGGCGCCGGCCCCCGCTGCCACTGCCGCCACAGCCACACCGCCACCAACAGCCCCCCGGCAGCCAGGGGCAGGGCGATGAAGAGGGGATTGGTAGACGGCCGTACCGCGGCCACAAACGTCAACACCTCCGTCACCCCCTGGCAGGTCGTCGTCACCGTAAAAAGATAGTCGCCGGGCATCTGCGCCGGTAAATCCGCCTCGTAAAAGAGCCGGTTCACCGACTGCGCTGTGGTCGCCGGCGCCGCCGCTACCTGGCGTCCACTGGCCGCGTCGGCAACCGCCACCAGTACCGTGCCATCCAGGACCGGCGCGCCGCTGGCGGCGTCGGCCAGCCCCACCGTCACATGCAGCGTCTTGTTGGCGCGGGGTGTAGACGGGGCCAACCAGACCGAAGCCAGGCACGCCCCCACCGGCGCATTGGCAATTTGCAACGCCCCCCCACCATGCGCCGCCACCTCCACCACCGGCAAGAATAAAACAGAAAGGAGGATAAGGACGCGGATAAACACGGGTAAACGCAGATGATGAAGAGATGATGCCATCTAAAACCTTCGCGGATCAATTTTTCAGGCTGCGCTGTACAAAAATCAGGTAGCCACCACCCAGGATCAGCGTAAACAACAGCCATTGCAAGGCATAGCTCAAGTGTGGCCCTTCGGAAAGGTCAACTGGCGGCAGTTCGCGGAAAGGGAGTGCGGTGTTGCCCTCTGGCGGCGGCGCTTGAATGACGTAAAACGGCAGCAGCTCATACGGCAGTTGCTCTTGCAGGCGAGGTACATCAATGCGGTACACGGCCGTTTGCCGCCCCGTCGCCTCTAAATCAGGATTCCCATACCGGGACAACGGTTGGGAGAGCGCCACCACCCCGGTCAGGCGCACCGGCCCCGTTTCGTCATAAAGCGCCAGGTTGCCATTGTCCACGTCTGTTTGCGGCACCCAGCCACGATCCACCAGTACGGCCCGAAGCGACCCCGTGTCCGTCCCCGCCAGTATCAACGGCGTAATCAAATGCACCCCGGCCCGCCCCTGCCAGCTTTGTACCAGCAGTGTCACCTGATTTTGGTGGTCAAACTCTCCTTCGGCCACCACCTGCCGGTCTTTTAATTGGGTCACATCACCGCTGATTGGCTCTCCGGTCAGCACAATAGATTCCGAGGCCAGCGTCGCCGCCAGCACAGCGTTGGCCGCCCGCCGCTCCGCCAGCCGGTCAAACTGCCAGATACTCAGGCGCACCATCAGCGCCATGCCCAGCAGCACCACCAGCGTGGCGGCAATCCATCTGCGGCTGAAAACTGCTTTGAGTAATTGCATATGGCGTGATGAGATTGAGAGATTGGGAGATTGGGAGATTGTCCAGTCTCTCAATCTCCCAATCTCCTAATCTCCTTCTCTTTCCGCCCCCACGTAGACACAGGCATGGCCGGTTTCTGCTCTTCCTTATCTAAAATGCGGTAGATGAGGAAAAGCGCGGCCACAATGTGCATCATACTGCCCGGCACCCACATGATAAACCCGCTGATTTGCTGGTCGGCCAGGGCGTCAATGCCCCAGATGCGGGGCACATTCAGGTAATGGCTGTAAATCACGCTGGTGGCCATGGCCAGCACCAGCCCCAACAACATGTTCGGCGGAATGGCCGCCACCGTCAGCGCCGTGCGGCCTACCAGGCTAAACTGCTTGTGAATGCGCGGCCCCGCCCCGGTAATGTGCCAATAGAGCAGCATACTGGCCAGGAAAAAGGAGAGATGCTCCAGATCATGCACCCAGGGCACTTCCAGCGCCAGGTTATACAGGCCGGGGTCATGCCAGCCGATCAGCACAATCACCCAGATCAGCCAGACCATGCCGGGATTGGTGGCGTTGCGCAGCCCCCGGCGAAAACGGGAATCCCGGTGCAGCCCCTTGCCCAACACACCGCCCACGCCCAGCCGCCAGCGATCCGGCAGGCCCCACAGAATAAAGGGCAGCGGGCTGGCAATGAGCAGCAGCGGCGGCGCCAACATCATCAAAAAGAGATGCTGGATCATGTGCATAAAAAATAGCTGTTGGCTGAGTACGTCAATGGGGGAGAGCAAGGCCAGGGCGATGAGCAGCAGTCCGGCAACGTAGGAAATGGGTCGCCACACGGCCGTCAATCGCCAGGGAGAACGCCGGTATCCTTGATACCGTTCCGGCCCCCGTGTCCGCCGCCGCAGCCGCAGCCACCCCCGTAGATAAAAAATCCCGGCTAACGCCAGGACAATAATCACTTCTATTCGCCAATCCCACGAGCGCAGGACGGCTTCGGTTACAGGATCCATTTTGGTCGAGCAGTGCCAGGCACGGGGCGGCCGACGCTGGTCATACGCACACCTGACGCCCTGTGCCTGGCACTACCTCATCATCTAATGCACGGCCGTGCCAATCAAATACAACGCCGGGTAGAAAAACACCCATACCACGTCCACATAGTGCCAATAAAGGGCGCATCCTTCCACGCCCCAGTGACGTTCCGGCGAATAATCCCCTTTGCGCCCACGATTCCAGACGAACAGCAGCAACATCACCCCGGTAATCACATGCAGCGCGTGCATCCCCGTCATGGCGTAAAAGACGCCGGCATACACGCCATCGTCCACCCCCAGGTGGCCGAACAGTTCAATGCCGACAATGCTACCTTCCAGTCCAAAGACATTCCACTCCATCACCACCACGGCCACAAAAAAGACCAACCCTAACAACGCCGCCATCATATACGAATTCAAAAAGCGGCTGCGGTCGCCATGTTCCATGGCCGTTTCGCCCCGGAACACAAAATAACTGCTCACCAGCAGCACCGTCGTCGCCAGCAGCCCCAATTCCTGGCTCAGTTCCGGCCGCGTTTGGCCCACGCCGGGCACATACCACAGGTAAAAGCGGGCGGCAAACAACGCCCCAAACAGAAAAATTTCCGAAATAAAAAACAACCACAACCCCATGCGGTTGCTTTTCAACTGCACGTGGTAAGGCGGCACATGGCTGTGCGCCTCGTGGTGCGAATCGTGTGTGTGTTCGGCCGTTGTTGCACTCATCAGTGACTATCCTCCCGCCACAGGCGATAGACGTGCATAAAGTAATACACAATCAAAGCTGACTTTAACAGCATGGTAATAAACAAACCCACCGTTGAGTTCAGATAAATGCTCACGGCATATTCAATCAACGTCAGCACCATCAGGCCAATAAAGACATTCATGCCCAAACGCTGCGCCGCTTTCTTCCAATCCTCATTCTTTTCCACAATCGCTCTCCAGAAAGACCCTAAGGGTTTTGAAAACCCTTAGGGTCTCATCAGTTAATCAATCACCAGCCGCCGTCTGGAACCGGATATACGGCCTGTCCAGACCATAATCATAGGGGTCGCCGACCACTTCAAAAGGCACATCATAATTAAATTCTGGCGCAGGCGAAGGAATCTGCCATTCCGGCGAACGGGAACCCCAGGGATTGGTAGCCGCCACCGGTTCGGTGCGAGCGCTGGCAATAAAGTTGTAAATCATGATCAAGACCGACCAGCCAATCACAAAGGCCGCCAGCGTCACCAGCACCTGCTGCGTTTCAATGCCCAACGCCGGGTCATAATCGGCATAGCGGCGGTTCATACCCATGATACCGGCGCTCATCTGCCCAAAACTCATCACCCAGAAGCCGGGCACCATCAGCCAGAAGTGCAGCTTGCCCAACGCCTCCTTATACATATGCCCGGTTATCTTGGGATACCAATAATACAACCCGGCAAAGAAGGGGAAGATAAAACCGCCAAACATGGTGGCGTGGAAGTGCCCCACCACCCAATAACTGTCATGCAAATGCAAGTCGGTGGGCACGGTACCCAAAATCGGGCCGGTAATACCGCCGATCAGGAAAACAGAGATAGCGCCCAGGACAAATAACATGGGCGTACTTAGCTCAATCTTCCCTTCCCACAGGGTGGCTACCCAACTAAAGAATTTGACGCCGGTGGGGATGGCCACAAACAGCGTGGAAATCATAAAAACGATGCGCAGCGTATCCGACATGCCGGCCACAAACATGTGGTGCGCCCAGACTAGAAAGCCCACCAGGGCAATGCCCAGGCTAGACAGGGCAATCCACTTGTAGCCAAAGAGGGGCTTGCGGGCGAAAACGGGCAGCAGTTCGCTGATGATACCCAAACCCGGCAGCACAAACACATACACCACCGGGTGTGAATAGAACCAGAAAAGGTGCTGGTAGAGCAGTGGGTCGCCGCCTTGTGCCGGATTGAAAAAGACCAGCCCGGTAGCCCGTTCCAGCAAATTCAGCGTCAGGGCCACGGCGATGGTCTGTGTGGCTGTAAATTGGATGAGGGAGGTGGCCAGCGCCGCCCAGACAAAGATGGGCATACGGAACAGGCTCATACCCGGCGCGCGCAGGGTAGCCGTCGTCACCAAAATGTTGATGGACCCGGCGATGGAAGAGATACCGTTGATGTAAAAGCCAAGCAGGAAAAACATCGTACCCAGCGGGCCAATCAGGCTGAGGGTGGGGTACCCAACCCAACCGGTATCCCAACCACCAACAGCCATGCCCGCGAGAACCAGCACAATGGCCGGAATACTCACCCAATAGCTAAAGGCATTGAGGCGGGGGAACGACATGTCAGAGGCGCCAATCATCAGCGGCACCAGGTAGTTGGTCATGGCGCCGACGCCCAGGAGGATGCTGACGATCATGACAATGCCGTGTGCGCTGAAGAGGGTGTTGTATTGCTGGTAATCGAGTAACTGCATACCGGGCTGGGCCAGTTCCAGGCGGAAAATGAGGGCAAACAGACCACCCACCAGCAGCACAAAGAGGCTGGTGTAACCGTATTGGATGCCGATGACTTTGTGGTTGACGTCTGGCCTCAGGTAGCGTGTCCACTCCGGTTTGCCTTCCGGCGCGCCGTGTTTGAGCGGGGTCTCTTTGCCGCCAATCCACAGCAGCCAGTCGGTGAGGACGCCGGCAAAGAGCAAGAAACCAATCACGCCAATGATCGCGCCGATCATCAGACTGAATTCAGACAAGTTGTCCGGCAGCAGCAGATTCAGGAATTGGAAACCCAAAAAGGTGAACAGTGCTTGCCCAATCAGCCCTTTGATGTAGGAGGAGGTGAGGATGTACCATAAACCTAGAAATAACTTGCGAATAAAACTCATGGTGGATCTCCTCTCAATTTATTTAGACGATGCGGTGGAATCGTCTGTAACTGTTCTGATGAAGGCGATCAAATCATTGGTGATCTGGTCAGCGTTGCCCCAACCAAAGTTATTAAACTGGTCGTCAAAATTTTGGGGCATGATGCCCGGATTGTAACCGGCCGTAATTTTGGCATTGGGGTTGAGGATGGATTCATACAGGTAGGCGTCGTCCACCATCACGGAGGAACCGTCGGCGAGTTGTTCTTCTTTGCCATACAAATTCAACCATGTCGGCCCGGCCATCGCGGAGCCGTCAAGGGAATGACAGCCATTACAGCCAAATTCGGTGTACCAGAACTGGCCGCGTTCCTCGGCCGTCATGCCTTCCAATTCATCCAGACCGGGTTTGCTGGCGATTTCGGCCGCCCAGGCATCGTAGTCGGTCTGGTTCATCACGCGCACGGTAGCAAACATTTGCGAATGTTGCAGGCCGCATATTTCGGCGCAGCGCAGCTTGAATTCCCCTTCTTCGGTGGGGGTGAAGCGCAGCACGTAGTAATCTGTTTCGGGATTTTGCACCGGCAGCAAATCTTGTTTAACGCGAAATTCCGGCACCCAGAAGGAATGGATGACGTCTTCGGCCCACATGTGCAACACCACCGGTTCATTCACCAGCAGGCCCAATTCGGTACCGCTTTTGTCCTCTATATCCGGGTACACGAATTTCCACGACCACTGCCGGCCGACCACCTCGATGGTGCGCTCGCCTTGTTGGGGGGCGAGCAGGCTGTTGAGGATGCCCACAGAATAGACGGCAAAACCGATGACCACGGCCGTGGGCACAATCGTCCAGATAATCTCCAATCCCGTATGCCCATGGACGTGAGGCCCTTCGCTTTCGTCATCCGGCTGGCGGCGGAAGGCGAACACCGCATAGAGCATGATGACCATGATCAGGGCAAAGAGGAAGGCTTGCAGCCAGAAGTGAATGTCGGCGAAGTTGTCAATGATAATAGCTTCGGCGCTGGCCTGGGTGGGGAAACGAAACAAGAAAAAGCGAAAAAGGGCGTATAAGCCAATCGTCGAAAGAATCGTCAGGACGAAAACGGCAAAAGCGTGTCTATATTTTTTCATGTGTACTTATCCACCTGCTCGTTTAGTTAGCAGCCCAATAAGGCGAGTTAATCAAGACCATCAAACCAACACCTAAGCCGAGAATGAGCAAGCCGGTAAAGAGGACGGCTATCGTATCATACGGAATGCCTTTCACGCGCCCTTTTTCATCGGCCTGAATCATTTTCTGGTTAAACTCCACGGCCGTTGTACTCCGCCAACGCCAGGCCAGAATAAACAGGATAACCACCTGCACCAGCAGGGAAAGGTTGAGCATGGCCGAGAGGGCTAAATCGAGACCGAAATAATCGTTTAGCGAGAAGATAAGACCAAAAGCCGCTGGCGTGGTGATGCACATGATGAGAAGGGCCAGGGCGGCCATGCCCCAACGCGGTGCAAAGACAAAAACGGTCAAGGCAATGAGCAGGGGGATGCCAACCATAAGAATGGCCGGGTTGACCAGTTCCCCACCCAACTCCACTATCCGCTCTGGGAAGAAGCTGGTAACAATGGTCATCATGCCAAACAGCACAAACAGCAGCACAATCAGCCCGGTGCTGACCATAGACCAACGGGGCATGGAAGTGTCGGCTCTGGGTGAGGCGGCGGCCCGGCCGGCGCGCTTTTCTTTGAGGATGGCGTTTTGTTTGTTCTCCAGGGAGGCCAGATTTTCTTTGTAGGAGTCGCTCTCGGTGGTTTTCACGACCAGTCGGGTGAGAAAGACATAGAGGAAACCCAGAACAACGCCAACGCCGAGGACTAAAGCGACGGTCACGGCCGTGACCCCCAACACTGCCTGCCACGGTTCCATCGTAAACGACTGCCCTCCGACGGTTGTGCCATTCGGCAGCGGGATTTCGGGGATAGCCAATGTCACCGGATGGGATTCAAACGGAACGCGGGGCACGGTCGCCCGGCTGGAGCCGCTGCCCAAACCGGAGGAAAGGGACGGCCACAGTGCCGCAAACAAGCCGAAGGCAATCAGCGCAACAATTACAGGAAGCCAGGTTTTCCAAGATTCTGTTTTACTCAAGAGGTTTTCTCCTGCTCAGGCTACTTATTTTTTCCTGGCCGACGCTGAGGTTTGGGGACGTCAGCCAGTCGAGTTGTATCCTCTTCTTGTTCGATTGTGGATTTTAGCACAATCTACTTATCGGGCAATAACCCCTCGGAGGCTGAATTCAACCTCCGAGGGCTTGTTTTTCAAAACGGCCGTCTAAAAAACCCACGCTTCTTCTCGATGGTCGCCTCACGGCCGTCGCCTAATTGCTGCTCAAAATCTTCCCGCAGCGCCAGCAGGGTGCGGTGATACAGCGACTTTATCGCCCCTTCGCTGCGCCCCATAATCTCGCCAATCTCGGCGTTGGACAGGTTTTCCACGAACTTGAGCGTCAACAACTCCTGGCGGTCGGCCGGCAGGCGGCGGATGCTGGACAGCAGCATCGCCTTATCTTCCATCAGTTGCGCCGTAAATTCCGGGCTGTCTTCGGCCACGCGCCACTGAGCAATGTCATCCAGCGACAGCATCTGGCGGCGGCTGTTGTCCCGGTGCCAGTTGGCCACCAGGTTGTGGGCAATGCGGTACAACCAGGCGGAAAAGGGCACCCCCTTATCCTCATAATTGCCAATATGCTGCATGGCACGCATAAACACCTTCGCCGTCAAATCTTCGGCGTCTTCGGCGTTGCCGGTGCGGTAATAGATGTAGTTGTAAATTTTGTCGTAGTAACGGGCATACAACTCGCCAAACGCATCTTTATCGTTTCGCGCCTGGTCAATCAGCGCCATCTCTGCCGGGTCTGGCGGCGGGTTTGTCTCGGCCACTATTTGTTCCACGAGTCCACTTTTGCCCACAAGTTGCTTATTTGCTGGCAGTATAACAGAAATTGGCCGTGGGCCGTAATCCGTGACCCGTGATGCGTGATGCGTGAACCGACTACGGGTTATGGGTTACGGATTACCGATTACCGATTACGGAGATTAGAACCGCTTGACGGGGCTACGGCCGTCCGTTATTCTCCGCCCTCATGTACGAGTACGATGACGATGTGGCAAGACCGCCCCGCGCCGGCTGCGTGGCTTCCTTTCTGGTGGCGATTATCATCCTGTTTTTCCTGGCGCTGGTCTTAGGCCAATCTTCGGGCACGACAACGGCCGCTTCCGCGCCGGTGGTGGTGGAAGGAAATGGGATGGTCACGGCCGTAGCCGCCCTACCCACCGTCTTCCTCACCCATACTCCCACGCTGGCCGCCTCACCCACGCTGCAACCCACGGCCACTGCCACCTTCACGCCCACCCCCAGTAACACGCCCACGCCGACGCAAACGCCCACCCATACGCCCACGCCCACCCTGACCAACACACCGCCGCCGGGGGCCACCTTTACCCCCACCGCCACGCCCACCTTCCCGCCGCCGCAGGCCGGGCCGCTGCCCACCCCCAACGGCATCTACAGCTACACCCTCAAAGTGCCGGTGCTCATGTACCATTACATCAGCATCCCCCCGGAAGGGGCCGACATTTACCGCACCGACCTGTCCGTCAGCCCGGAGCTGTTCCGCGCCCACATGCAATATCTGGCCGAGAACGGCTTCACGCCCATAGACCTCTATACCCTCTCCCGCGCCATCACCCAACACGACGCCCTGCCTGCCAAACCGGTCATCATCACCATTGATGATGGCTACCGCGACAATTACGAAAACGGCTTTCCCATCTTGAAGGAGTTTGGCTTTACGGCCACCATTTTCCTGGCGACAAATTTTCTGGACGACGGCCATCCCGGTTATCTCACCTGGGCTATGGTCAAGGAGATGTCCGACGCCGGGATACAGTTTGAGCCGCACAGCAAGTCCCACAGCGACCTGAGCGGCCGGGGCCGCGACTTTCTCATCTACGAAATGCTCGGCTCCCAGGAAACCATCGCCGCCCACATCGGCTATACACCTAAATACTTTGCCTACCCCTCTGGGCGCTATGACGAGACGGCGATGCAGGTCTTGGAAGAGCTGGGCTTTTGGGGGGCGGTGACGACGATGGGCGGCACCTGGCACGGCTACGAAAACCGCTTTGAATGGAAACGGGTGCGCATCCACAATTACACCAGTGTGGAGGATTTTGCCAAACTGGTGAGTCCCGGCGGCACGGTGGGGGGACGATATCCGTAACTCGTGAGCCGTAATCCGTGAACCGACTACGGATTACGGTTCACGGGTCACAGGTCTCAAAAGATGGAACTACAAGGCAAAACGGCCGTCATCACCGCCGGTGCAGTACGAGTAGGAAAAGCGATTACGTTGGCGCTGGCGGAGGCGGGGTGTGACGTGTTTATCCATTACGGCCGTTCCGCCACCCCCGCTTTAGAAACTCAACAGGCCGCCCAGGCTTACGGCGTCCGCGCTGAGATTTACAGCGCCGATTTGCGAGAAGCGACGGCCGTGCAAAACATCATCCCCGCCGCCATCACCGTTTTCGGCCAGGTGGACATCCTCATCAACAACGCCGCTATCTTTCCCGAAGAAGACAGTTTCACCGCCACCGACCTGGCCTTGTGGGACGAACTATTCCATATCAACCTGCGCGCCCCTTTCCTGCTCTGCCAGGCGTTTGCGGCACAATTACCGCCAGACCGGCCCGGTTGTATTGTGAATGTGCTGGATGCGCGGGTGCGACGGCCGTACCCCGACCACTTTGCCTACCGCCTGACCAAAGGCGCGCTGTGGCAAATGACAGAAATGCTGGCCCACGAACTGGCCCCCGCCATCACCGTCAACGGCGTCGCCCTGGGCGCCATCCTGCCCCCACCCGGCAAAGGGCCAGAATACCTGGACAATCTAGCTCAGGAGCGCGTCCCCCTGCAACGCCCCGGCAGCGCCGACATCGTGGCCCAAAACGTCTTGCACTTACTCCGTCAGGACTTCCTCACCGGCGTCATCCTCCCCCTGGACGGCGGCGAGTTTTTGTAGGGGATACGGCCGTTACTCGTCCAGCCTGCTCTCCATAGCCTGCCCAAATTGGGCAAAGTCAGCCAAAGCCGGCACAATGCTGGCGTGTAAAATGGTGTAATCAATCTCATCATACAAATGTACCAACACATTGTGCATTCCCGCCGCATCTTGAAGACGACCTGCCAGTTCTACCGGAATCATCCCCTGTTCACCGGCCAGACGAAACGAGGCCCGATAAGAGTCGGCCACTATTCCTTGCTCGGCCAATAAATGGTTAAGAATATCGCTGGCAGTTACGGCCAAAAGCTCAAATAAACGCTCCAATTTGTAATGTTCGGCCACGACTTCAGATAACGAGGCATGGCGGTAAAATTCCAAATCGCGGAGAAGCTGCCGCAAATAAATCAATTTACGCAATAGAACTTCAACCGCCATCGCGCACCTCCGCCACAAACTGGCGTAACTGTTCCCGCGCCGCCCGGCGAAATGGGGCGCTGTCTATGTAGGCGTGCCACAACTGTCGGCGTTTGCTTGCCCAGATGCCCGGCTCGCACTCGAAGAGGACACGGCCGTCGCGCGCGATCTCAAACCCCAACACCGGGTTTGTATCCGGGGTCACCCACACGACATCCACCTCTTTGCCTGATAAATCTTCCAACTCCCCCAACCAGCGCAATTTCACCAGCGGTTGTGGTGACGGTTTCACCCATAAAGCCAGGTCAATGTCGCTATCCGACCTGGCCTTGCCCGTCGCCTGCGAACCAAATAAGACACAATGTTGCACGGCACGGTCGTGGCACCACACCTTCATCTTCTGTGCTAATTCTTCTCCGGTATCAACTATCATAGACGCTACTCAACTTACCCAAAAACTCGGCGGGAGTCATGCACTGACGACTAAGCCGGCCCGCGAACGGCGAGATTCCATCACGGCCGTTTCTACAAAAGCTGCCACTTCTTCCTCAGATAGATCAGCCGTTGCCATCTGCACTTCTTGCCGTGCCTGTAGGAATCGCTCTCGAACCCGCGCCTGGGTAGCATCCACCAATTCTTGATACCGCTCCCGACTACCGCTCACTGCTCACTAAATCCTTAATCTCCGCCCGGCCAGTCATGCCGGGGCGGATGTCCAGGCCGGCGGCGTCCAGGGCGATGATGACCGGGAAGGTGGCGGCGTCGCCCACTGTACCCGTCGCTTGCAAGCCGATGCGCACTACCGTGCCTGTCAGGGGATCATTGGGGTACGTTTTCAGCGTCACCAGTACCGCATCCCCTGGTTCAATTTGGGCCAGATCGCGTTCGCTGAGATTGGTGGTGTGGAATTCCAATTGGGTGGTGTCCAACAGGGTGACAATGGGCGAACCGCCGCCCACCAGCGCCCCCAGCGCGGCATCTACGGTTAACACCATGCCTGACCAGGGCGCAACAAGCTGTGCTTTTGCCAACGCATTTTCGGCCTGCTGCCAAGCGAGATGGCTCTGTTCCAGGCTAATTTGCGCCTGCTCCAGCCGCAGGCGGGCGGCGGTGATCTCCTCCGGTTTGGGGCCTTGCTGCGCCTGCGCCAATGCCTGCTGCGCGTTCATCAGATTGGCCTGGGCAGACACGGCCGTGTCATTATTCAGCCCTGCCGCCGCCAGCGCATAATTCGCCTGCGCCACCCGCAACTGCTCCTGCGCCATCGTCACGGCGCGGGTGGCCCCCTCCCGCTCCGCCTTCAAAAAGTCGGCCCGCCAGGGGTCGTTCAGTTCCCATTCCCGCCCCGGATCAAAGGCGGTGTCATATGCCTTTTGGGCATCGGCCAGGGTGCGCTGCGCCTGGGTAATGCTGACGTTGGCCGAAGTCAGGCTGTTACCCGCCGCCGCGTCACTCATTTGCGCATTTTCCAACGCCGTCTGCGCCGCCGTCAGATTGGCTTCGGCCGCGGCAATCACCAGTTCGTCCGGCTGCCAGGCCAGCAGCCGGTCTAGCTCCGCCTGCGCCTGGGCCACGCCGTTTTCCGCCTGGGACACCTGCAAGGTGGTGTTGGCAATGGTTTCCCGCAGCGCGGCGTCATCCAGCGTGGCAATTACGTCGCCCGCCTGCACCTGATCGCCAGGCTGCACATTGACCGCCAGCAGCTTACCGCCCATCTCAAACGCCAATGGCAGCAACGGCCGTGCCGCCTGCACCACGCCATCTGCCAGCACCGTCACTCCCGTGGGGATGGGCGTGGCCGTGGGGGTGCTGCCGTCGGTGGGCACGGCCGTCGCCGTCCCCCCCATCTCCGCCACCGGCGCCGCCCCCTGCCCGCACCCCACCAAAACCAAAATCACCAAAATCAGGAAACTATATCGTCTTGTGTTCATCATCAACCTTCAAGAAGTGCCAGGCACAGGGCGCTAACACCTGGTCAGCCCAATACCTGATGCCCTGTGCCTGGCACTGCTGCACACCCGTCACCCCATCCGCAAAATCTCCACCGCCTTGCGCTTCACAATGCGCCGCGCCGAAAAGGCCGCGCCAATCACCGAGGCCAGCACCACCATGATGACGATAAAAGGCATCACCGTCGTATCAATGGCAAAGCGCATGGGACGCTGCGCCGTCAGATTATCGGCATAGGCAAAGAGGTAGCCCATGGTCGCCCCGGCCAGGATGCCCGCCAGCGCCGCGCTCAAGGTCATGGCGATAGATTCCACAATCAACATGCCGGTCAGTTCCCAACTGCGCGTGCCCACCGCCTTCATCATGCCAATTTCCAGCCGCCGCGCATACACCGTCACATAAATCACGGCAAAAACGCCAAACACGGCCGTCGTAAAACTAATCAGCGTCAACACCAGCAAAAAGACCTGCTGCTGCACCTGGTTGTCCCGCGCCCGCTGCAATTGCACGTCGGCCAGCCGCGTCCACATGCCGCGTTCCAGACCGTATCGGTCGCGCAGGAAACTGTCTACCTCGTGTACGTCCGCTCCCGGTGTTACCGTCGCCAGGATGCGGTCTAAAATGGGGTCATCCGGCGGCGGCAGGGCCGTTTGCAGCGGCGTGGTCAGGCGGCGAAAACTGTCCAGCGACAGTAACACCGTGCCGCCGCCTAACGCCTGGCTGCGCACCCGGCCAATGCCCGGAAAACCGGGCAGCCGCCGAACAATACCCACCACCCGCATCTCCGTCATATGATCCAGCCCCTCACCCCGGATTTTGACGACGCCGCCCAGGGGCACGGCTAACCCTTCGGCCAGCCCTTCGCTGATGATTACGGTATCCGGCTCTTGCAAAATCTGGGCCAGCGCCGCCGGGCCGCCGCCGGTAAAGATCATCATGTCTGGGTACAACACGGCGCTGAGGTCGCCGACAACGCCTACGGCCGTGACCCGGCCATTACGCATCCCAATCGCATCCGAGGCGTCGGTGAAATAGTCGCGGGAAAGGCCAACGGCCGTGCCCAATCCCGGCACACGCCCCAATTCCTCCGTCAAAAAGCTGGGCGGCAGCCGCCAGCGGCGGGACACCTCATCATCCCCGGCATACCGGGCAAAGGTATTCATCTCCACCGGCGCGCCCATATTCAGGCGCACATCTGTCTCGATGTTGGCATTACTCATCGCCATTTGGGTGGCTAAAAAGCTGGGCAGCACGCCACTAAACAGTACCAGCAGCGAGATAAGCGTATTGCGCGCATGGCCGCGCCCCACGTTGCGCTGGGCAAAAAAGGTCAGCCGGGGGGACAGCAAACCCATCACCGCCAGCAGCACCTTCTCCATCGGCCGGGTGACGATAAAAAAGACAAAACCCACCCCCACCACCATCATCAAAACGGCCGCCAGGAAAATGGCCGCCTCTGCCGCCGGATAACCAAAGGTGGAGACAATGTCCAACCCAATGACCATCAGCACCACAAACATCATGCCCAGGCCAATGATAAACAGCTTCAAATTGGGGCGGCGTTCGCGCAGCGCCTCCAGGTCTTCCAGTTGGATGTTGTTGGCCGCGCCGGGGTTGATGGCGTGGATCACCTTTGTTTTGGCCGCGTCTTGCGCCGGGCGCAGGGCGCTGAGAAACAGCACCACAAACGCAGCCACCAGGGCCGGCAAAATGGCCGTCACGCTGACCGCCGGTTGGATGGTGGTGGCAAAGCCGGCCTCCCGCATCTGCCACTCGATAAAGGGGATAACGGCATAATGGGTAATCACCTGCCCCAACACGATGCCCAGCCCCACACCCACCAGGCCAATCACCGTCACTTCGGCAATGACCAGGGCAAAGAGCAGGTTGCGCTGGCTGCCCAAAATGCGCAGCACGGCCATCTCCCGCTTTTGCTCCTGCACGTTGGTCATCACCAGCGTATGCACCAACAGCCCCACCACGCCCAGGGCCATCAGGCCATAGGTGTTGATGAGCGCCTGCAAAACCAGGAACATTTCGGCCGATTGATCCAGGGCAGACGCTTTTTCGGCAACGGTCATGTACTGGTCGCCCAGGGCGGCCTGCACCTGCACGGCCACGTTGCGCACGGCTAAAGCAGCGGTTTCAGCGTTGCCCGCCTCGTACAGCGCCGGGTCTACCAGGACGATGATCTGCCCGGCACGGTCCGGCAGCCCCAGGAAAGATTGGGCAGCAGCAATGTTCACCAGCAAGCCGTCATTGACGCTATCGCCCACAACGCCGTTTTGGCGGACGATGCCGGTGACGGTGAAGCGGGCGGCGGCGCGACGCTGGCTGGCCCCGGCGGGGCTGGGCTGCCCTTTTTCGCGGGGTTGGGGGAAGCTGTAGGCCACATCCACCGTGTCGCCAACCTGCAAATTGTAGGCACGGGCGGTTTGTTCCAACACGGCCGTCCCCCATTCCCCGTCCGCCATTTCCCCCAAATCATAGCTCCCCTCCACCACCTCCACCTGGCCGATATTCTCGGCGGGGTCAATGGCGATGAGGGTGACGTTTCCGGTACGGCCGTTGGCGTTCAGTTCTGTCTCGGCAATAAAACGAGGGTGGACGGCCGTGATGTGGTCATCCGCCTGCAAAATCGCCTGGCTGGCACTGCTGACGGGCACAAACGGGTCCGGGCTGGTATCCATCCGCACCACGCGCAAATCATACCGGCCAATTGCCGAGGAGATGAGTTCCACATTGGAGCGGCGTATTGTCTCCACCGTCGCGCTCATCGCCACCAGCAGCCCCATGCTCACCATCAAGGACAGCACCATCAAAATGGTACGCACCTTGCGGCGGCGGAAGTTTTTTAATACGTACTTTAGTATCATCGTAATTTTGTGATTTCGTGTTTGTGTGTTCACTAAAACACCCAAACACTAAAGCACCTGATCACTAATCTTCCCATCCTGCATATGAATCAGCCGCTTGGCGAATTCGGCCATGCGCGGGTCGTGGGTGACAAAGACGACGGTCATGCCTTCGGCGTTCAGTTCGGCCACCAGACGCATAATGGCAAAACCGGATTCACTGTCCAGATCGCCGGTCATCTCGTCGCCAATAAGGATGGGCGGATTATTGGCTAACGCTCTGGCGATGGCCACGCGCTGCTGCTGCCCGCCGGACAGTTCGCCGGGGTAGTGGTGGGCGCGGTCGCCCAGCCCCACCCGTTCCAGCAAGGCCATCGAACGCTGCATCCGCTCCTTGCGGCTGACCCTGGCCAGTACCATGGGCGCTTCCACATTTTCGCGGGCGGTGAAGTTGGCCAGCAGGTTGTAATTCTGGAAGACGAAGCCCATTTTTTGCAGGCGCAGCGTTGCCAGTTTGTTTTCGGAGAGGGAGACCAGGTTTTCGCCTTCGATGGTGATGTGTCCGCGGCTGGGTTCGTCCAACCCGCCGATGATGTTGAGCAGGGTGGTCTTGCCGGAGCCGCTGGGGCCCATCAGGCAAACGAAGTCGCCGCGTTCAATCTCCAGCGAGACGCCGCGCAAGGCGGGTACCGCTTCCTTGCCCATGAGGTAGGATTTGTGAATGTTGTCTACGAATATGATGGGAGAGGTCATAAGAGTGTTTAGGTGTTTAGGTGTTTGAGTTTTTGAGTGATCAGGCATTGGTTGTCACGGCCGTCTTCCCTATCATAGCAAACCATTTGTTTAATGCCCTACATGATTGTAACAGATGGGTAACGGCCGTTAGTTGCCCGCCACCAATACGCACATACCGGAAAGCGGGTCGCAAAGTTGCGGGCGCTACCCTTCTTGAAACTTTTATAGATGTGGTATATGATGCCGCTAAAAGCATCAGGTGAGGTGAAAGATGGCAAGATATCCGCTCAATTTACCGCAGCAGCTCAAACAGGAAGCTGAATTATTGGCGCAACAGCAAGGCATTTCGCTCAATCAGTTTATTCTCTGGGCCACCGCCGAAAAAGTGGGCGCGTTGACTCAACAATTGGATGATCCCAACTTTCCCCAGATCAGTTACCGGCGCGGCGCGGCCGGGATTCCCGTGCCGGTCGTGCGTGGTACAGGTATTCGGGTGCAGGCCATTGCCGTTGCCCATACCCAATGGGGCATGGGTGCGGCCGAAATCGCCGCCGAATATGGATTGTCCCCGAAACAGGTGGAAACGGCGCTGGCTTTCTGGGCCGCCCACCAGGCCGAGATTGAGACCCATATGGCTTATGAAGAACGCCTGAGTGTGGCCTGAATGGTTATAGAGATTAGGAGATTGGGAGATTAAGAGATTCAATCTCCTAATCTCCCAATCTCTCAATCTCAAATGTGAAGTTAGGAAGCCTACCAGGATGACCAGACCACGCTTACATCTCGACGCCGATGTTTCTTACCAGGCATTGCAAAAGGCGTTGCGCGAACGGGGGCATGACGTGACCCGCACACCGGCGGAGTGGATGCCGCTTGACGCCAGTGACCGGCAGCAGTTGTTGGAAGCGACGGCGCGGGGGCGGTGCATCCTCACCTTCAACATTGCTGATTTTGTGCATCTGGCGCGGGAATACCCGGAGCATGGCGGTATCATTCTGGCGCATCAGCGGGAGTGGACACTGGCGGGGTTGATTGCGGCCGTTGACCGGCTGCTCACGGAAACGGAAGCCGATATGTGGCCGGGACAAACACGCTGGCTCAACGATTGGCGCAATACAATGGATTGACCAAACAAGGAGAACTAATGAAAGCTGACAGCCTCAAGATAAATAAGGTATTTAGCGCCGGTGGCGATATCCATTATGTGTTACCGCACTTCCAGCGAGAATATGCATGGGAAAAAGAGAACTGGCAAACCCTGCTCAAAGACATCTTTGGGATCTACGACGTGTATGATGACAAGACCCCGCCCGAACATTTCATGGGAGCGTTGGTAGTGATCAATGATGGCACACGTAATGGTACAGTACCAGCCTTTCGTCTTGTAGATGGGCAACAGCGACTAACGACAATTTCTTTGTTCCTGTACGCTCTTGGCCAGTTGGTTCAAGAAAGTGATCCTCGACTTTATAAACGTATTCAACGAGTTTTGGTCAATGAAGATGAACTGGATCTGTTGTATTACAAGCTACTGCCGACAAAGAAATACGGCGATCAGGACAGTTATTTAGCTATCCTAAAAAATCAACCGGTCCCAGCGAATGTGGATTCCAAAATTCCCCTAGCCTTTGCCTATTTTCACAAGGAACTGAGTAGTCGTTACCAACAGGGACAATTTGATCCTAACCAACTTTTCGTTGTAGTAATGAATTGTTTGCAAGTGGTTTTTATTGATCTGAATCAGAATGAACGGCCGTATGAAATCTTTGAGAGTCTGAATTACAAAGGCAAAACACTGACTCAGGCCGACCTGGTGCGCAACTACATCGCCATGAAATTACCAGAGAAGCATCAGACTGGTGTTTTCGAGTTGTATTGGTCACCCATAGAA
>JAHBVI010000100.1 GCA_019637635.1 Anaerolineae bacterium
TACATCGGCATCTGGTTCTAATAATGGGACAGGTAAATGGGGTAATGGCTCATTCAAGGCTACCGGCCAGATGTCGGAAACACGCTCCTCATCCTCCGCTGTCCGATTGACCAACAGCACATAATCTGTGTCTAAAGGGGGATATTCTACTTCTGGGCCAGGGCGTTGGCCACCGCGCAATAGATCAATTTCCACCAGATGTACGGCCGTTTGTAAAATCTTGTTTCGTTTTTGCCGGTACTCTTTCAGGCCATCACCAGATTGTTTGTTGTAAGGCGACAGAATTTCAATAGTTGTCACCAGTTCGGCCGTTTTGGTCATAAAAACCTGTACGGCGCGTAATCTGAATTGGTTTTGTATGATCGTTTTCCGCTGAATGGGGGCACGGACACGGGTGGGAGTTGGTTCTAATGTGGCAATACCGGCGCCCCCTGATGGACGCTTTCTTTTTTCCAAAACGCCAACATCAGGATACATTGGATTCAAAGTGGAGATACCTACCTCTTGCAGCACTGTTCTCACCTGAACGGTAGCGTAATACTTTGGCCCAATCTGCTCATTCAACCGCCCCTTGATTTCCTCCGCTAACGAATGGTGGAAGTCAGGCCATACTTCATTATCCTCGACATAAGGATCCATCCCTGGAAAGGGAGATGCCATCTTCAACCTCCTATGCCTTTATTTGCTTACAGTGTAACGGTAAGTTATGCTTTTGCAACCCTGCCCGGTGGCTGGTAAACGGTAATCAGTTATCGGTAATCGGACGACGGGCAACGGGCTTCGAAATTACGAACTTTGGATGGTAGAGAATTTATGCAGGCACTAACGCAACAATTGACCACACTGGCCGGTGAGGCTTTTGTGCAGAGTGGATATGACCGGCAATATGGCGAGGTGACGGTTTCTAACCGGCCTGACCTGGGACAGTTCCAGTGTAATGGGGCGTTACCGGCGGCGAAGGTCTACGGCCGTAACCCCCGCGACATTGCCCAACAAATTGCCGATCAGTTACAGGCGCAGCCTATTTTCAAAGAGATTACCATTGCCGGGCCGGGTTTCATTAACCTGACCCTGTCCGATGAGTTTCTGGCCGGTTTTGTGCAGCAGATGGCGCATGATGAGCGGCTGGGCGTCACGGCCGTTGCCGCCCCACGCAGGGTGTTGGTGGACTACGGCGGGGCGAATGTGGCTAAACCCATGCACGTCGGCCATTTGCGGGCAGGCATTATTGGCGAGAGCATCCGGCGGCTGTTTGCCTACATGGGTGACGACGTGACCGGCGATGTGCATCTGGGTGATTGGGGCACCCAAATGGGCCAGGTGATTGTGGAATTGCAGCGGCGGATGCCCGATCTGCCCTATTTTGACGCTGCTTACACCGGCCCCTACCCGGTCGAATCCCCCATCACCCTGGCTGACCTGGAAGAGATTTACCCCGCCGCCAGCGCCCAGGCCAAAGCAGACCCGGCCTATGCCGAGGCGGCCCGGTTAGCGACGGCGGAATTGCAAAACGGCCGTGCCGGATACCGCGCCCTCTGGCAGCATTTCCATGACGTTTCCGTGGCCGGTCTCAAAGAAGATTATGACAAGTTGGACATTCATTTTGACCTGTGGTTGGGCGAAAGTGATGTACAAGACCTGCTGGACGACATGATCGCCCGTTTGCAGGCGCAGGGCTTTACCAGCGAAAGCGACGGCGCGCTCATCATGGAGATTGCCGAGCCAGACGACAAAAAGCCGATGCCGCCGCTCATCCTGCGCAAGTCTGACGGCGCGGTGCTGTATGGCACCACCGACCTGGCGACCATTGAGATGCGCGTACAGGAATTTGGCTCCGAGTTGATTTTGTACGTGGTGGACCACCGGCAGCGGCAGCATTTTGAGCAGGTTTTTCGGGCGGCCTACAAGAGCGGCATTGCCCCGGCCACAACAGGACTGGAACACAACTACTTCGGCACCATGAACGGCAAAGACGGCAAGCCGTTTAAGACCCGCGAGGGCGGCACGATGAAGCTGAAGGACTTAATCGCCCTGGTGATTGCGGCGGCGTTGGCGCGCATGGCCGAGAGCCACGTGGCCGAAGGGTACGACGAGGCCGAGCGGCAGGAGATTGCCCGCATGGTGGGGCTGGCGGCGCTGAAATATGCCGACCTGATGAACCAGCGCACGAAGGATTATGTGTTTGACCTGGATCGCTTCTCTTCGTTTGAGGGGCGGACGGGGCCTTATTTGCTGTACACGGCCGTGCGCGCCCGCTCCATTCTGCACAAAGCCAGCGCTCAGGGGCTGGCCCCTGGCCCCTTTTTGCCGCCCGCCGCCGACGCCGAACGCGCCGTGATGCTGCTGCTCACCGGGCTGCCCGACGCGCTGCAACAGGCGTATGACACCCGTATGCCCAACCATCTGGCCGACTACGCCTATGCCCTGGCCAACGAATTCAACCGTTTTTACAACACCTGCCACATCCTGCGCGAAGAAAATGCCGCCGTGCAAGCCTCCTGGCTGGCGCTCACGCAGCTTTTCCGCCGGGTGATGGAATTGGTATTACATTTGTTGGGGATTGAGATACCGGAGAGAATGTAGAGCGAGATTGGGAGATTGAGAGATGAGGAGATTGCCCAATCTCTCAATCTCCCAATCTCATTCTTCAAGGACACCCCTATGACCACCCCAAACGCCTACGCTCAAGCCGGTGTGGACATTGCCGCCGGGACAAAGGCGACGCAGTTGATGAAAGCGGCCGTGCAGGCCACCTATGGCCCGGAAGTGCTGTCGGGTATTGGTTCGTTCGGCGGTTTGTTTGACATAACGGCGCTACAAAAGATGAAGCAGCCGGTGTTGGTGGCCTCCACCGACGGCGTGGGCACGAAGACAAAGGTGGCGGCGGCGCTGAATCGTTGGGACACCATCGGCCACGATATTGTCAACCATTGTGTGAACGATATTTTGGTGCAGGGGGCACGGCCGTTATTCTTCCTCGATTATGTAGCTTCCTCCAAACTGGACACGGAGCAGATTGCCACCATTGTTGGCGGCATTGCCCTGGCGTGCAGCGCCGCCGGCTGTGCTCTGCTGGGCGGGGAAACGGCCGAGATGCCGGGCGTGTATACCCCTGGCGAGATTGACCTGGTGGGCACGGTGATCGGCGTGGTGGAGAGGGAACGGATTATTGACGGCCGTCACATCCAACCGGGTGATGTGATTTTGGGTTTGCCCGCCAGCGGGCTGCACACCAACGGCTACACTCTGGCCCGCCGGGCTTTAGCCGACCTGGATTGGAAAACGCCCCATGAAGCATTGGGGGCGTCCATTGGCGATGTTTTACTGGCACCACATCGCAGCTACCTGAATGAGGTGCAAAAATTGCTGAAAGCGGGCGTCACCATTCGCGGTCTGGCACACATTACCGGCGGCGGCCTGATTGATAACCCGCCGCGCATCTTTCCCGATGGGGTAGGCGCGGTTTTGCACTGGGGTTCCTGGCCGGTACCGCCTATTTTTGATCTGATTCAGGATTACGGCCGTGTCTCCGCCACCGAAATGCCCCACGTCTTCAACATGGGCATCGGCATATTGGTCATCATCCCCGCCAGAGACGCCGCCAAAGCCCAAACCCTCCTCGGCACATCGCATGTGTATCGTGTGGGGGAGATGGTGGCGGGGGTGGAAGGGGTATTGTTCCGGTAATCGGTAATCAGTAAACGGTAATCGGAAAACGCGCCGATTACCGTTTACTGATTACCGATTACTGATTACCAGATATGTACAACAAGCCAAACATCGTTGTCTTCATCTCCGGTTCCGGCAGCAATTTGCAGGCGATTATAGATGCGGTGCAAGCGGGGGAACTGGACGTGGAAATTAGCCTGGTGGTGTCCAATCGCAAGGCAGCCTACGGATTGGTGCGGGCGGCCGAGATGGGGATTCCCACCATGTATCATCCGCTGAAGCCGTACCGGGATGCCGGGAAAAGTCGGGCGGAATATGAGGCGGATCTGGCGGAACGGGTACGGCCGTTGCACCCCGATCTCATCGTGTTAGCCGGTTGGATGCATGTCTTGGGCGCCGGTTTTTTGAACCAGTTCCCCAACCGGGTCATTAATCTGCATCCGGCGCTGCCTGGCCAATTTGCGGGGACGCACGCCATCGAACGCGCCTACGAAGCGTATCAGCGCGGTGAAATCAGTCACAGTGGGTGCATGGTCCATCTGACCATTCCCGAAGTGGATGCCGGGCCGGTTATTACCCAGGTCATCGTGCCCCTCTACCCCGAAGACACCCTGGCCCAATTTGAAGCCCGGATGCATCAGGCCGAGCACCGCATCATGGTGGAAGCCATCCGCTACTACCTGACCAATCCCCGCTTTTTGCGATAATGTGCCAGGCAATCTATAATCAGGTCACTTTTACCAAGACCTGTATCCCCTACAGGGTATGCCCTTACAGGGTATAAAAACAAAAGGAGAGAGAAAAATGCGTAAGTCAAGTTTGTTGTTAACCTTATTTTTGTTGCTGGCCGTGTTACTGGCGGCTTGCAGTGGTACCAGCGCCAGCCCTACGGCCACCTCAGCCCCCGCTGCCACCACCGCCCCCGAACAGGCAGCCGAAGAAGCGACCGCACCGCCGGCCGCTGCCAGTGATGACTGCTCCAGCCCTGATGTTTTGTGTGTGGGTCTGATCACCGATGTCGGCGAAATAGATGACAAATCCTTCAACCAGTCTGCCTGGGAAGGCGTCAAACGAGCCGAAGCCGAATTGGGCGCCAAAATTGATTACATTGAAACCCAGGACGCCAAAGATTACGCCACCAATATCGGCCTTTTTGCCAACAATGGCTACGAGATCATTGTCACGGTTGGTTTTGCCATGGGTGACGCCACATTGGAAGCAGCTGCTCAATATCCCGACATCCACTTCATCGGCGTAGACCAGTTCCAGGGTTTTGAAACCGCGAACTTCACCGGCATTCTTTTCCCTGAAGACAAAGCCGGCTTCCTGGCGGGGGCGCTGGCGGCGATGCTGACCGAATCTGGCACCGTAGCGGCCGTGTTAGGCACCGACCTGGTTCCCCCGGTGGTGGCTTTCAAAGAAGGATATGAAAACGGCGCGCGCTACATCAACCCGGACATCAACCTAATCTCCACCTATCATCCTGGTGGGTTGGACGTGGCCTTTACTGACCCCGAATGGGGCGCCAGCACGGCACGGCAGGCGGTAGACCAGGGCGCGGATGTGGTCTTTGGCGCCGGTGGCAAGACGGGTAATGGCGCTTTGATTGAAGTAGCCGGCGTCTCTGGCGCTTTCTGCATCGGCGTAGACACCGACCAGTGGGAAACGGTACCGGAAGCCCATCCTTGCCTGGTTTCCAGTGCCGTCAAGTTGATCACGGATGCCGTATTTGACATGATCAAAGCAGCTAACGAAGGCACAGCGCCGGAAGGCAATTACTTTGGCGATGGTGGCCTGGCGCCCTTCCACGACTTTGCCGGGTCGGTGGTTACGGCCGAGATACAGGCTCGTCTGGAAGAGATTGACGCCGGTTTGAAGGATGGCTCCATCCCCACCGGGTACAATCCCTAAAATTTTGCAGTTTGTGGATTGGTTCAATCTTGAAGATTGAACCAATCTCGCCAACTAGATGACCAATCACCCACTTGGTTTATGATGATGCAGAACGCGCGATACGCCACCCGGCGTGTCGCGCGTTCTTGTTTAGGCTTTACCTTTCACCCCCAAAAAGGTTCTGGTTATGACCGCTTCAGCCCAACCAGGAAAACAACTTTCAGACAATCAGCTTTTAATCATCGGGCGGCGTATGTGGAAGGCGCTCAGTGTACCGCTAGTTTCGGTTTTGCTGGCGTTGTTGATTGGCGCCATCATTTTGCTAATTTCTGGCGCCAAACCGTTGGAAGCGTATGCGGCTTTGGTCAAGGGCGCCTTTGGCAACGCGGCCAGTTTTGCCCGTACCCTGGAAAAGGCGACGCCGCTCATTTTAGGGGGGCTGGCGGTGGCTTTTGCCTTTAAGGCGGGCCTGTTCAATATCGGTGGGCAAGGGCAACTGTTGATTGGGGCCATCATTGCCGCCTACATTGGTTTTGCTTTTGAGGGTTTACCGATGATTATTCATCTGCCGCTGGCGTTGTTGGGCGGCAGTCTGGCGGGGGCGGCGTATGCGGCCATTGCCGGGGCGTTGAAAGCGTATACCGGGGCGCATGAGGTGATCACCACCATCATGCTCAACTACATTGCCATCAATATCACCGATTATCTGTCTAACGGCCCGTGGAAAGCGCAAGGCATTATCGCCCGGACGCCGCCGGTTTTGGAAACGGCCGTAATCCCCCGCATTGCCGGTTATCCGCTGGGTTTTGGCCTGGCCTGCTTGATGGCCGTGTTGACCTATTACCTGCTCTATTACACCACCATGGGCTACGCCATCCGCACCACCGGTTTGAACTCCCATGCGGCGCAGTACGCGGGCATCAAAGTGGCGCGCATCATCGTGTTGACCATGGCCTTTAGCGGCTTTTTGGCCGGGATGGGTGGTTCGATTGAGACGTTGGGCGTGATCGGCCGTTTCCAGCCTGGTTTTAACATCGGCCTGGGCTTTGACGGCATCACCATTGCCCTGTTAGCCAAAACGAATCCGTTAGGGGTGATCCCGGCGGCCATTCTGGTGGGGGCCATGCAGGCCGGCGCCTCGCAAATGCAGTTTGACGCCGGTGTGCGCTTCCAAATCATTGACATTATTCAGGCGCTCATTCTATTTTTTGTCTCCGCCGATTTGATTGTGCGCAAGATTTTGGGTTCAAGCGCAGTGGATGAAGACAAAGTGACATTGAGTTCAGGGTGGGGCGGCGGATAGTAAATAGTGAGGAGTGAACAGTTTTAACTGTTCAATAGCAGCGGAGAACTATGAACGCGACGGTTTCCACGAAGGCAAAGAAGGGATTCAGGGTAGACGGCCGTACCATCACCATGGTGTTGGGCGTGATCATTGTGGCCTTGTTGGCCGGGTACTATATTCGCCAGCCGTTGCAGGCAACGGCCGTGTACGCTGCCACCCTGCGCCAATCTACCCCCCTGATTTTGGGCGCACTCTGTGGCCTCATCGGTGAGCGCTCCGGCGTCATCAACATTGGCATTGAAGGGCAGATGCTGTTGGCCGCTTTCCTGGCTTTTCTGGCCAACGTGTACATCGGCCGGTTGGGGATATTTCCTTTACCGGTGGTGCTGCTGCTGGCGGTGCTGATTGGCGTGGCCAGCGGGGCCATCATGGGGCTGTTCCTGGCCTGGATGTCCGTGGGCTTGAAGATGGATCAAATCATCGGCGGCACGGTGATCAATGGGTTGGCAGTTGGGTTTACCAGCTTCTTTTACCAGACCGGCCTGACCACATTGGGCAAATTACAGCCCATCCGCCTCGGCCCTCTGGCCGATCTGCCCCTGGTGGGTTCGGTGCTGTTCACCAATGCCCCCATCACCTTTCTGGCCATCATTCTTGTATTTGTGATGCAGTTTGCCCTGTTCCGCACCGTGTGGGGGCTGCGCACCCGTTCGGTGGGGGAACACCCCAGCGCCGCCGATACGGTGGGTATCAATGTCCACCGCACCCGTTACCTCAACGTGATGCTGGCCGGTTGTTTTTCCGGGCTGGCCGGCGCTTACCTGACGTTAGAGGCGGTGGGGTCATTTGAACGGGGTATGACCAACGGCCGTGGCTTCATCGCCCTGGCCTGCATGATCTTCGGCAAATGGACGCCGTTGGGTTCCTGGGGCGCTGCGTTGCTCTTTGCCTTCTTTACCGCCCTGCAAACACAATTGCAATTCACTGGCGTGCTCAAAGTGCCGCATCAATTTTTAGGGATGCTGCCCTACATCCTCACCATCATCGTCCTGGCCGGTTTTGTCGGCCGTTCCCGCGCCCCCGCCGCCATCGGGCAAGTGTATGAATCGGAGTAACCGTCATTTATGAATGTTCCCAATGCGGAGTATGCCGTTGTAGACATTCGCAAATTGCGTGATTATTGCCTCGATCCAACACACGATGAGGGCAAACATAAAGCACGATTATTTCTGGCAGCATTGAGTATGACAAGAGACGACGCTGAAGATTTGCGTATTGCTTTATTGCAAGCAGTTAGAACTCATGAAGCCACATTAGGACGGCGCGATGGATACGGACAACGTTATACTGTTGACTTTACGCTTGAGTGGCACGACAAGCAAGCGATAATCCGAAGTGGATGGATTATTGAACATGATTCCGTCACGCCGAGACTGACTTCTTGTTACCCTTTGTGAGATAGATCGAGAGGTGAACCATGAGAATTCCTATCAAATTGTTAGACGTAGTGGCACTCATCGTTGATTTGCCTGAATACAATCTATGGCGGGGTCAGGTTGGCACGGTGGTGGAAATCCTCGCCGGGGGGGCAGCATTTGAAGTTGAATTTAGTGATCGTGATGGGCGCACTTATGAGTCTGTTGGGTTGCGCCCAGACCAGATTATTGTACTGCACTATGAACCACTGGAGGCACATCCAGAACTAACAATGGCGTCGGCGTAGGCAAAGTATTTCTGATTAAAAACAGTCAACCCCCACAGAAACATTATGGACAAAACAAATCGCCCTATTGTTTTAGAAGCTAAAGGTATTACTAAACGTTTTCCCGGCGTGTTGGCCAATGATCGTGTGAATCTGACGCTGCACCAGGGGGAGATTCTGGCGTTGTTGGGGGAGAATGGCGCCGGCAAAAGTACGCTGATGAACATGCTGTACGGCCTGTATCACCCCGACGAAGGCGAAATCTGGATCAAGGGGGAGCAGGTGGCCTTGAAAAACCCACGCGACGCTATTGATCGCGGCGTGGGCATGGTGCACCAGCACTTTCAACTGGTGCCGGTGATGACGGTGGCCGAAAACGTGATGTTGGGGTCGGAAGTGACCAGGGGCGGGGGTGTGTTAGACCGCCGCCAGGCGCAGGCGCGGGTGCGGGCGCTTTCGGAAAAGTATGGCTTGCAGGTAGACCCCACGGCCGTCGTCGAAGACCTGCCCGTCGGCACCCAGCAGCGGGTGGAGATCATCAAGGCGTTGTACCGCAAGGCGGATATTTTGATCCTGGATGAACCCACGGCCGTGCTCACCCCTCAGGAAGCGAACGAACTGTTCCGTATTATGAAGGATCTAACGGAACAAAATGTGTCCATTATTTTCATCACCCATAAATTGAAGGAAGTGCTGGCGATTGCCGACCGCATTGGCGTGTTGCGCCAGGGGCAGTTGGTGGGCACGGCCACGCCGGAAGAGTCCACCGAGACCAGTCTGGCGGAGATGATGGTCGGCCGTACCGTCATCTTGCAGGTGGAAAAAGAAGAAGCCAAACCGGCCGATCTGGTGCTGAAGGTGGAAAATTTGCAGGTGCGGGATGATCGCCACCACACGGCCGTGCGCGGCGTGAACCTAGAAGTACATGCCGGAGAGATCGTGGGTGTGGCTGGCGTGCAGGGCAATGGGCAGCGCGAATTGGTGGAAGCGTTAACCGGATTGCGCCCGGTGGCGGACGGCCGTTTTACCATTGCCGGTGTGGATGCCACCCACTACACCCCGCGCCAGATCACCGAACTGGGCGTGGCCCACATTCCCGAAGACCGCGAAAAACATGGCCTGGTGATGGCTTACTCCCTGGCCGATAACATGGTGCTGAACAATTATTACCAGCAGCCATTTGCCAGCGGCGTCATCATGCGTCAGCGTGTGATCAACGAGCAGGGCAACCGGCTGGTGCAGGAGTTTGACGTGCGCCCGCCCAACGCCAATTTACACGCCAGCAAACTGTCCGGCGGCAACAAACAAAAAGTGATCGTCGCCCGCGAATTTTCCCGCCCGGTGAAACTGCTCATCGCCGCCCAACCGACACGCGGCATTGACGTGGGTTCTATTGAGTTCATCCACCAGCAAATTGTGGCCCAACGCGACCGGGGCGTGGCCGTGCTGGTTGTCTCTGCGGAACTGGACGAAGTGTTGAGTCTGGCCGACCGGGTGGTGGTGATGTTCGACGGCCGTATCGTCGCCAACCTGCCCATTGAAGAAGCCACCCGTGAAAGGGTGGGGCTGTTGATGGCCGGCTCGGAAGCGTAATTGGGCAATTGAGTAATTGGGTAATTACCCAGTTACCTGATTACTCAATTACCTCTGCCCCATGACCATCCACATCCTGCCCGACAAGCTGGCCTCGCAAATTGCGGCGGGGGAGGTGGTGGAACGGCCGTCCTCCGTCGTCAAAGAGCTGGTGGAAAACGCCATTGACGCCGGGGCCACCACCATCAATGTGGACATCCGCGAGGGCGGTCGCAAGAGCATCCAGATAGCCGACAACGGACAGGGTATCCCCGCCGCCGAAATTGAGATCGCCTTTCATCGCCACGCCACCTCCAAACTGCAAACAGTCGAAGACCTGACCGCCATTCGCACCCTCGGTTTTCGCGGCGAGGCGTTGGCCGCTATCGCGGCTGTCAGCCAGGTGACGCTCATCTCGCGGGCGCAAGGGGAAACAACGGGCACGCGGCTGGTGCTGGATGGTGGCGCAAAAGTGAGCCGGGAAATGGCTGGCGCGCCGCAAGGCACGGTCATCTCCGTGGAAAACCTCTTCTTTAATGTGCCCGCCCGCCTCAAATTCCTGAAAAGCGAGACCACCGAAAAGCGGCTGATTGATGAATTTGTCACCCGCTACGCCCTGGCCTACCCGCACATTCGCTTCCGGCTGACGCACAACGGCCGTATCACCTTCCAATCCACCGGCAACGGCAGCGTCCTGGACGTGTTGGTCGCCATCTACGGCCCCGACGTGGCCCGCCAACTCATCGAAATTAATGCCGAGACGCAGAGGCGCAGAGAGGAAAATGTCACCTCTTCACCTGCTCACCTTGTCACCGTGTCAGGTTTCATCGGCAACCCCGCCGTCCACTGGTCAAACCGGGGGCAGATGGTGTTGTTTGTCAACGGCCGTTGGGTCAAAGACAACCAGCTTACTTTCGCCATCATCCAGGCGTACCACACCCTGCTGCCCACCGGGCGCTACCCGCTGGCGATTTTGTTTCTGACGCTGCCGCCGGAAGAGGTGGACGTGAACGTGCATCCGGCCAAAACAGAGGTGCGTTTTCGCGGCGATAAGGCCCCCTTCGGCGAGGTGCAGCGCGTGGTGCGCGAGGCGTTGGTGGCCGATGCGCCCGTGCGCCAGATGAGCGCCTGGCAGGTCGGCAGCCAGCTTGAAGCGATGACGCCGGGGTGGGAAGGCAGCCTGGATCAACGCGCTTTTGTCCGCCCCGATGAGGCCAGCCAGCCGGAAATGGAACTGGAATGGCCGCCGGAGGAGATCATCGAACCGGCAGCGGGGCAGACGCCGCCGCGCAGCAGCCAGCTGCCGGTGATGCGCGTGGTAGGGCAGGTGGGCGCGGCCTACATCATCACCGAAGGGCCGGAAGGTTTGTTTCTGATTGACCAGCAGGCGGCGCATGAGCGCATTCTGTATGAACGGTACCTGGCCGAGCGGCAGGCGGGGCAGGTACAGGTGGAGGTATTGACGGTGGGCACGGCCGTGACCCTCTCTCCCTCTCAGGCTGACTGGCTGAACCGGCAGTTGCCCACCCTGGCCGATATTGGCTTTCAGGTGGAGCCGTTTGGCCCCCAAACCTTTATGATTCGCAGCATCCCCCAACTGGCCACCGACCGCGACGCCGCTCATCTGCTGCTGGCGATGGTGACGGGCGTGGAACGCAAACCACCAGCCGCCGCCGATTTGCCACTGCACCTGATTCAACTGGTGTGTACGGCCGTGGCCACCCGCCCCGGACAATCGTTAAGCCAGCCACAAATGACCGCCCTGGTGCAGCAGTTGGAACAATGCCAGGACCCCATGACCACCCCACACGGCCGTCCCACCTTCATCTACCTCTCTGTCGCCCAACTGGCGCGCGAGTTTGGCCGGATTTAGGAGGGTAACTGAGTCAGACAATAGACCTGACAGGTTTCAGAAAACCTGTCAGGTCTGACTGCCCGCCTGCGGACAGGTGACGGTCTGCAAAATTTCCCATACAATCTACATCTATGAGCGATACAGTCAATATGGCATTTGCTTATCATGGCGGCCGCACTTTTGGCAAGTACATCCTGGAAAGCCTGATTGGGCGCGGCGGCATGGCCGAAGTGTATAAATCCCGCCACCCCGACCTGGATCGGGAGGTGGCGGTGAAAGTGCTGCACCCCTTTCTCACCGACACGCCCGGTTTTGTGGAGCGATTCCGCCGCGAAGCCCGCGCTGCTGCCTCGCTGCGCCATCCCAACATCGTGCAAATTTATGATTTTGACGTGACCGAAGATGGTCTGTACTACATGGTCATGGAGTACATTGAGGGGGAGTCGTATGACAAATACCTGGCGCGTCACCCGGAGGCACAGCCGTTGGCGCAAATTCTGGAGTTTTACCGGCAAATTTGTGGCGCATTACAAGTGGCGCACGAAAAGGGGATCGTCCACCGGGACATTAAACCGGCCAACATTATCGTGGATGCCCAGAAACGGCCGTACCTGGCCGACTTTGGTATTGCTCAAATCGTGGGCGATACCCGGCTGACACAAAGTGGCATGAGTACGGGCACCCCCCAATACATGTCGCCAGAACAGGTAACGGGCGAGGCAATTTCCCCGGCTACCGACATTTACGCCCTGGGGGTCATGCTCTACCAGTTGAGTACCGGCCATCTGCCCTTTGCCGGGGGTAATCCGGCCACCATTATGATGAACCATGTCACCGAGCCGCCGGAACTGCCGCGCGTGTATGCCCCGGACATCTCCCCGGCGTTGGAATCGGTGATTTTGAAGGCGCTGGCTAAAGAACCGCCTGCGCGGTTTGAGAATGCGGCGGCGCTGTGGCAGGCGTTGACGGCTGCCAGGGAGGGCACGGCCGTAGACATCCCCATTCCCACCGGCGTTCGCACAAAAGCGGGCGGCACGGCCGTACACCCGGCGCCGCTGGACACGGCCGTGTCGCCCGAACCGCAGCCCACGCTCATCACTGCGGCCGGGCGCACCCCCGGCTGGGTATGGCCGGTATTGGCTGTCGCCGCTGTTGCCCTGGTCGCAGTAGGCTTTTTGCTGGCGCGGGGCAATGGGGCCGCGCCGCCGGCTGACCCAACTATGCCCGGCACATCCGGCGAAAGCGCCGATATGACTATACCGGTGGTGGTGGCAGATACGGCCGTGCCTACCGCCACGCCCACCCCCACCCAAACGCCTACTCCCACAGAGACACCCACTCCATCCGCCACGCCCACCCCTACGCCACCACGGGAGAGGATGCTCTTTGTGCCCGGCGGTACGTTTATGATGGGCAATGCGCGGGGCAACGCCGATGAACAACCGCCCCACGAGGTGACAATCAGCGACTTTTTCATGGATGAGACGGAAGTGACCAACGCCGCTTATGCCCAATTTGTGGCCGAGACCGACCACGCCGCGCCCGATTATTGGCGGCAGCCCGACCCCTCGGTGTGGCAAATTGTGGCCGAAAACGCCTACCTTGCCGGGGATGTGAATGACCAGTTCATGTATGATGGCGCTAACGTGCGGCCCATCACCGGCGCCATCAGCATGACGTTGAACGCGGATACGAATAAGGGATTGTTAACGGCCGTGTTCACCGGCACCCTCCGCCCCACCGCCGATCAGATTTACACCGGCACCTTCCGCATCGAGCAAAGCTTCTTCTTTGACGGCCCACCCTTCCCCGCCTTCAAAGAGGGCGGCATTGGCGATATGGTGCATATGCACGGACAGAGCGGCAACGAACTCGCCATGTACCCGGAAATGACCGCTTACATTGGCACATGGGGTACGGCCAATCTCTATTTCAATGACGAACTGCTGTTTCGCGCTTTGGGTACACATCTCATGTATAGCGATGGTGTGCGGGACGATACCGCGCATTTTATCCGCCGCGCTGACGGGCAGTGCTGCTTCTCACCCGCCGCCCCGGCCGACAGCCGCCTGGACCCTGATGACCCGGAGATCACCTACTGGCTCTTCGCGGGCACAGATTATACGGAGGCCAAAGATTTCTGGATTTCGCTGCATTTTGAGGACGTGACAGAACTAACTGCGCCCGCCTTTTTAGGGCCGGCCATTTACCCGGAGGGGCAGGAATTGTACCCGGTGACAAACGTCACCTGGGAGGATGCGTCCGCCTATTGCGCCTGGGCGGGAGCGCGTCTGCCAACCGAAGCGGAATGGGAGTATGCCGCCCGTGGCCCGGAAGGGTTCCTCTATCCCTGGGGTAACGAACGGGGCGATGTGCGCAGTAACAGCGGCAATGTGTTGGCTGGGACGGCCCCGGTGGGCAGCTTCCCAGAAGCCGCCTCGCCGTTTGGTTTGCACGATATGGCCGGGAATGTGTGGGAGTGGACGGCCGACTGGTATAACCCGAATTATTATGCCCAATCCCTGCCGGAAGATCCCACCGGCCCGACCAGAGGCACAGAAAAAGTGGCGCGCGGCGGTGGCTTCCGCCTGCTGGATTTTCTAGGGCTGGACGAGGCCCGCACCACCCACCGCCTGCCGCTGGACCCCGCCATCCCCCGCGACGACGTCGGTTTCCGCTGCGCCCTCCCCATCACGCCAGAAGAGTAAGTGTTCCGAAAGATAGCGATAGTTATTGCATTCTCAGGCCGCCACCGCCGCCGGCATCTGATTCCAAATTTTGCCTTCAAGAATCCGGCCAGCTTTCTTCTTTTGGAATCCTCCCCACTGCTTAAAGAAAAAAGGAACACGAGCGGCCAGACATTGATCACGAATGTTGAGAACCCATTCCGGTTTCATGGGACGTGCCCCAGGCCCTGATTCTCCGCCAACAATGACCCAATCAATTCCAGCAAGATTCAGGTCAGGTAAGGGGCCAAGCAAAGGTTCTAGAGACAGGAATTTGGTCCTGGCTCTGGTCTGACGCAAATGTTCGATCCTGAAAACATACTTCTGAGTTTCAACACTGACGCCCATCCACACATTATCAGGCCATTGGATCAAAGAACTTAACGCTAATAGACGTTCAGAACGTTTAGTCAGAATTTGAAACTGGTGCCATGAAGCGCGCCGCATAACGTTAAAGACTTTATCTATAAACTCAAAGGGAACATCCTCATGGAAAAGATCACTCATAGAATTGACAAAGATGGTTTGTGGGCTTTTCCAATGCAAAGGTCTTTCAAGCATATGCTCGTGTAAAGTCACTTCGAAACCATTTCGATAATTCGATTGCCCCATCGCCTGCAATCGCATGGCCATGCGCTCGGCATAACAATGTTTACAACCAGGGCTGACTTTATTGCAGCCGGTTACCGGATTCCATGTGGCTTCTGTCCACTCAATATCTGATTTTGCCATCTGTTCATCTCCTTAAGATGTCTTGGGCGATGTTTATTGCTGTTTTGGAACCTTTGGGATTGGCTGAAGCAAAACATAGAAGATAGAGGGGGTTGTTTTTTGAGTTGTACAGCGGGAGTGGATTGTCAGCAACCCCGGGGAAAATCGATTTTAGCCTTGCTACAAAGTAATTACCGATTGATGCAAAAGGGTCATCCACTTTTTGGGTAACTGTTTGCTCACCAAATAAAGTCCTTTCGGTTTTGACCTTGTACAAAGTGTCTACCCAATCAGACGTACCAAACAAAGTAGTTAACCTATGCTGCCATTTTTCTGGAATTTGCCCATCCTTCCGCAACATTCGGTTAACAGCCACGCCAAGCGGGAAAAGAAGCCAGAGATCGATGGCCTGTGTTTCCGCAATCGCTTCCAGTGTTTTCCACTCAACCTGCATACCAAATGGATCGAGAAACAACACCGCTCTTCGACCATGATTAATCATCCATTTCCTATCCCTGCCACAAAATCGCAACAGGTAAGAATTCGCGTCCTCTTGTTCTAACATGATGTCATCAGATAGAGCCGGAAATTCTTGTTTGAGTTTTTTGAGTTCCTCGAATCGTTCAGCGTCTTTTTCGATGAAAATGTATTTCGTGAAACGTGGTTCGACCTTCAAAGCAATACGAGCCGAGCCATCCAAAAACCTTTGTGAATCTTCTTCAAGAAATTCTGGAAGAAGCAGCCCTTCACTGATTTCCTCGGAAGCCAGTTTGCGATAGCCTGTTCCCGCAAAAGCATCAATGTAGGCATAGGCATTTATTGATTTTTGCCTTTGCATGATTGTTGTATATGCTTTCAAATATTTCGCTACTTTTTGAAGCTTTATTTCAGTCCAATCACCTCCAAAACGTTGATTATAACTTTTCGATGCCACGCATTATTCCCTCCCACAAAAAACTCGATAAAAAGAACGGATGTTCCATGATGGTACAGAATTTATTGTGTTATGTCAATAGTGTGCTGACCCATCATCTTGCACTGTATTTTCGGTGATCCCAATTCTAGCGAAGGCACTGCGCGCATTATGCTTCCTCCCGGCCAATGACCTCTCTGGCAATGACGATCCGTTGGATGTGGGACGCGCCTTCGTAAATTTGCAGCCCTTTGATGTCCCGATAAAAACGTTCCACCGGATATTCGTTGCTGTAGCCACGCCCGCCATGGATGAGGACGGCCTGGTCGGCGGCGCGAGCGGCAATTTCGGTGGCAAAGAGTTTGGCCGTGGCGGTATGGCGGGTGGTGGGCAGCCCTTGTTCCTTCAGCCAGGCCGCTTTGTATACCAGCAGCCGCGCGGCTTCAATGTCTGCGCTCATGTCGGCGATGGCGGCCTGAATCATCTGAAAGTCGCCAATGCGCTGACCGAACTGGCGGCGGGTGCGGGCAAAATCAACGGAAGCATCCAGACACGCCTGGGCAATACCCACCGCACCGGCGGCAACACCGATACGGCCGTGATCCAGCGCACTCATCGCCACCTTAAACCCCTCCCCCGGCTGCCCCAACAACGCTTCTTTGGGCACGCGCATCTCCTGAAAGGTGATATGGGCATGGCTGGACGAGCGATGGCCTAACTCTTTGCCGGGCATCGGTTCGCGGTGAAAACCGGGGGTGTCCGTGGGCACAATGAAGGCACAAATGCCCTTGTGCCGCTTTTCCCGATCCAGCGTGGCAAAAACCAGGGCTACGTTCGCAATCCCCCCGTTCGTGATCCAGATTTTTTCACCGTTGATGACGTAACCGTCTGCTTCTTCGCGGGCAGTGCTTTCCATGCTGGCGGCGTCGGAACCGGCGTTTGGTTCCGTCAGGCAGTAACAGCCAATCCAATCGCCGGTTGCCAGTTTGGGGAGGTAGTGCTGTTTTTGCACGGCCGTGCCCCAATCGTTGATGCAGAGCGATACCAGGCTGCCATGCACCGCCAGAAAACCGCGCACGGAAGAATCCACCCGGCCCAGTTCTTCGGAGATGAGGGTGTAGCTGAGGTAGTCCCACCCGCTGCCGCCATACGCCGGGTCAATGGTCGCCGCCAGGAACCCCAATTCCCCCATCTTCTTGACCAAATGCAAGGGAAACTCGCCGCTCTCATCCGTCTCCCGCGCCAGCGGCGCAACTTCCTCCTGGGCAAACCGCCGGGCAACTTGTTGGATTTCTTTTTGGGTAGGAGTAAGTTCAAAGTTCACTGGGCGTGCCTGTCGCCTGAGAATGGAATTCTCAGGCTGATACAAGAAGTACACTAAAGCGTACTGGGGACGCTAATGGGAAGGTTCGGGGTGGATATACGGCCGTATCTCCGGTGATTGATAACCATAAACAATTAGCTCCGCAGGCACACCGGCCGTAATCAATTCATGGGCAATGCCCTCTCGCGTCCAATCTTGTTCCACCCAAATCTTGCCCTCTTTCAAACGCACGTGAAAAACGACATTGTAAATGCGGCGCGAATGCTGCCAGCCCATTTCAACAAGCAGGTAATTTTCCCTGGCCTTGTCCACAATGCTGACAGCCTCCACTTGCTTGTCATCTGCTACAAACTCCAACTGTTCGCCAAGCATTCGTTCAATTAAGGGACGGTATTGATTTAATTGATCCATTGTTTCACCTCTTGTGTTTCCAAATCCACTATGCAGAGGGCAATGTTTAACTCACGAATGATAACTTTGCCGGCCGTTGTATCAAAAAGCGAAGCATAAACAGATGTGCTGACGGCCATATAAACCTGCCGGTCAGGTTCAATCTCGGCCAGCAATGCTTTGTACAATCCAAATTGCCCTATCGCTTGTTCCAGGTCGTATATAGGGGAACGGCCGGTGAAACTTTTAACTTCTACAACGATTTTCTGACTGCCTTTTTGGGCGGCAAACGGCCGTTCTGCTCCCAAATCAGCATACGTGCGCACCTCCCCCAGGCGAATGAAAAAAGGATCGTGGGTGATCGTCCAGCCTTCTTTTATCAGCGCAATCTTCACTCTTTCGTGAATTTGATCTTTACTCGGCATGATTTCATTATAACAGGCCAATCATCATATATCCTGGTCGCATAAATTCAGATATTTTGAGTTGACACCTTCTTTGAGTTCGACATTTCCCATGTGAGTCACTCTGTGTTGTCCAGGTAGGCAAAACCCTCACATTCGATCAGGGCGTCGGGTTGGAAGAAGGCGGTGACTTCAAAGAGGGCCATCGCCGGGTAGTAGTCGCCGAAGTACCGTTTGTGGACACGGCCGAGTTCCCGCAGTTTGCTGACGTAATCATCCCGGTCTTTGACGAAGATGTTGAGCTTCACAATGTCCGTCATCTGCCCACCCGCTTCGACGACCACCGCCTGCAAGTTCAACAACACCTGTTCATATTGGGCCACCACGTCGCCAGGGGAAACAATACGGCCGTCCCCTCCCGTCGCGTCTTGTCCTGCCAAAAACAATACGGCCCCGCCGCTGCACAAAATCCCATGATTAAAACCACGTGGCGGTGGGAGGTGGGAGGGGTTTATGAGTTCTTTGGTCATACTATGAGGAATTAAGAATTATGAATTAGGAATTATGAAGGAGAGCGTCCCATTCCTAATTCATAATTCCTAATTCATAATTACCTTCCTACAAACCTCGGCGCTGCCTTCTCCTTAAACGCCTCGTAAAAAATCCGGTGGTCTTCGCCCATCAGCATGAGGGCTTGCGCCTGCGCTTCGGCTTCAATGGCCGAGGCCAAATCCATGTTCCATTCGTTGTTGAGCATTCGTTTGGTCAGCCCCAGGGCGGTGGTGGGGCCATTGGCCAGGCGGGCGGCCCATTCCTGGGCAGTGGGCAGCAGGGCTTCCGGGGTAGTGACTTTGTTGACCAGACCGATGCGCTCGGCGTCTACGGCCGTGACCTTATCCCCAAACAGCAATATCTCCATCGCCCGCCCCATACCCACGATGCGCGGCAGCAGGTAGGCCGCGCCCATGTCCGCGCCCGTCAGCCCCACGCCGGTGAAGAGGAAACGGAAGCTGGCATTCTCCGCGGCAATGCGCAAATCAGAGGCCAGGGCGATGACCGCGCCTGCGCCCGCCGTCGTGCCGTTCAGGGCGGCGATGATCGGCTTGTCCAGATTGCGCATGTTGAACACCACCGCCCCCGTCATGCGCGTAAAGTCCAGGTGGGCCTTCACGTCCCGCGCCAACAATTCACCGATGATCTCATGCACATCGCCACCGGAGCAAAAGGCGCGCCCCGTACCGGTGAGTACCACCACTTTCACGGCATCATCGTATCGCAGCGCCTCCAACAAATCCCGGAACTGGGCATAAATATCAAACGTCAGCGCGTTCAACACCTCCGGCCGGTTAAAGGTGATAGTTGCCACCCCTTCCTGTACGTCGTAAAGAAAATCGTATGTCATCCTGTCCTCATCTGGTAGAATCTTTGTCGGGGTAAATGGATTGCTTTAGACCTGACAGGTTTTCAGTGGTTTGTGAAGCAAACTTCGCTGGTAGAAACCTGTCAGGTCTGAATGGACTAACGCCATTTTAGCAAAAGAGATGGAACTATGAAAATCAGCATCATTGGCGGCGGGCCGGGCGGATTGTACACGGCCGTGCTCCTCAAGAAAGAGTGGCCCCACCACGACATCACCGTCTACGAGCGCAACCGGCCTGATGATACCTTTGGCTTTGGCGTCGTCTTCTCCGACGAGACGTTGGGCATTTTCCGGCAGTACGACGCCCCCTCTTACGAAGCCATTCGTCGCAACTTCGCCTATTGGGATGACGTGGCCATCCATTTCAAAGGGCAGAGCTTCCGCTGCGCCGGGAACGGGTTTGCCGGCTGCTCGCGCCAATCGCTGCTGCGGCTGCTGCAAGAACGGTGCCGGGAATTGGGCGTAGAACTATGTTTCCAATATGAATTTGAACCGGCGATGTTGGCCCAGGAGCCGTTTGCCAATAGTGACCTGATCATCGCCGCCGATGGCATCAACAGCAAAATTCGGGAGGCGCACAAGGGGCATTTTGGCACGGCCGTAGACCAACGTCGCAACTACTTCTGCTGGCTTGGCTCCACCCGCGAACTGGACGCCTTCCACTATTTCTTCCGCGAGACGCCCCACGGCCCCCTCGTCGCCCACTGTTACCAGTACCAGCCGGGAATGAGTACGTGGGTCATCGAAATGCCCTCGCGCACCTACTTCGGCTACGGATTCGACAAACGCAATGCCGAAGCCGGTGAACATATCCCTATTCTGGCCGACATCTTTGCTGAAGAGTTGGCCGGTCATCCCCTCATCAACAACCGCTCCCTGTGGCGGCAGTTCCCCACCATCACCAACCAGACCTGGGTCATGGGCAACGTCGTCCTGCTGGGCGACGCCAAAGCCACCGCCCACTATTCGATTGGCTCCGGCACCAAGCTGGCCATGGAAGACGCCATCTCCCTGCTGGAATGTCTGCGCCAGACCGATACCCTGGGCGATGCCCTGCACCGCTACGACACCGACCGCCGCGAAGAAGTAGGCAAAACGCAGCACACGGCCGATGTCTCCCTGCGCTGGTTTGAGGCGCTGGAACGGCACTGGCCCCTCGACCCGCCCCAATTTGCCTTTGGCGTCATGTCCCGCGCCAAGAGCATGACCTATGAAGAACTATTGGTGCGGGATGAATCATTTGTACAGCCGGTGCAGCACTGGTTCACAAACCAGGTGCGGCGACAAGGGTTTGATGTGGCCGACGGGACGCCGCCCATGTTCACGCCATTTCGTTTGCGGGAGATGGTGGTAGAAAACCGGGTGGTGGTGTCGCCGATGGCCCAGTACACGGCCGTAGACGGCATCCCCAACGACTGGCATTTTGTCCATCTGGGCAGCCGGGCGGTTGGCGGCGCGGGACTGCTCTTTGTGGAAATGACCTGTCCTGCGCCCGATGCCCGCATCACCCCCGGCTGCACCGGCCTGTGGAACGAGGCGCAATGCCTCCAATTCAAACGCATCGTCGAGTTTGTGCATAACCACAGCCAGGCCAAAATTTGTATGCAGTTGGGCCACGCCGGGCGCAAAGGCTCCACCCAATTCCTCTGGCAAAATGAGGACAAACCCCTGCCCAACCCGGCAGATAACTGGCCGCTCGTCTCCGCCTCGCCGCTGCCCTACTACCCCGGTGAAAGCCAGACGCCGCGTGAACTCAACCGCGCCGACATGGAGCGCATCATCGCCGAATTTGTGCGCGCCACCCACTACGCCGAAGAAGCGGGTTTTGACATGCTGGAAATTCACATGGCGCACGGCTACCTGCTGGCCAGCTTTATATCCCCGCTGACCAACCGGCGCGCAGACGAATATGGCGGCCCGATTGAGAACCGGCTGCGCTTCCCGTTGGAACTGTTTGCCGCCTGCCGCGCCGCCTGGCCCGCCCACAAACCAATGTCCGTGCGCATTTCCGCCTCAGACTGGTATCCCGGTGGTCTGACCGAAGAGGAATTGACGAAGCTGGCCTGGTCGTTCAAAGAAGCGGGTGTTGATTTGATGGATGTATCCAGCGGGCAGACGGTGCCGGAGCAAAGGCCGGTCTACGGCCGTATGTACCAAACCCCCTTCGCCGATCAAATCCGCCACGAGGTGGGCATCGCCACGATGGCCGTGGGCGCCATCACCACGCCCGATCAGGTGAACACCATCCTGCTGCAAGGGCGCGCCGACCTGGTAGCCCTGGCCCGACCGCACCTGTCCAACCCCTATTTCACCCTGCAAGCCGCCGCCCACTACAACTACCGCCCGCAGCACTGGCCGGAGCAATACCTCAGCGGCCAACGGCAGGCCCACCGCGAAGCCGAAAAAGCCCGCGCCGAATGGCTGGAAAACCGGCGCCTGCTGAAACCGCCGTCCCACAAGCCACGTTCGTAGTAGGCGATTTATCGCCGTCTAAAATGGCGATGAATCGCCTACTACGAACGGGAACGAGAATGAGGGGAGAGACCCATGCGAGCCGACGATTTACCGCTTATTACAATGCTGTGGAAATTTTAGAGCACAATCTGGCCGAACGCGCCGATAAAACGGCGCTGTTCAGCCCGTCGCGGAATATGACGTTTGGTGAAGTCAGCCAGGAAGCCAACCAGGTGGCTAACGCCCTGCAAAAGCTGGACGTGCGCATTGGTGACGTGGTAGGGCTGCTCACCTATGACACGCCGGAATGGGTGACGTGTTTCTTTGGTACGCTCAAAATTGGCGCGGTGTCGCTGGGGCTGAACACCCTGCTCACGCCCGGCGAATACGACTATATCCTGCGTGACAGCCACGCCCACGTCCTCATCGTCCACGAAGAACTGCTGCCTAAAATCGCTGAAATCCGCACCGGGCAGCCTTATCTGAAACACGTCATTGTCATTGGTGCCGGGAACGGGCATACCAGCTACGCCGACTGGATTGCCACTGAATCCACCACCTGTGAACGGGTGCATACGCACCGCGAAGATTTGGCGACGCTCAACTATTCCAGCGGCACCACCGGCGAACCGAAAGGCATCCCCCACGTCCACAAAGATTTGCCGCTGACGGCGCAGTTGTGGGGCGTCAACGTGCTGGGGCTGCGCGAAAGTGACCGCACATTGGCCGTCGCCAAGCTCTTTTTCACCTTTGGCACCGGCGGCAACCTGCTCTTCCCCTGGTATGTGGGGGCCAGCATCATCCTCTATCCCGGCGCGCCGCGTTTTATCAACCACATTTTAGACCTGATTGTGCAGTTCAAACCCACCATCTTTTACAATGCGCCCACCGGTTACGCGATGGCCCTGGCCATCCCCGATCTGGTGGAGAAGTATGATTTGTCCTCGCTGCGGTTGTGTGTGTCTGCCGGGGAAGCCCTGCCCGCACCCATCTGGCAGCAGTGGCAAGAGCGCACGGGGCTGGAGATTGTGGATGGCATTGGCTGTACGGAAATCTACCACATCTTCATCTCCAACCGACCTGGTGATATACGCCCCGGCAGCAGCGGCAAACCGGTGAAAGGGTTTGACCTGAAAATTATCGGCGAAAACGGGCAGGAAGTGACGCAGGGGGAGATTGGCAATTTGCTGGTGCGCGGGGAGACGACGGCTTCGTATTACCTGCACCAATATCAAAAGAGCCGCCAGACATTCCAGGGGGAATGGCTGTTTACGGGGGACAAGTATTATGTGGATGAGGATGGCTATTACTGGCACGCCGGCCGATCTGATGACATGATCAAGGCGGGCGGCATCTGGGTGTCGCCGATGGAGGTGGAGAGTACGTTGATTGGGCACACGGCCGTGCAGGAATGTGCCGTCGTCGCCAAAGCGGATGAAGCCGGACTGTATAAACCCCAAGCGTATGTGGTGCTGAAACCGGGCTATGCGCCCTCGGCCGCATTGGCGCAGGAACTCATCCAATACTGCCGGGAGAAGATGGCCGAATACAAACGGCCGCGCTGGATTGAATTTGTCGAGGACCTGCCCAAAACGGCTACCGGCAAAATCCAGCGGTTTAAGCTGCGCGCGTGACGCCCTGATTTCACACAGACTCGTGCCAGAAGAGCAGGTGAATCAGCTTTTCCTGGACGCGGCTGAAACCTAACGCTTCGGCCGTATACACGGAGGGCAGGTTGTTGGCCCAACAAATCCAGCCGATGTCGTAGATGCCACGTTGTAGGGCTTCGGCAATCACGGCCGTAGCCGTCACTTTAGCCAGCCCCTGCCGCTGCCATCCTTCGGCGGTGGCAATGCCCAATTCGCAGCGATTGCCGGTGTTGTATTCGCTCATGCACCAGGCGACGATCTGATTCTGGTGAACCAGGCAGTAGCCAAAACTTTTATCCAGAAAGTCGGCCACCGACGGCCGTTCCGAGACCATCTCTTCCGTGACCCAATCCAGATTTTGCAAGGTGGCGTCAGCCAATAAGGTGGCATCTACGCGGCGCAGTTGCAGGCCATCGGGCACGGCCGTTACCCATTCCCGGTTACGCGCATCCAGCCGGTAATAACAGCGCGCGCCGGTGATCACCTTCAGCTCAGGCAGCAAATCGGCGGCGGCGGCCTGCCATTCTGGTGTGCCCAGGATGACAAATACGTCCTGGTGGTTTGCCTGGGCTTCGCGTTGGTACACGGTGTGCAGCAGGTGGCTCACGGCCGTGAGCCGCTGCGCATCCACCTGCCCGGCGATCATGACCCGGCCGTGAAACCAGGTCACGGCCGTGTGTGGTTCGGCCATATCATCCACATACACCGTTGCCGGTGTCAGACCGGCCAAAATGGAGGGGATGACCAGCAAATGATCGGCTAAAGGGGCCAGTAACGGCCGGGTGATTTCCAGTTGATGGAGTGGTAGTGGAAACATGGTTTTTTAGTAATGAGGAGATTAGGAGATTGGGATATTGAGAGATTGCCAATCTCCTAATCTCCCAATCTCTCAATCTCAACATCCAGATAGGGTATACCCACCTCAATGCGTTCCCGACGGCCGTGCATAAACCCATCCACCCATTTGCTGCCGGAGGGTTTGTCGCCAAAGATGCTCAGCAGTTGGGCATACAGGTCAATCTCGCGCAGCTTCATAAAGTGGGGGATTTCGGCCAGCCAACGGCCGTCTAGCTCATTCTCTTCCCGGTAGCCGCGCATAAATGGCGACCACAGCTGCCGGGCCGTTGCCGCCGGGTCCGGCGCATTGGTGATGGCGTAAAACAGCACCATCGCCAGGTCATAGGCAAAATGGCCGTAGACACAATCGTCAAAGTCAAACAGGGTGATGGCGTAATCCTCGTCTACAAAAAAGTTGCCGCCGTGAGCGTCCTGGTGAATCATGCCGTAGCCGTCCCGGTCTTGGGGCAGGCTTTGTAAATAGGCCATCACCTCCTGATAGCGGGATAACACGGCCGTGTCCTCTACCGGGAATATCTCCGAGGCAAACTGCATCAGGGGGTCGTCCCACTGCGGCCGTTTCCAGGCAGGGTTGGCCGGCTGGTAGCTTTTGCTGAGATGGTGGATGCGGCCGAGCAGACGGCCGTAGTTCACAAACATCCGCTCGTTCCAGTACCCCTCTCGCCAGGCGGAGCCACCCCGCGCCTTCACAAACGCCGTCGCTAAAAATTGCCCGTCACGGCCGTCGTCAATCAGTTCCACCAGTTCGCCATTTTCCGACAGCACCGCCCGCGCCACGCCCGCGCCACCATCGGCCAGGTAGTTAATCCAATCCACCTCCCCGTGAATCAGTTCCGGGGTGCGGCGGCGGCTGTGCCCCAGGCGGAGGATGTAGTCACGGCCGTTTTTGGCAAATTCAAACATGAAACTCTCAAAACCGTCCAGCAGTTTGATCTGCTCCGGCGCAATACCATACCGCACTCGCGCCTCGGCCAAAATATCATCATTAAACCGTTCTCGAATCGCTTCTTCCACAAAAATCTCCTTTAGAGTAGAGCCTGATAAAGTTGTTTGAAGGCAGTGGGTCGTATGGTGGCAACGGCCGTTTTGATCAACTGCGCACACCTTTCCGGATCGTTTGTTTCCGCATCAATGCGCGCGTCGTACACATCATTTAATTCATAGACACGCGGGTAAAAATAACGCACATTGCCTGGGCCGCGATTGCCACGCTGCTGCTCTCGTTGTTCGGCGGCGGCTAAGGAGAGGTCAATGGCGATAAAGTAAATAGGGTAGGGATGGAGAATGGTCACGGCCGTATGCAAAATCCACTCCTGCCAGATCACATCATCCACAATCAGGTTAATGCCCGATTCCGACAAAACCGCAATCATCCGGTACATCCCGGTGATCAGTTGGCGGCCAATCGGGCCAATGCGCACTGAATGTAAACCATCATCTCTATACACCACCTCCCACCCAACTGGTTCTGCCGCCAGATCACCCTGAATGTTTACCAGACCGGGCGGGCAGGCTAACTGAAAATGGTCAACACCCGTATGGAGATAAGGCCCATCCATGACCGTCTGTAACGCCTGGGCAATGGTGGATTTGCCGGCGCTGGATGTGCCATTGAGAAGAATAATATTTCCTGGTTGGCCCATATGTGTACCTTTTTTGTTAAGTCACCCGGCATCAACCAGCCCCAGAAATGACGATCACATTGGCAAAAAGCCACAACACGCTGTAATTAAGGATACGTTTGGATTGGGTTAAAGCCCCTAATAACAAGAGAGTAATTGCCAATCCTTGTACCACCCGTATCACTGCGGATGATTCCCGAAAAGTCAAGTGTGGCAGAAAA
>JAHBVI010000101.1 GCA_019637635.1 Anaerolineae bacterium
ATCAAGCGAATTGGACGATAGGTGGAGAGGTGCCCTGTTTTCGCTTAACCCAAGTAATCCCGATGCCGCACGTCATTTTTGCACAAGTGCAAGAGAAATCTTTACAAGAATACTAGAAATAAGTGCCCCTGATATGGAGGTTATTACTCAAATGTCAGGTTGCGACCTTACAGATCAAGGCAAACCAACTAGACGCTCAAAGCTCAGATACCTTCTTCGTCGAAAAGGAATGACCGATAAAGTGCTTGAGGATTTCGTTGAACAAGACCTCGAAAACATTGTGCAGTTGTTTCAAGTGTTTAATGATGGAACTCATGGTTCTGCGGGAAAATTCGACTCATCAAAGTTAGCGTCCATTAAGCGGCGTGTTGAAGATGGAATTATGTTTCTTTCAAAGATCGCCAATTAGTATCATTGGTCAGTTAGCTGACGCGAATCTATTGCCAGAGGTGTGAGGTGACTTCAAGAAAAGCCAGATACGCCTTAAGTGCTTAGCCCCTCGGGAAAGGTGGGCAAGCTGAAGTCTTTGAGTCCCCTCTGCTGTGGTCAGTCTTCGACCGAGCCACCTCCCACCTCATTCTTATCGCAAACCGGCCGTTCCCCTTGTGCCCCACTCTACAATTCTTATAATAATGGGAGCTATTTCAGGTAGGGCGGTGGTCGTTATAAACCTCCACTTACCAGTTTTTATCCCTCAATCTGTCTGAAGAAGAAAAAAATGAGCAGAAAACAGAAACTAAGATATTTGCTTGCCATATACTTGGTTGTGGCACTCGCTGCTGTAGTTCTAGGTTTCATTGCATTTGGTCAAACAAACACTGCTTGGCAATCTTTACTCCTCAATCTCTCAACCGAGTTTTTAGGAGTTGTACTTTTATTTCTACTTGTCAATGTTGTATTCCTAATAGGCGATTGGGATTTAACTGATCAAGTAGCAGAGTTAGTTCAGAAATTGAAAAATCCTTCGGCAAGAGATTTTTTCAAGAAAGCACCAAGCCCTGAGGCCCTCCAAGGATATATTCAAAAAGCTAAATGTATAGATTTGTGTGGTGTAACCCTTACCGCAACCATAAACCGAAATTTTAGCGACTTGCGTCAAAGGCTATTTTACGGTGCGGATGTACGAATCATGATCATTTCTCCTGACCTAGAATTATTGCAAAGTGCCGCTAAAAGAAGTGAGTCAGGCAGTGTTGAGTTTTACCAAAACCGGCTCGAATCAACCTTAAGAGAAATTGAATACCTTCACAAGAACTGGCAAGACTACAACAGAACTCATAAAACTAAAGCGGGTAAACTCGCAATTGGTTTGTTGCCATATACCCCTTCATTTGGTCTGCTTAGTTTTCAGTCGGTAAGTAATGATCGTGTCCTTATTGTGGAAATGTATCCTCATCACAAAGGATATGATGCTCCTCCCCATTTCTTTCTGACCCCGGAAAATGATGGGGTTTGGTTTGATTATTTCTCTACACAGTTTGAAGAAATGTGGAAGAAAACTACGCCTTGGAGTCCAGAAACAGTTGTTGAAAATTCGTAAACCAATTGTGGTTGTGGCATATGGAGCGTTAGATCTGTAAATGGACTTCACTTCTATTTTCCACTCCCTCTAACATCACCACATAATTCCGCCCGCTGCGTCGAATGTGAATCACTCGCCTTTCCTCCGGCTCCACCTTAAACAGCAAACGGCCGTGCCCATCCCGCACCTCCAGCCACCCCTCACTGTCCACCTGCTCAACCTTCTGAACCTGCACCACGTTCACGGCCGTATCCATACACCGCTCGCACCGTCAAACTAAACGCCTGAATCTTGCTTTGCAGGCTCGTGTCACTGTTCAAATACGTCGCCAGCAGCGCCGCCGCAAATGCTTGCAGTACCTCGCCATCGGATTCAGGCACAGGCACGGCCGCATACCGGTCAACCAGTTCCACCCCCGCCCCGGCCATGTCCACCAGCTTCCGCGCCGCCGCCTGGTTAGCCTGTGGCGGTGGCTGCTTGAGTCGGTTGTTGTTGTCCATCATTTCCTCCTTTATCCCCCAAATCCGCGTTCATCCGCGTCCCATTCTTCCCGTTTAGTGCAGGAGTTATGCCCTCGGCCGCTTCCAGCTTCATCTGCTCCAATTCCCCCTCCACGTCGTTAATGCCAATCCAGGTGAGAGCGGTACGTTTGCTCACCAACCCCGCCTCAAACATCTCCTTCGCCACCCGCCGCTCCTCCGGCGTCACAATGCCAATGTCAATCTGCGCATCGGCCATCACCCGCACCGTATCAAAGTAGCCAGGCTTACCGCTAAACGTAGCCGCCATCGCCAGCACCGTCTCCAGCATCCAGGTGATCGCCTTGTCCAACTCCTGCTTCGTCTTGTTCAGGCTGCTCTCAAAGTCACTGCGGGCGCGTAACCGGCTCTCCCCAGAGACACGGCCGTCATCCGCCAGAAACACATGCGCCTGCTTCGCCCGGCTGAGCATAAACTTGCGCGTCTCCACCTTCGTCTGGATGAACACCTCCGGCGACGACGGCTCCTCGCGCACATACGATGGGTTGGCAATCCGTTCGTTACCATCCTCATCCGTCGTCGTCACCCCCACGATGAAGTTCACACTCTCCGGCCCCCACACCATCGGGTCGGCCACAAACTGCGGCCGTCCGGCATTGTCCAGCACCAGGTTGCCCTCCTGGTCCCGTTTGTAATCCCCTGGCATCTGCCCGTTGAGAATCAGTCGGGCAATCCAACCGGCCGTGGCCAGGTTGCTCTGCTCGGCCGTCGCCGCATGGTTCAGCTTCTTCTGGTTGCTGACAATGGAATCGGTCATCAGCCGGTTCTGGCGCATCTCAAACATCGTCAGCCGCCCGCCAAAGTCTAGCTCCACCATCGCCCCACCTTCGCCGGTGACACGCAGCAACGTCAACGGCCGTTCATCCTCCTTTGACTCCTGCTGGATATACACCAACTCTGCCACATCCTCATCCTCGCTGGTGGTGTAGGTGTAAATGCCAATCTCATCTTTGGTGTCCGGGTCCAGGGCGACGGCCGTCTGCGCCGGATCCGGCGACTCCACAAAAATGCGCATGATGCTCACCGGCAGCTCCCCAGGCGGAATCATGCCGCTTTCATCCCGCTTCCCGGCTGGCACATACAACCGCAGCGGCCCCCGCCCACTCCATGTCAGGGAGGAAACGGCCTCATGCAGGGCCTTCAATCCCCCCTGTGTATCAATCCATTCCCGCAGCAGTAGCTCGGCCTCAGCAATCAATGGCTGGTCGGCCTGGCTCGTACCGCCTGCCCCAGCAGTGACGGCCGTCGCCCCTTCTGCTTCGGCGGCCGCGCTGACCACACTCCACGTAAACTCACTTCCCGCCACCCCATCGGCGTGCCGCTCAATGATTTCGTTAAACGTATCCTCCGACACAAAAATCCGCTCAATGTAGCCTAACGCCTCCGCGCTCAGCGGATGGTTTTCATCCAGGCGCGGCCCGGTCCAGCCCGCCCCCTCCTGCCAGTGGTCACCCAGCGCAAACGCCTGATTCACCTTGAACCAATCCGCATCCTTGTCTGGGATCATCTCCAGCGCATCCTCGTATTCCAGCAGATTAAAGTCCATGCTTCCTCCACTCCTCCTGACCCGTAATTTCCAGCGTCACTTGAATGCGACGGCCGTCCACCGACGTATGCGCCACCAGGCCACTGTTCTCCAATCCCGTTTCCGGCAGCAGGGGCACGGCCGTGCGTACAAAGACCGCCAATGCCACCCGAAAAATCCGTTCTCGCCATATGAACATCTGCCTTTCCTCCTTGCCTTACATGCTCGGTTTCACTGACCGCGTTTGCGGCCGTGCCCTATCACTGTGGCTGCGAATCTGTGACGGCCGTTTCTCCACACCCGGCCATTTCAACGCCGCCAGGCCAATGAAATAGCTCATGGCCCGGTCGTCGGTTTCTCCCTCTAAGGCGCTGAGGGTGGAGGATTCCACTCCCGCAATCTCAATCGCCGTCGCCTCCGTGCGGATGGTGCAGCTGCCCTCCCGCATCACCTCGGCCGCCAGGTTAATCGCCTGCGGCTTGAACTTGATATTGCTCAACCAGCCCGGCTTCTTGTCAAACGGGTTGCGGTAAATGACCGGCTTTTGCACTCCCGGCATCTGCTTCAGCAGCTCCCGCATCGCCAGAATGACGCTGTGCCCATGGTTGTTTCGCTCCGGGCAAATGGTGGCATTGTTGTAATACACGGCCGTCTGCACCAGATACCCCGCCTGCACGTCCGGCTCAAACACGCCGTACCCATGCGCCACCTCCGCCCAGGTCAGCACATCGAACACCGTCCAGGGCGTGGCGTCGCTGGTCACATCCCCCTCACTGCAATCCGCGCCAATCACGTATTCCCGGCCAGGGCACGGCCGTTCATATATCACCAGGCCAGGCACAGCCGGGGCTTTGGGGTCTTGGATGGCAGGAATGAAATCGCTGCACCCGTTAATCCAGCCGGGCTGGAATCGTTTGGTGGCGGAACGGCCGCTGAGGGCTTCGGCGGGTGTGGCCGGATATTCCTGATGCACATCATCAATCGTCTCCGCATCCGCCACTTGACGGCCGTACCAGGCCTCATCCCGGTCTGGTCGGGCTGACCAGGGGATAAAGATGGCTTTGTAGTTGTTCAATCCTGCCTGGGCTGCTTTCCAGATGGCCTTGAAACTGGAGCCTGGCTTTTCTTTGTCCGGCGTAGACAGCATGATCAGCTGCCCACCGCCATCTATCGTTGGCTTGATGGCCGCCATCGTCGCCTGAAACCACATCAGCCAGTCCGCTTCATCCAGAATCACTAGCGATGCCGTCATTGACCGGCCCGCCTTCTTCGTGCTGGCAAAGGATTGGGCGCGGCTGCCGTTGGCCAGGAAATACTTATGCTCATCATTGCTGGTCACGGCCGCTTGCAGCCATTCGGGTAAATGCTCGTGCATCCCCTTAATTCGCGCCAGCAGGTTCTTGGCCTCCGTGTCCCCGGCCGAAAATATCAGCACAATGCTGCCCGGCCGGAACAACATCAGCCATAGGGCATACGCCACCACCAGCCAGGTGATGCCCAACTGCCTGGCTTTCAAAATTGTGACCAGGGTGTGCTGCAAAAAGCCACGCAGCACGGCCGTCTGAAACGGCCACAGCTGAAACGAAATCCAACTGGTCACATGCAGGGCTGGCTCCTCAATGAAACAGTAGTTCAGGATAAAGTAGAAAAGCGACTGCGTACACTTTTCTACTTCCAAAAAACATGCGCCGGTGGCACGGCCGTTCCCGCGTTATCAGGTGTGGAGATGCTCCTGCTCCTGCTCCCGCAGCCATTCCCCCAATTCCGCCTCAGCCTGCTGGCGCAGTCGCTGCACCTCGTCCAGGCTCAGGCTCACATTGGCCTGCCCTTTCTCGGCCGTCTCCTCCACCCGGTTCAGGATGCTGTCGGCGGCCAGGCGGCGCTGCCCTTCATGCTCCCCACTGAGCATGATATTCACAATCGTCTGCGCCGCCTCCGGTGCCGCCAGTTGGATAATCGCCATGGCATCTTGCACGGCCGTAGCCGTCTCTTTTGTTGACCATTTCCACCCGGCATCAATGGCTCTCTCCAACACCGGCACAAAGGACGGGTCATCTTTGCGCCACTTCTTGTACGTGGATTCGGCGCAGGTGTCCGGCCGTCGCCAAAACTCCGCCCGGTCATAGCCGCCCGTCAGGATGATGTTCCAGACAATGGCCAGAATCGTCTTTTCTTGCAAACGGATGGTCTGTGGGTAAGGGGAGGTGAGTTCGTTGAGAATCGGCCGTAACTCATGATAGAGACTGCGCTCCACGCTGTTTTGCGGGTGTGATGTGGGTCTATTCATGGTCTGAAAATGGTTAATTTGCTGGGCTGCTTTTGTGTGCGTTTGACCCCGTATGGTTATACGCAATCTCCCCCTTGATGTTCGTGGGAACATTTTAGCACAATTGTTTTTGAACTGTGAAGGCCGGGCACGGTTAAGATGTGGGGTATTTGTTTTTAGGCGACAATACGGAGTACCGATCAGGCTTTGGGGGGCGGTTCGTGGCGCAGCGAATGCTGACGGGGAAGTGACGCCTAAAAAAATGTGACCGACCAGGCTAAATTCCCACCTGGTCAGTCACTTCTGAAGATTAGTTGACAATAGCGTAAACGTTGCCATCGCGCACGGCCGTCCAGCGAATCACCCACCGGTTTTTCTTCAACAGCCGCAGTTCCTGGCCACGCTGCACATAGCCAAACAGACGGCCGTCCGGTGTGCGCACAATCAGCCGGTCATCATCCAGGATGTCTGTCAGCAGCACCCGGTTGATGAACCGCTGTTGGGCGCAGGCGGCCTTCATCGCCTTCGCCTCGTCTGGCTGCACCTGCGACATACTGGTGTGGTCACTTTTGCTGATGTTGAACCAGACCCCGTTCAACTGCACCGGTACACCGGTTTCCGCCGGTTCACTATAGAAGCGCACCGCACCCTCTTTTGTCCAGATGGCTTCGCCAATTAGCCCCATGCGGCGCAGCTCTTCCAGCCAGGCGCGGGCCACACCGGCACGGCCGTCCGCAAAATCCAACTGCCACAACACGGCATCGCTCAGCCCATGTGTGTAAATGTGCGCGGCCGCGCCGCTGAGCAGGCCGGGCAGGTCTACCTTCATCCGGTTCATCACCGCCTGCTGGATGCGGTCATAGTTGCCGGGATGCTGCCGCGCCGCCTGCTGGTACACCTGGCACAGCTTGGCCCCTGCTTCACGCCAATGGAGACCGTGTCGGAAGAGGGCCAACGGCGGCGTGGCTTCACTTTCCAGTTGCGCGGCAGCCGCTTCGTAGGTGTAGAGATGGCGTTCCACGCTGCCCATCAAGACATCTAACCAATGATTACTGCCTGGCCGCAGTCTGGCCTGGGGCAGCCGTTCATGCAGGCAGGTGGGCACGGCCGTGCCCTGCTTCTCGATAGCTTTCCCCACCATCTCAATCCATTCCATCACCGGCGATAAATCTACCGGCGACTTCACACTGCCATCAATCACATCTTCCAGGCGGGCAGGCAGGTGGTTTGATTTAGACAAACGGCCGTAGCTGGCCTTCACCACCATCAACGCATTGCAATACGCGCCCAGCACATGCTGATTTTGCAGCGCGTCGGCAATGGCCGGGGACATGGCGTCAATGCTGTAGTGGGCTGGTATTTCCCGGTCAAACGGCCGTAACTCCCCATAGGTGTAAGCCACCGTGTCAATGCGCGGCGGCAAATCCCGGCTGTCCATCGTCGGCCAGGTGATGGGGGCATCGGGTACGGCCGTTTCCCAACGAACCTCATGTGAACCAGGTGACGGCCGTAAAATCACATACTCCCCTAACTGATTGGGACTTCGCCACAGCAGAATTTTCCGTTCCCCATCAAAGTCTGTAAACGGAAACACCCACACCGCATCATCCCCATCGCACCCGCCGAGAACGGGCACAATGAACTCCAGCCAATCCTGGTCAGCCACCCAGGCTGTGGCGCTGTCATCATCCAGCAGCACATGACCTGGTTCCACCGGCTGCCCACCCATCACACCACCCACCACAGCCGGGAAGATATGGTAATACCCACCTGGTATGGGAAAACGAAAGCGGTCTTGATTATGCTGTAAACGGCGCAGAAACTGCCGCGTCATCGCCCGCACCGCCCCCGGAAACCATAGCAGGCTGCCACCGCTGCTCAGGTAGTCGCCGATCACCCACTGCCGCAGCCGGGCCACCTGCTGCGCGGAATGCAGGTTGACCAATCGGCCGATGATGGCGTCAATCTGCCCTGACCGAATCCGGTGCAGGAAGAGGTCGCTTTCCTGCGCCAGCCAGTCCAACAGGTGGTCTGGTCGGAAGAAGGGGTGCAGGTTGACCAGACTTTGAATGTCCAGCCGCATCTGGTCTTCACAGTGAACGGGCTGAATCCCCACAAAGATGCGACCATCTACCAACTCCACCTCGCCCTTCGTGGCTCCCAATGGGCAGCACCAGGTCAACGGCCATATCTTCCACCACAAAGGCATGACCCTTCTCCTGCCCACCGCTGTGCAGGACGGTAATCTCCACCCGTTTCACCCGTTCCAGTTCCCGTTGGTAGAGACGGAATTCTTCGTCTGTCTCGGCCGTCAGGTTATACCCCAACCGTTCCAACAGATGCCGACTGATAAGGGCACAGCCATCCCACAACTTACCATCCAACGGCGCAAACTCGATACGGATGTCTTGTTCGTCGAAGAATCGCCAGTAACGGTACGGCCGCATGATCCGGCTCAACCGTTTGCTCAGCACAAAGGCCCCCCGTTCCATATTCAGCCGCAGTCCGTTCTGCACCCGGAACAGGGCATGGTCTACACCAGGGATGAACAGGTCAACGACCTTGTTGTCCTTTACCCAACGCAGGGTGGGTTCAGTGTCAACTTCGGCCGTGAGCGGCTGTGTCCGCACCACCCACTGCTCATACTGCCGCAAAAACGGGTAGGCCATGCCGCCCAGATCATCGCTGGAACAAATAAATGATTGTGATACAGTTTGTTCTGACATCGTAAGGTTCCTTTATGGTGTCATTGGCCGCCAGGTGGTTACGACACCTGACGGCCTTATATTTTTTCAGGCGGACTGTGCCGCCCGATGCGCAAATTTGTCAGCCTTGTTGTGGTTGCGGTGAATTCGGGCAATTTCCAGGCTGGTGAATGAGGCCAGAAGCTGCCGCAGTTCGTCAACCAGGTCAATGTTGACCCGCGCTTTGCAGCCGTTGGCAATGTTCACCACATACTGACTGTCGGTGTAGACCTGGGTGGGCAGGTCTTTCTTTTTCATCGCCTTGAGAGCTTCAATGGCGGCCGTTAGCTCCATCCGTTGATTGGTCGTTTCTGTAGCTACGCCGGAAAGCAGTTTTTCCATCTGGTCATACGTCATCACGGCCGCCCATCCACCCTTGCGGGTGTCATTGAAGCAAGAGCCATCAATGTAAATGCGAACTGTTTTACTGATCATGAGGTTTATCTCCTTTTGAAACCAAACAAGACTATGAATAAAAACAGGATGAAGACGAGAAACCGCAGCAGCAGCAAGACGAACAAGATTTCGTAGGCATATCGCGCCAGGAACTTCATGCTCACCCACGCGGTCGCGCCGATAAGCATGAGCGCAATGCAGCACAAGTCGAACATTGCCTTAAGCAGCTTTCCAAACAAACGTATGATGACCATTTCTATTGACCTCCATTGTTTAGCAACCACTCGGCTGCCTTGATAATCACATCCCCATGACACGGCCCCGGTTTACACCAGCAAACCAGTACCGTGTCTTTGTTAATCTGACGCAGTGCTTCCAGAACTTCCTCATTACCGTTCTGGATCTGCTGCCACAACCACCTTTTGTAATGTGGTAATGTCTGGCCCCGCCCACCAAACTCGGCCACCTTGAACGGATTAGCTAATGGCGACCGACCCAATCCGGCGAACCGGTTTTCCCGGCCGATGTAAGTCCACCGATCACCGAATTCTCTATTCAGTTTCTCGACTGACTGGTATTGCTTGAAGTTGACGACCTGGCACATGATTACCAACCTCCTTCACGACTCTCGAACATGGCGTCCCACTCCGCCTGACGGGTGTAGTTGACCGATTGTGGCAGCCGCACATACGAGTACATTGCCTCGTAGGTCTGCACGTTCTTGACTGGTACCAGCCGACTGACGTGAATGTGTAAGGGTTCCGCATGACCGGCCACCCGCACGTGGACTTTGCCGTGAAAGCCCACCGGTGACAGGATCAGGCCGAGTTTGGATGCCCGATTCCCTTTTACCCATACCATAGCGCCTCGTTTGATTTTCATATTGCCTCTCCTTTTTTTTATCTGCTTCTTCCATAACAAGGGGAGGCTTCAATTGTCAAAGGCCTGGTCGCGTAGTCTTCGGAGCGACTTTTTCCGCTTCGGAAAAACCTTTGACAATTGGAGTACCTTGTTATGCTCTTGGCAGATAAAAAAAAGGGGGAGAGGCAAATCTAAGTGTGGCGCGGTCTGGGTAAAGGGTTGGGTGTGCCTGAAATGGGCATAGCCTGGTGAGGTGAAAAAACAAGGTGGAGGCAAGAGACCTGTGTCCTTGCTTCCACCTGTCAGGAGGAGATAAACCGATGTAGGCGGCGCACTTAGAATGGGATGTCGTCTTCGGCTTCTGGTTGATGGGCGTCGCCGCTGCTGGCCTGGTGGCTGCCATTGCGTTCGCCGTTGTCGCTGAGGAAGATAACGTTGTCGGCCGTAACTTCAAATGATGCGCCAACGGTACCATCTTGCCGCTGCCACAATTTAGGACCGCCCGTTTCCGGGTCTGGTCTGAGGCGACCTTCCACAAACACTTTACGGCCGCGCTGCAAGTATTCGTTGCAGACTTCGGCGCGGCGGCCCCACACGCTGACGCGGAACCAGGTGGTCTCGTCGTGGTTCTGGCCGTCGGGGGTACTCCAGCGCCGGTTACAGGCCACACTGAAGTTTGTGACGGCCGTGCCATCCGGCTGGTAGCGCATATTCGGGTCTTGCCCTAAATTGCCAATGAAGCTGATTTTCTGAAACATGAGATTGGTCTCCTTTTGGGGTGTGAGAAATAAAACTTCACCTCTTCCGGGGCGATAGCCCCGCTTTGATGGGGGCTGGAGACCAACAGCAAGGATGGGTATCCGTCGCAGAGTTACTTGCCACTTGCAACCTGCAACCTGCCACTTGCATCCCTTCCCTAAAACCCAGGTAAGCAAACTTACCCCTGTCGGCATTGGGGACAGGTAAGGGCGGTACGGGGTATGGGTTTTTAGGGGAAAAGAGGGGCTAAGTGGTGAAAGGTTATGTGTCGTCGCGTATCAGCCGGAACGAAACATTGCGCAACATCGGTTCGGGCAGGGGGCGTACCTGTTTCATCAGCACAAACTCATCCGGGTATTGCGGGTCAATGCGCTGGTAGAGTGCCGTAAAATCCGGGTCATGGTCTATCAGTTGGCCGTGATAAATGGCTACATACTGCCCGGCGTACTGCGACATGAGCGTGTGGTGTTGCGCCAGATAAGCAATTTGTTCTTGAGTGGCCGGGTCGGCCAGATCGGCCGTCGGCCAAAATACAGTTTCCGCCAGGCTGAATGCCGCTGCTAACAGATCCTCCACCGATTGGCCTCGTATCTTGGCCAGTTCACGGATGCGCTCATACAGTTGATCAGAAACAGAGAGTCGTTTTGAGTTAGCCATTGTGATCATTCTTCTCTAAGTGTTGCTGCCAGGTGCTTACACCTTTTTTATGCAGGTGGCCGTTGCTATCATGAGGCAGAGTATAAACAGGCTTGTTCCAGGTCAATACCTCATTTACCAACTGTTCGGTGCTGCTGCCGGGGTGAGCGTAGGCTACAAAGACGGCATCGGCCAGGGCAGCGATGAAGCGATTACGGGTTATCGCCGTTTCTTTCGTTGCCCGACGTACCGTGTCGGCAAAGGGGGAGAGGAAGGTTAACCGGTCGTCGTCCAGCGCCTCTTGCCAGGCTGGCGGCAGACGTTTGGGGATGCTGCGGGCCGGGCAGTAGACAACCGACGCTGGCCCGCGCAACAAGATTTCAAATGCTTCTTGCTCCACCGGCGAATGGAAGCCACTGATGATCACCTGTGAACCAGACCCCGGTTGCCCCAACCGCCACTGCTGCGCCAGGTCATGCACGGCCAACAAAATACCGGCCGGTGCTTTGGCCGAGCAGAGGAGTGCCAGTGTGTTTTGCCGGAGAATGGCATCATCTCCCCTGACGTGGATTTCTGCTGGCGCTTCTGCACCCAAACAAGACAATCGGCTTTGTGGATAGACTGTAGATCCGGCCGTCCAGATTTGTGTGCTGGCAGTTACAGACATCGTACTCGACTAAACAGTTTGTGGAACTATCACAACTTATGCTAAACTTCCGGTAATCCAGATGACTGGAGGTGGAAGGTCATAACCTTTGCAGCCCCGTCAGGGGCTTTTTTTCTGCCTGTTTGCCAATATCGCCTGTCTTTATTTTGGCAGAAGCTCATCAAGAATAATAACTGACAGGTTTGGTATACGGCGAAAGATGGGATCATTGGTGATGAAGGTGTCGCAGCCCGCTTGCAAGGCAGTAGCCGCGTGAATGGCATCAGGGGTCTTCAATTTGGCGGTAGCTCGCAACTGCACGGCCGTTTCCAGAATGGTCGCGGAAATCGGTATCAACTGCATTTCATAGGCATACAAGAAGTGACGAAACGCAGCTTGCAACACCTCATCCCCGGCCTGAACTGGTTTAACCAGCGTTTCTAACAGAAGCAGTTCACTGCCAATGAAATACGGTTGTGCCGCCTGTCTTGGTTTCCATAATGGTTGTAACAATTGATCATACGGTGGGATTTTCTCTACCGCGTAAATGATGGGGCTGGTATCCAGATAGATCAGCCCCGATTCAGGTAAAGTCACCGTTCCCATGAATCCCGTTCCTCTTGCAGATATTGCTTAACCGAGTCGGCCGTTTTGAACACGCGCTGGCCTGGGGCGGTGGCTAATACATCGGCAATCGAGCGTTTTTCCGGAGCGGATGCCATCCTCTCTTCACCAAGCAAAATCACGCGGACACGCTGCTGCAACTGTCCCCGGTACATTTCTGGTATTTCGATGATGCCGTTCTTGATGGTTGTCTGAAATTCAATCGCGTACATAACTTTCACCTCTATCCTAATTGTAGCGCAAGATTCTTTCTGGCGCGTGGTGGGCAAGAAAGTATCTTGCCCTACGCTTCATCCTCCTCGTCGTCGGTGAAGAGGTCATCGCCGAGGCGGTATTTGATGTCGTAGTTGATGAGGAAGTCCAGTTCTTCGTCGGTGAAACCGTAATGATGCGCTAACACCTGGTCAATTTCGTCTATGATAGGCTTTGATTTACTCTGATAAAACTCTTGATACTCCTCGTCAGTTCTAACTCGTATGATCGAGTTTCTCTGATAATCGTCCATTAAGCTGTCAAAAATAGGCCCAAGGGTTAAAGATATTTCATTTGTCAACTTTCCAACGGGAAACTCTTCAACGTCTATTCCGGTAATGTTTCTGCCATTTCCTATTGAGATGAACCAAAAATAAAACAGTGAGCTATTCAACAATGCTCCAACAACTTTGCTCTCAGCTAACTCTCTGAAATAAAGATCGCGGAAATGATGAACTGAGCGTGTCCGTGTTGCACTTCTGAAATGGGGTTCAAAGTCAATACCTCTAATCCAATAACGTGGGCTACGATGGTAGTGCATCAAATGACCAGTGGTTGCTGTAGCAAAATAATGCTTTATCGTTTGGTAGCTTTGATGTTCAAGCTTTTCCAATACTCCTGCCCCTTTAGTATCAGGAATCTGGGGAAAGCGATGCAATCGTTTGTGATTGAAGGCAACATTGTATTTTAGTGAAGTAAGCAGGTTTGCACGTTCCTCTGAATACCAGTAATGATGGCGGGTTGTTTGAATGATTACTGGTTTTGTCTTTCCAGACTTACCCACATATATGCAGAGCCGTTGATCAACGCCATCAAAGAGCTTGGACGGTCTGATACCGTAAGTGCTGCATAGATGCAACCCGAATCGTTCCAACAATACTTCTCGCAGGCTGATTGATTTGTCCAAGCCAATAACGCTAGTAGGCACAATCATGCCGAACCAGCCGATGGAGGAAATAAGGTGAGTCGAACGCTCCATACAATAAGCGTACAAGTTGTTTGATTCGAGAGACCGAAAATAATCATTTCGAAGCGTGTAATCTTTTCTTACAAGCCGGTATTCAACATACGGCGGGTTGCCAATAATCACATCAAATCCGCCCTGTTTGAGAATCCCGTAAAATTCGGTAAACCAATGGAAGGGTTGGTGGCTGGTTTGCCATTGCTGGTAGGCCGGTTTATCGTCTGGGTTCACCCCATACTGCCGCGCCAGCAGGCGGTTTAGCTCGGTTTCCAGTTCCGCCAGCCGCCCTTGCAGCCGCTTTTTGGTTTCCACAAAATCGGCCGCATCAAACGCCTGCAAGTCGCCACTGGTCTGCATCTCTCGGAAACGGCCGAACAGCCGGTCTACATCCCCCGCCTTCTCCTCTATCGCCGCCAGCGCCGCCTGGTCTTCGCCAAACAGTATCCGTCCTTGCCCCGCCTGCGTCACCTGCATCGCCTGGGCCACTTCGCCCTTGCTGGCAAAACCCACCAGCGTATTCCCGGCGCGGATGTTAAAGTCAATATCCGGCAGCGGTTCAATATGGTCTATCGTCTCCACCTGCGCTGTTAGCTTCAAAAAGAGGCGCAGTTTGGCAATTTCCACCGCCTCCGGCATGATGTCCACGCCATACAGGTTGTTGACCACAATAGACTTGAGGACAAAGTAAGTCAGGTTGGGGTGGCGGTCAATGTCCGCCAGCACCTTGCCAAAACGTTCGGCGTAACGGGGGTGCAGCCGCACCCATTCCGGCTCGGCCATAAAAGCGTGCATCCGCTCAATGGCTGCCTCATACAACGGCTGCAAAATGTTCAGTGCGGCAAACAAAAACGCGCCAGAACCACAGGTGGGGTCTAACACCGAAACATGGGTCAACGCCTTCCAAAAAGCGGAGAGCAGGTCGGCCCCTTCGCTGTTTTCAATCACATCCTGGGCCAATTGTTGAATGTCCAGGTTCAGGGTGATGAAGTCGTTAATCTCGCGCACGTCACCGGCTGCCAGCTTTGCCCGCACCTCGGCATAGCGCTGCCGCCGCGCCACCGTCTCCCGCCAGATTTCCGTGGGCAGGGCATACTCGTCTGGCGTGGGTGTATTCCACAGACCGCGCTGGCTGACATCGTTTAGGCCCACGGCAATTTCATCAGGCAATGGTAACTCTGTGCCCTGGCGCACGGCCGGGTAAATGTAGCGGTCAGGGTCATGGCGGGGCAGCGTCCAGACCGGGCCATCGGCGACAAAAGCGATAGCACAATCCTGCCGCGCCGCCTCAAAGAGGTAGGGAATGATGGTGTTCTTGCTGATGTAGCCGGTGATGTCCTCTTTGGTGTAGTACGCCCCCATCTGCTTCTGGTTGATGTACTTTTCAAAGATGTAGCCCAACACGTCTGGGTTAATTTCGCGGTCATTGCGCAACGGCCGGTCGTCCAGATGCCATTGATACTGGTCAAAGAAGTCAAAGACGCGGCTAAAGGCGTCATCGCTAATCTGAATGTCCGGGTATTGCTGTTCCACCTCATGCAACTGGAAGATGCCGCCGTTCAGATAGGGCACTTTGCCGATCAACCGTTCCAGTTCGGCGTCATGGTCTGGTTCACCCAACCCTTCGTGGAAGAGACGCAACAAGAAGTAACGGTAAAAGGAGTAAAACTGGTCATCCCCATGCCGCTGCTGCATCAGACGCATTCGGTTGCGTAAATAATCCCGGTCACCGTCCAAAAAGCCTTTGCGCTGGATGAAGTAAACAAACATGAGCCGGTTGAGCATCACCGACACATACCATTTGCTCATGTCCACATCGGGAATGCCCTGCACAAATTTCTCAAAGGCATTGCGCTCTTTTTTGAACTCGTCATAGAATTTTTTGGTGGCCCGCTCCATGTTAAAAGCAGAGCGCACCCGGCCGGTGACATCCACCAGTGTCAAATCTTCCTCTTCGGCAAAGCTAAAGGCGATAGCTTCCAGCTTTTGCACGAGCGAATCACCGGCCTGCCGCTGTGGGCGGTATTCATGGGTGCGCCGCGCCAACGGCCGTCCTATTTCCCGCCGTACCCACAACCATTTTTGTTCGGTCTTGGCTACATCGGTGAAGATGATGAAATGTTCGCGGTGGCTTTTGGAGACCAGCAGTTCGATTTTGCTGCGCACGGGGGCGGGTGGAATTTCACCAACGGCCGGGAGATGGAAAACAACCATGCCCCGCTTTTCGGCCACGGCCCGCAGGTGATAGAGTTCACCATCTACGCTCACGCGCAAATCAGCCCGGTAGCCGTCCCATCCCAACTCCTCGACAAACAGTGATTCAAAATCAAACTGCTGCAAATAGCGGCTGACCCGCGTGGCGTTGATGCTCATGCTTCACCTTCTCCCTGGCCGGTCAATCCCAATGAACAGATGATGCGCGGTTCCTGGGATTCCGTTTCTGCCTGCACCAGACAGAGTTTGTCCTCTTCGTATAAATTCACCACCAGTTCGGCCAGGTGTTCATCGCGCACATTAGCCTTTAACTGGCGGTTGAGATGCTCTTTGGCGCTTTCACGCAATGGGTATTGGTAAATCTGCTCTAAGGCTTTGAGCAGCATTTGATGAAGTGGCAGCCGTTCCAGCAGCGTACCACGCTGCTTTTGCACATACGCTTCCAGGCGGGTATACACCTTAAATCGTGCGCCTGACGGCCGTCCCAACTGCCCACCCACCTGTTTACTGCTGCTGGACATCATCTGCCGCACAGCCTGGGCCACCAACTCATGATGGTTTTCCCGGCGCGGCTGGGCCGGTTCATCCAGGGCGCAGGCCGCCGCCCGCAAAATAGCAAATTGGGATTCACTGACGGCATTGCCATTTTCGTCAAGCCAGGCCAACGCGCTATTGCCTTCAGCGGTGTTCATGTACACCAGCACCCCCTCCGGCCCCGTTTCCGGGGTGGCGAAGTGCTGTTTGGCGCTGTAGACCACCGGCGGCAATTTGGGAATGATGTTGCTCAGGCTGGGATTGGCGTCGGTGGCGTTTTTCCAAATCTGGTAGGCATAGGAAACCAGATCAATCTCCGTATCCTGCTCGTCGTCCAGAACGCCGGACTGTTCATGGTAGAGGTTGTGCAAGGTTTCGGCGCTGTCCTCATCCTCAAAGAACTGCTCATCGGTGCCCACTACTTCGGCATTCTGGCGCAGGCGGCTACGCAGCCGTTCGCGCAGCCGAATGAGCCGTTCCACGCCTTCGGCCGGCCAGAAGGCGTAGGCCAGAATCTCGGCCGATTTTTGGCCAATGCGGTCTACACGGCCGACGCGCTGGATGAGGCGGATAATAGCCCAGGGCAGGTCAAAATTGACGACGACGTGGGCGTCCTGCAAGTTCTGGCCTTCACTGAGGACATCGGTAGCCACCAGAATGCGTAATTCATCAGCGGGCGCGATGGCGGCACGTTTGCCATTACTCTCCGGGCTAAAACGCCAGGCCAGGTAGGTGGGATCCGGTGTATCACCGGTAGCCCCGGCCACGCCGGGAATGCCGCGGGCCTGTAACTCTTGTGTCAGGTAACGCACCGTATCGGCAAACTGGCTAAAAACCAGAACTTTCTCCTGGGCATGGGTTTGGGTGAGCAGGTGCATCAAAGCGGCCAATTGCGCATCCCGGTCGGCGTCCCATTGACCACACTCCTGCAAGACCAGGAGCAGATTTTCCGCGTCGGCCCGCAATTCCCGCAGCAACTTTTGTTGTTGGAAGAGGTCAGAGCGAATCCACTTAAAGCGGCGTTTGTAGCGGGTAGCATATAGCTGGTAGACATTGGCCGCCTGCTGCTGAAAAGCGTGTTCCGTGCGCAGGTGTTGATTGCTCAGCTTTTCGGCTACTTCAATCTCGTCTGCACCGTCATCATATAAATCAGTGGCGTCGTAATAGATGTCTTCGGCGTCTTCATCTTCAAAGCGGGTGTCCAGCATCTCAGCCCCTTGGGTGCCGATGGGCAAATCCAGCCCGTTTTCCAGAGCGTGGATGAAGATGTAGTTGCGCAAGATGTGGCGCTCAACAGACAGGAGGAAGGCGTAGCCGCTGCTTTCCAACCGTTTGAACAGGTTGGTGCGGCTGAAACCCATCAGGCGGCGGCCACCACGCGACAAATTCTCCAATAGTTGCTTCTCGCGTTGGTTGGGTGGCTGTTTGGGACTTTTCGTCTCGTAATTGCCCAGACCGTAGCGGGGCAGGTGCAGGTCATTGATGGTATCTACCACGTCGGCGGCATACAGGCGGGCATACTGGTCTTGGGGATCATGTTCGTCAATGGTGAAGTCTACGCGGCGGGGGATGCGGTCGGGGAAGTAGTTGCGACGGCCGTCGGCCATGAGCAGATATTTACGGCCGTTTTCATCCGTCCGGGCGTAATTGTCCCGAATGAAGCTGCGGGTACGGCGTACCATAAACAGCCCCATCAGTTCCCGCCAATCTTCGGCATAGGCACTTTGCTCAAAAGCCGCCAGCGAGCGGATGTGAGCCTGGTGGCGGCGATTAAATTCCACTTCCCCAATTTCCCGAAGATATTGTTCTGGCCGGATGCCCAAATCCGCTTCTTCGGCCAGAAACAAGCGTAGTTGGCTGGATAAATCCAGATAGGTTTTGTTGTAGGGCGTGGCCGATAGCAAGATGACCCGGCTCTCATTCTGTTGGATGTACTCCTGAATGGCGCGGTACCGTTTCCCCTCCCGGTTGCGCAGATTGTGGCTTTCGTCAATCAGCACCAGGCGATAACGGCGCAGTTCCGGCAATTGGCGCTGGGCCATGGTGACGGACATCACTTTGGCATGCAAGCGGTATTCGGCCGCATACCATTCCCACATCCGCACCAGGTTCTTGGGGCAGATAATCAGGGTTTCCATGAAGTAATCTTCTTCAAAGATTTTAGCCAGCGCCGACGCCATGATCGTCTTGCCCAGCCCCACCACGTCGCCAATCAGGACGCCACCACGCTGGTTGAGGTGGCGGGCGGCAATTTTGACGGCAGCCGTTTGGAAGTCGAAAAGCTGGTTGCCGAATTCACGGGGAATGGAAAACTCCGTCAAACCGGCGCGCGCTTCACGGGAAAGGTGATACGCCATTTTCAGGTAAATGTAATAAGGCGGTGTCGGTCTTTCCCCGGCCCAACTTTCCTCGATGATCTCAATCAATTCTGCCGAGATGTCCACGCAAAAGTTATCTTCCCAACGGGCGGCAAACCATTGTTGCAGCTTCCGGGCGGCATCTTGTTCCAGTACATCAATGTTCAGCTCCCCCTGCCCTTCCAGCCCGGAAAAGGTCAGGTTGCTGCTGCCCATGTAGCCGATGATAGGCGCGGCAAAATCTTCCCGGTACAGCAGGTAGAGTTTGGCATGTAGCGGATGGCGCAAAAAGAGTTTGACGACCAGTTTGCCATCTTTCAACTGCTGTGCCAGACGGCGCAAGCCCACCTCGTCTTCATTGGTCGGCGCGCCAATGGTCAATTGGCGGCGGAACTCTTCAGCCAGTTCTTTTTTCAGTTGGTGCGCTTTTTTGTTGTCTATACGTTCCTGGTCGTCGCTGAAGCTAAATGCGGCTTCTAGCTCCTCCTGAGGGCGGCGGTGCATTCCCACCAGCAAACGACACTGTGCGCCTTCGCCGCCTGTCCACTCTTCTATCTTTGCGTCTATTTTTCGCCAGCCGCGCAGGTTGAAGTAACCAACAGAAAAATCCGCACGATACGAAGAGGCAAGCGTTTGTTGCAATCGGGGGAGTAATTTTTGATCAATGTTGTCAAAGATAGTTGGCATATCTGTTGTTCCACGTTCTCTGGCAAAAAAAAAGAGCCACCCAAAGTGTTACAGAGTGCGAGTCCAGTAACGGCCGAATGGGTGGCTCAATCAAAATCAATTGTATGAAAAAGTGCTGCCCCTGCAACTCGGCCTATTGGTCAGGATGGACTCGCAAAGCCAAAAATAGCATAAAACTCCCCACTTTGCCACCACCAAAAACCTCCTGCCAGATATGGTGGTAGCAAATCTGGCGGTCATGCCTTTGTAATCAGCAACCTTCTACAAACCTGGCTGGCACACATCACCCCAAATATGGGAAATACCCCTCAAAATGAGGCCATTTCTCTGCCCATACATCATTTAATCTTGATTAGTCTAAGGTTATCACTGCTCTTGGAAATTGGCAGTTTCCACCGCTCGGGCCACAATTTGCAGTGCCGAGACCAGGGCGACCGAATCCCCGTCCTGGGCATACTCAGCAAAGATTTCGGCCACAAAATCCTGAAGCTCTTCCGGCCGTTGCACCAGATATTCAACACTGATTTCATCCAACGTGCGGTAATCGGACATGGCGGTTGCGCTCCTTTCAGGACTAAAAAAAGGCCGCCCTTGCGAGCGGCCTCTGGGCTTTGACCAACACAAGGAGGGGGTATCTCTGCCCTGCTCCTACCCGACCAGTTGTTCCAGTCGCGTTTCTTTTGTGCCAGTTTTTAGGAGGGTGCGCTGTATCCAGCGCCATTTCCTTGTGTTGTAGATCAGGTAGGAATGAGGGAATGATACTGATTTTTGACGGCCGTGCAATTACTATATCACGATCACCATGTCAAGAGTATTTGTGCTATGGCCAACCACCAATACCCTTAATAACTGCAAAAAGAATCAAGGCAACATCTCCCCCAAAAAGACAGAGCACGACGGCAGCTGATAACTCGAATGTCGCTGTGAAGATATCTAGCTGCACAGCAGTTCCTCGGAAAGCAAGTAAAAGGTTTTTTGATGCCATATCAAAGTCACGAGAGTTTGAAACAACAAGAACAGACAAACTTTCTGTTGGCTGGCATTTTTGTAATAGTCGTTCGTTTAGCAGGGATTGCGGAAAGTATATTGCCACAGCATCACAGGCCTCCCAGTTCAGTTTACCCAGTGATTGAAACATGTTTACTGCCCAATATCCCCACCAAAACAGCCAGATAAGGAGAAAAACATAAGGCAAGGCTTTACGTGAGTTTAGTGCCTCCACTGGTCTAAAGGTGATATCACTGAACAACTTGGCGACAAACACTTCAAAAACCAGTGCAATTGCAAACAGACCAAGTAGAGCAAAGTACAAAAGGTAGGTTTGGAGGATATGTAGACTTATGCCATGACTACCAATATTTGCAAAGAAATAAATGATGCAGGATGCACCGAGAAGTGTTAGCACGCTCATTACAATTATGGAACGGTTTTCCTTGTTCATTTCCAACTACTCCAATGAGTTAAAACTTGGATTGGCAGAACAGACAAGACTGACTGTACTAACTTGCAATCGTTGATTATTGGTTTGTGGAACTAGAGAGATGATATTCTCCGCTCAAAACTTGCGTCGCCATTATACATCTAAACTGCAAAGTAGAGAAAGTTTTAACCAGGCAGTTTTTGCTTCTTCCGATGTTAGTTGAGTTGCCCCAACTGCTGCACTGCCACCTTATCCAACCCATTCTCCCGCGTCCGGCCGTCGGCCGCATGCACCCCAAACACCAACCGTGACGGCCGTGTCGTTTTCACCTCTACCGGCTGCGTCTTCGGCTTTCGTGCCGTCTCTGGTTCCATATACCCTTCCGGTACAATGACCAGTTCCGGCCCCACCAACGCATACTTGGAGCCGCGATACAGCACCGCCTGCCCATGCTGCGAACCGAACTGCCGCTTCTCCTCCCAGGTTGGTTTGCGGGTCAGCAGTTCCAGATGGTCACAGGCCAGGTCAATCTCGTAGGCAATCAGCGTCTCTGGCAGATTCTTGCTTTTCAGTTCCGGCGTCCGGCTGACAACGACCAGGCTCTTGCCTATTACGGTGAAGATGGTGTCTATACGGCGGCTGGTTTGCAGCGCGTCCCGCATCTGGTTGTACACCATCGGGTCAACCACGATACGGCCGTCCACCACCGCCGCCATTTCCAGCGTGCCCGGTGTGGTGCAAACGGCCGCTTCATCGTGGGAAAGGGGCACGGCCGTGCCCGTTGGGGCAGGTTCGGGAACGTCCACACGTACATAGCTGTTGCCAAACACCAGCCGGTAGTTATGGCGTTCACTGGCCGGAATCCGGCCTACGCCAGGCAGGTGGATGAACTCATCGTCGCCTGGTTCATGGTACGCGCCGTTGCTGGACGACGGCCGTGACTGACCAGGTGGGTTGTCTGGCCGGTGGGTCACATTTGTGAACTGTTCAAATGGCGTCTCTTTCTCCCCCAGGATCAGCTTCCGAATCAGCGTATCCCATTCGGCCGCGGCCGCGCTGTCCAGATGGCTGAGGCTGTCATCAATGGGCAATAAGGGGCCAGAGAACTCCCCCATCACCTCTTCATCCTCATGGAATACCCGGTTTGCCTGCTGGAACAGGTCGGCCAGGTTCTCCATCTGGCTCTTGGCCGGTTTTTCTGTTTGCTGCTTGGCGGCATCCGGGTGGTAGAGCCGGGCCAGTTCGCGGTACCGCTTCTTAATCTCTGCCTCCGACTGGCAGCCCGCAAAAGAGAACGGCGTGTGCGCATAGGTGGCAAAGTTGCCCGCCTGGGCCAGTTCATACGCCTCATTGACCTGTTTCATGTTCTCATCCGAAGCCACAGCCTGGATTTCTTTCTCCAGCATGTTGGTCAGCGCCGCCACCAGGTCAGTGTTGGCATACTCGTCAAACTCACCTAAACCCCCCTCCTCGGCAATTACATCCCCGTTAATCCGCGCCGCTGCCCCCACTTTGGAGGCAATCAGCCCCATCGCCTTCTCCTGCACGGTACGGCCGTAGACAAAGAAATAGACCTCCACATCATTGGCCTGCCCAATCCGCCACGAGCGGCGGCTGGCCTGCTGGATGGTGTACAGGCTGAATTCTGTGCCCATCCAGATGATGGTCGGGAATTGCAGCAGGTCGAGGCCGGTTTCCACCTTACGTGGATGGGTGATGAGTACATCCAGTCCGGCTCTCAGTTGCGCCTCAATCCACGCTTCTCGTTTGTCCGGTGGCGCATTGAGCACGGCCGTCCGCAATCCGCGTTCACGCAGCCTGGCTGTCCAATGGGGGGTAATGTCTAGCGTCGCCGTCTGCTGGCACAACAGCAGCACTTTTTGCCCGGCTTGTACCTTCTCCTCGATGAGTTCAATAATCTCCTCCTCTTTGGGATAAAGGATGGTATCGGGCAAGGCTGGCGCAAAAGCCACTCCTCGCCCCTGCCGGTCAAAGACACCTTTGTTCCGCCAGGGCGAATCAGGCAGGGTGATGGTGCTGTTGATGTACGCCCCCAACAGCGACTTGTCCCCCATAACAATGCGCTTAACCATCTCCTGGCGTAGTTGCTCTTCAAACTCCCGATACTGGTCAGCCTGCGCCCAGGACATCTCTACCACCCGTGGGATTTCCTGGTAATCTGGCAACGCAAAACCCATATCCGGCAAACTGACAAAGACACAGCTTTCCAGAATCCAGGGCAGCATGGCCGGTGAGCCACCCGGCAGTTCTTTGGTGCGCACACTGTTTTTGCTGTTGCCGGTGGTCTTGCCGTTCTCATCCTCGTGGCGCGTCTCAATCTCCTGCAAGATGCCATACTGCGACACCCACTTGCCCACATTCAGGCGGGATAGCCCCTCTTCTTCGGTTTTGGTGAAGTGGCGGCGAATGAGCGAAGAGGAGCGGTAAAGCAAGTAAAACAGGGTGGATGCTTTGCCCCCGTACAAAGTGCCGGTCAGTCCCAGCACCTTGTCAGCCGCTGTACACAGCCGGTGATAGGCATAACCCCGGTCGCTGTCTGCCCCTTTGAACTGGTGCATCTCATCAGCGATGAGCAAATCCAGCCGTCCCTTGTAATGCCGGTTGATGTAATTCGCCAACCCCCACCGGGCATACCCTATATTTTCTTCTGGTTTCGGCGTCTGTCCGCGCCGGATTTGTTTCTCTCGTCGTACATAGGCGGCGAAACTGCTGCCGGTGTGGGCTTTGGGGTCACTGTCGCGCCGTTCCATCTGGTAAAGCGCACGGCCGCAGCTTTCACACGGCTGCTGTTTCTGGTGGAAATGTTCGGTTGTGGTGGTAGGGATTTTGTTGGCGGTGATGAGTTCGCCGCAGTGTGGGCAGCGCAGGCCACGTCGGGCGCGGTATTCCTTCACCTTTTCCAGGGTGAAGGCTCTGTTTTCCATCCGTTTCATTTTCTGGGGCAGGCTGCCAGATTGGGGCCGTTGGCGAGACTGGTAGTAGTCGTTAATCTCGTCCAGCTTGCGCAGCAGCAGCGGCTTCTCGGTCACAATCTCCCCGGCCTGGAAGTGCGGTTTGCGAACGACTTCTACCTTGTCCGTTCTGGCCCGCTGCCGGGTGGTCACTTCACCGCAAAAGTGGAAGGTGTGGTTCCAGCCCGTAGAAATCCGGCCGCTCGTCTCCTTCATCACGCCAAAGATGGGGCCAGGCGCGGCAAAAAATTTGTCCACGTCGCTGATGGTCTTGAGCAGCATCGTCCTGGCCGCAGGCCAGACGTGTTTGACTTCCCGCTCCCATTTGTGAATCAGGTGCGGCGGGCACATGATGATGATGTGGTTCATCTTCTTGCCCTTGCTCTTGGCGTGCAAGATGGCGGGCACGGCCGTGCCCATCACCGTCTTGCCCGTGCCCATCTCGCCAATGATGTAGGCGTCGTTAGCCCGTTCCAGCCGCATGGCGGCGGCCGCGGCGGCGTGGGCCTGCGCCGGCAAGAGGCCAGGCTTATTGACGCGGGGAATGTTGCGGTAGGGATTCAGATGCTTCAAGATGGGGCCATAGCCATTCAGGTTGAAGCGGTACAGCGGCGGATAATCTTCAATCACTTTGGCCGTCAACGTTTCCACCCACCGGCTCAGGAAAGATTCCAGCGCCGGGCCGGTCAGTTCCTGCACCAGGCCATCTTCGGCCAGCACGGTAATACGGGTCATCACCCGTTCGGTGTAGGTGTTGGTCACGGTGCGGCCGCCATCTTCTTTGGGTTCCACCTTCTCGGCCGACACCCACGTTTTGTACGACTGCCCCTTGAGCATGAGGCGTTGGCCATCTTTTTCCAACACCGCCCCGTTGAGCAGTCCGGCCGCCACAATGCTGACCAGGTGCCCCTTTTTCATGGGGGTCAATGGTTTCAGCCGGTGGCTCTGTGTACTCCGCGGCCGCAGGTGGATGGCAAACTCCTCGGTGGCGGCCACACCGGCGCTTGCTGCTTCCGCTATGGCTTCTTCCGGCGAGACAATGGCGCTGCGGAACTTCACCTGGTCCGGTGGCACGGCCAGCGGCGGCAGCACATAGACCGGTTCGGCCTGGGCGGTGAGGATGTCGAGTTTGCTCCCCAAACGGCCGTAGGTGCGCAGCCGCTCCACTTCCTCCTCATCCGGCATCTGTTTAGCCTGGCGCAGCGTGGCAAAGACAACGACCTGGTGGAATTGGGCATATTCCTCATCCGGGAAACGGTAAGCCTGGATGTTGTCATACCAGGAGGCCAGATAGGTCAGGCTGTTACGGTGCAGCAGCATGTGTTGGGGCACCACCCACACAAACAGGCCGTCTGGCTGCAAGTTCTTGCGCGTGCCCACCATCCACTTGTACTCATCCCGGCCAAACTCCATTTCCTTGTCGTTCATCTCGTCTGCGAACATATAGGGCGGGTTGCAGTAGACCAGGTTGAACATTTCCGGCGTGCTGGAAACAAATTCATAACTCAGGTGCAGCACGCGGTTTTCCGGGGCGATGGGGTCTGGGCTGTCGTGGCGCACGGCCATACGGATGAGTTTTTTAGCCAGGAAAGCGCGATTGTCTTGCAGTTCTACGCCATACGGTTCCAGGTGGAGCATAAGGGATAACGTGCTTAAAGCGGTTCCTTCTCCGGTGCAGGGGTCATAAATCCGCCCGCCATGGGGCGCACTGATGAAGCTGGCAATGAGCGGCGTGATGGTTTCCGGCAGCGGGAAATAACCCGCTTTTTCCACATTGGCATGACGGGACATGGTGAGTTCCTCCTTTGGGGTGAATGGGGATAAATGGGGTTTAATCGAAACCCAAACCGCGCTCTTTGAGGCTGACGTAACGGCCGTCACCAACAATGACATGATCCAGCACTTCTATATCCAGTTGTTTACCGACCTGAACAATCTGGCGGGTAACACGGATGTCTTCCGGGCTGGGGCTTGGGTCGCCGCTGGGATGGTTGTGGGCGATGATAATGGCTGCGGCCGGCGCTTCAATGGCATGGCGGAAAACTTCGGCAACGCGAATCACGCTGCTGTTGAGGCTGCCGGTGTAAAGTGTTTTGACGGCCATCACCTGGTTGCGAGTATTCAGCAAGACCACACAAAACTCTTCCTGTTCCAGGAAGCGCATGGTCGTCATGAGCAGGTTGGCGGCATCAACCGGCGTCGTAATGCGCATCTTCTCATCAGGTGCAGGCGCTTGCAGCCGTTGTCCAAGTTCAATAGCCGCCAGCAGCCGGGCTGCCTGTGCCTCACCAATGCCGTGAATCCGGGTCAGCTTGTTCTTGCTGGCGCGGGCCAGTTCGTGCAGGTTGCCGAAGTGCCGCAGCAGGTCATCGGCCAGGCCAGGCGCATCCGGTGTGCCTAACAGGAGTGCCAACAATTCATTGGTAGACATGGCCCGGCTGCCAATATGGTTCAGCCGATACAACGGCCGGTCACTGGCCGGCAGGTCGTTAATACGGCGGCGTGCAGGTGTTGCCGTCGGCGTCTGGTTGTAGAAGTCGAAAGCGGTAGTCATGGTCATCCTCCAGGCAAAGAAAAAGCCAGCACGGTGGCTGGCCTTTTGTTTGCTCATTTGGTTATTTT